>JBDUBI010000110.1:0-13915 GCA_040004225.1 Acidobacteriota bacterium
GCATCCAGCCACTCGTAGGCCTCGGCGAAGGGCACTTCGTACACGCGGATGTCTTCGCCGTCGACGCCTCCGCCCTTACCCTCCCGGGTGAGGCCGCGGGCCAGATAGACCGTCACGATCTCATCCGAGAGGCCCGGAGACGGGGGACCTTCGCACAGGATTTCGAGCGTCGCCGCGCGATAGCCCGTCTCCTCGACGAGCTCCCGATTGGCGGATTCTTCCGCCGTCTCGGGCGATGTCTGGTCGCCTGCCAGGCCCGCCGGAAACTCCAGGACGACCTGGCCGACCGGCTCCCGGTGCTGCTCGACGAAGAGGACGTTTCCCTCGTCGGTCAACGCGACGAGAATGGCGATCCCCGTGATGTTCCTTCTCTGCACGAACTCCCAGCCGCTGCGTTTCACGAAGGTCAGGTGCCGCCCCTCGAAAAGCACCTCCATCTCTCCAGGATTCTCATCCTCTGCCACGCGGAGACTGTAGTGCGGAAGTCGGGAAACGGGAAACGGGAAACGGGAAGGTACTTCTCCGCGGACAGTCCGCCCTCCGCACTCCGCGCTCCGCCGTTCGCCGTTCGCCCCTCGCCCTTCGCCTCCCCCCCTCCAGCCTCCCGCCCCTCGCCCGTCCCTCCCCACTTCTTTTGCGCACCACTCCCGCAGACCATCCATTCGAGGCACAATCCCCCTCGATGCCCCGCGCGAAGATCGTCTGCACCATCGGACCCGCCTCGGAATCTCCGGAGGTCCTCGAGCGTCTGATCGTCTCCGGGATGAACGTCGCACGGCTCAATTTCTCCCATGGCACCTACGAGGAGCACTCCCGCAACATCGCCTCCGTCCGCTCGATCGCGGAGCGGACCGGACGCGCGGTTGCGGTACTTCAGGATCTTGCCGGCATCAAGCTGCGCCTGGGACCCATCGCCAACGGGCCCGTGCTGATCGAAACGGGAAGCCGCCTCACGCTCACCACCCGGCCGATCCCCGGGGACGCGCGGGAGATTTCGGTGACGTGGCCGGGACTTCCGGCGAGCGTCCGTCCGGGAGACACACTGCTGCTGGCCGATGGCGACCTCCAGCTCGAAGCTCTCGCGACGACGGCGACCGACATCGTTTGCCAGGTGGTGGCGGGCGGATTCCTCTCCTCGAACAAAGGCATCAACCTGCCGACCAGGTCGATCGACGCGCCCTCCCTGACCGACAAAGATCTGCGCGATCTCGAATTCGGCATCGAGCAGGGAGTGGACATGGTGGCGCTCTCGTTCGTGCGCACCGCAGGCAACGTGGCGGACGCGCGCGCGTTTCTCCACGAGCGCGGCTCGGCCGTTCCGCTGATCGCCAAGATCGAAAAACACGAAGCTTTGCGCAACATCGAGGAGATCGTCGCTGCGGCCGACGGGATCATGGTGGCCCGCGGAGATCTGGGCGTCGAGACTCCTCTCGCGCACGTGCCGCTCCTCCAGAAGATGCTGATCGCGCGGTCAAACCGCGCCGGAAAGCCGGTCATCACGGCGACCCAGATGCTCCGCTCGATGGTGGACAGCCCGCGCCCCACCCGGGCGGAGGTGGCGGACGTCGCGAACGCCATCCTCGACGGAACCGACGCCGTCATGCTCTCCGAGGAGACGGCCAGCGGCAGGTTCCCGCTGGAATCTCTCGAGACCATGGTCCGCATCGCCGAGGACGCCGAGACGGCGTTCCCCTACGACACCTGGCGGCCGCGCATCGTCGAATCCGGCGTGACGTCACTCCCCGAGGCGGTGGCGGACGCGGCGTGCACCCTCGCCGATGACATCGGGGCGGCCGCGATCATCGCCTGCACGCAAACCGGGAACGCGGCCCGTCTCCTCGCGCGCCACCGGCCGAAGCACACGATACTGGCCCTGACGCCTCTGCCAGAAACCTACCGCCGGCTCGCTCTCGTCTGGGGGGTCACTCCGCTCCGCATCGAGATGCCGGAGTCGACCGATGCTCTGATGGACTCCATACCGGAGCTCGCCCTCTCGACCGGCCTCGTCTCCCGGGGCGATCGGATCGTGATCACCGCCGGAATTCCCATAGGGGTCTCGGGCAGCTCGAACTCCGTCAAGGCGGCGATCGTCGAGTAGGCGGCAGGCCGTGCCAATTCGGCACGGCGCATCTGACAGAGTTTCGTGCTCTCATCCGCCCGGAGGAGCCATGACGCCGTACTTCGCTTTTCTGCTCTCGGTCTTTTCCACCGCGCCGCCCGTGATCGCGCAGGCGACGGGGCCCGCCCCCGCCGCGGCCCCACCCCCCGCCTCCGTGGAGAGCTGCCCGCGGATCGACGTTCCTTACACGCAGCTTCAGCTCGCCAACGGGCTGAACGTCATCCTCCATGAAGACCACACGGTCCCCTTGGTCGCGGTGGACGTTTGGTTCCGCGTCGGGTCCGCGCGAGAGAAACCCGGCCGCACCGGCCTCGCCCACCTCTTCGAGCACATTCTGTTCGAAGGCTCCTCCCACGTGAAGCCGGGCGAGTTCGACACGCTTCTCGAAGGCGCCGGCGGCGACAACAACGGATCGACCAACAACGATCGCACGAACTACTACGAGGTGCTTCCCGCAAACGCGCTCGATCTGGCCCTCTTTTTAGAGTCCGACCGGATGGGGTATCTCCTCGACGTTCTTTCTCCGGCTCGCGTCGATCAGCAGCGCGACGTCGTGAAGAACGAGCGCCGCGAACATATCGAGAATCAGCCTTACGGCCAGGCGTCGATCCGGATCGAGGAAGAGGTGTTTCCTCCCGGCCATCCGTATCACTGGCCGGTGATCGGCTCGATGGAGGACCTGACGGCCGCGACGCACGAAGACGTGGCAGGTTTCTTCCGCAGCTTCTACTCGCCCGGAAATGCGAGCCTCGTCGTTTCGGGAGACTTCGAGACGGCGGATGCGCGCCGCCGGATCGAGAGCTGGTTTTCCGACGTCCCGGCGGGGACGAAGCCGCCGGCGCTTTCCGCCGCGCCCGCCGTGCTGACGTCGGAAAAACGCGTGACGCTCGAAGACCGCGTGCAGCTTCCCCGGCTGTACATGGCGTGGATCACACCGGCCCATTTTGCGCCGGGGGACGAAGCCCTGGACCTTCTCTCGAGCGTTCTCGCCTCGGGGAAGAACTCCCGGCTGTACAAGCGACTCGTTTACGACCTGCAGATCGCCCAGGACGTTTCGGCCGTGCAGGACTCCCGTGCGCTGGCGTCCCTGTTTTTGATCGCGGTGACGGCCCGGGAAGGGCACCCCTTAACCGAGATCGAGCGGATCGTGCAGGAGGAGCTCGATCGCGTGAAGCGGGAGCCGCCGACGGCCCGGGAGCTCGAGCGCGCCGTCAACCAGTACGAGGCGGGCTTCTATCGGGCGCTCGAGCGCAATCGCGACAAGGCGGACCTCTTGAACGCCTATGACATGGAAACGGGGCGGCCGGACTACTTCAACGAGGACCTGACGCGTCACCGGGCGCTCGATGGCCGCGACGTGCAGAGCACCGCGCGGAGACAGCTTCCCGACGACGCCCGCGTCGTGTTGAGCGTCGTGCCTGCGGGAAAGACATCGCTCGCTGCCACGAAGGGAGTTGCGCGATGACACGCCTCGCCTGGCCGGTCCTGGGCGCCGCGGTTCTGCTCGGGGCACTGGTTCCGTTCGGGCCACCGATCTCCGCGGCGGCGGCGCCCGACCGCTCGCATCCGCCGAAGCCCGGCGCTCCCGTCGCGCTTCGTCTTCCGGAGACGTCGCGGCTCCAGCTCTCGAACGGGATTCCCGTATTTCTCGTGGAGCGTCACAAGGTGCCGCTCGCGGAGGTGCTCGTCATTCTGCGGGGAGGCGCGTCCGCGGACCCCGCGAACCGCCCGGGCCTCGCGAGCCTGACCGCCGACCTGCTCGACCGCGGAGCGGGAAGCCGGTCCGCTCTGGAGATCTCGGACCTCGCCGACACCCTGGGAGCGGCGCTCGAAGCCGAGGCGGGATGGGACACGACCACCGTGGGAATCAACGTTCCGGTGGCGCGTCTCTCAGACGCCATGGCCCTGATCGCCGATCTCGTCCGCAACCCGACCTTCCCGCCCGAGGAGCTCGAACGGGTCCGTCAGGAGCGTCTGACCGGAATGCTCCAGTGGAGAGACGACCCCGCGGAGATCGCCGCCGCGGCGTTTGCCCGCGCGGTCTATGGCCGCCACGCCTACGGACGGCGGCCGGAAGGGAGCCCCGCGTCGATTCGGAGCGTCACCCGCGACGAGGTGCGCCGCTTCCACGCGGCGCGCTACACGCCCGCCGGCGCGGCGATCGTCGTCGTCGGAGACGTGCGCGCCGCCGAGGCGCTGCCTCTCCTGAATCGAGCCTTCGGGTCCTGGGCGGCGAGCGGGCCCGCCTCCGCCGTCTCGCCGCCGGCGGCCGCCCCACAGCTCTCCGGAAGGCGCGTGATCCTCGTCGACAAGCCGGAAGCCCCGCAATCGCAGATCTGGATCGGCCGAGTCGGTCCGCCGCGGTCGACCCCCGACTACTTCCCGCTCCTGGTGGCGAACACGATCCTCGGCGGGTCTTTCACCTCACGGTTGAACCACAACCTGCGGGAGACGAAGGGGTACACCTACGGTGCGTTCTCGCAGTTCGATTACCGGATTTCGACCGGTCCCTTTCTCGCCTCCGCCGCGGTCCAGACGGACAAGACGGGCCCTGCGCTGACCGAGTTCTTCCGGGAGCTCGAGGCCATCCGCGAAGAGACTCCGGCGCCGGAGCTCGAGCGCGCGAGAAATTACGCGGCGCTGCGATACCCCGCGGGATTCGAGACGGACGGCCAGGTCGCGGGGCGCGTCCGCGACCAGTTCGTCTACGGCCTGCCCGACGACTACTTCAACACCTATGTCGGGCGAATCCAGGCCGTGACGGCGGCGGACGTCCGGCGGGTCGCTCGGCAGTGGATCGACCCTCGCTCTTGCGCGATCGTGGTCGTCGGCGATCGGCGCAGGATCGAAGCGCAGGTCGCGGCCCTTCACCTGGGGCCCGTCACCTTTCTGTCGGTCGAGGACGTCCTGGGCGGCCCGGGAAAGTCGTCCAGGCCGTGAGACCCGGGACTCGAGGGGTATGAACCCGATCTCGAATCCGGGGGTCCGGCGGCCGCCCCCGCGCAGGCGGCAGAAGCGCCGGCGGCGCCGGAGCAAGGCGTGGAATATCGCTCTCGGGGTCGGATTCTTCATCCTGGGGGTGATCGGCGTCCTGCTTCCGATCGTCCCGCAGGTCCCCTTTTTCATCATGAGCGTTCTCTTCTTCTCGCTCGTCTTCCCGCCTCTCCGCCGGGCGCTCCGCCGTTTTCTGCACCGGCATCCGAAGATCGCGCACGCGTACAAGAAGTGGCGGGACAAGGCGCGCCGGAAGCGCCAGGAGCTCATCCGCCGCGAGCGGGAGTTCTTCGGGCAGGACAAAGAGGAGGACAGGGAGGGGATGTGAGCTCAATCCCTCTCCCCGCGCTCGGGGAGAGGGTCAGGGTGAGGGGGAATCTCTCTCTCCCTCGAGCGTGCGGCCATCACCACCGGGGAGGTGGCTTTTCAACAGGTACAGGGTGAGACAGGAAGCTCTCTCTCTCCCGCTCGAGTCCTGTCAGGCTTCCTGACCTCTCCCCTCACCCCCGCCCTCTCCCCCGGCGCGCGGGGAGAGGGGGAAGGCTCAGTCCATCTGTCGCCGCAGCACCGTCGGGATGTCGAAGTCGTCCCGGCTCGCGGAGGCGTTTGGACCGAATCCGCCGCTGTCGTCGCCGCGCAGGAAAGGGGACCGGATCGGCCGCGCTCCCGTCGGACGGGGGTGCTCATCGTCGATCTGAAGGGCGTCTGCCGCCGCGTCGGCGCGATCGAACCCCGTGGCGATCACGGTCACCTTCACGGACCCCGCCATGTTCTCGTCGTGCACGCAGCCGAAGAGAATTTCGGCGTCGGGGTCCGCCGCCTGCTGGATGATCGCCGCGGCCTCGTTCACTTCATAGAGCGTCAGGTCCGATCCACCGGTGATGTTCATGAGAACGCCCCGGGCGCCCTCGATCGACGCGTCCTCCAAAAGTGGCGACGAGATGGCGGCCTGCGCGGCATGGACGGCGCGGTTCTCGCCGCTCGCCGTCGCCGTTCCCATCAGGGCGCGGCCCATGTCCGACATGATCTTCTTGACGTCGGCGAAGTCGAGATTGATTTCGCCCGGACAATTGATGAGGTCCGAGATCCCCTGGATCGCCTGGCGCAGCACGTCGTCGGCGATCTTGAAGGAATCGGCCAGCGGCGTTTTGTTCTCGACGAAGGACAGCAGGCGCTGGTTCGGAATCGTGATCAGGGTGTCCACGTGATCGCGGAGCTCGCGCGCGGCGCGCTCGGCCTGCCGCATCCGCTTGACGCCCTCGAACTGGAAGGGTTTGGTGACGACCGCCACGGTCAAGGCGCCGGACTCCGCCGCGATCTTGGCGATGATCGGACCGGCGCCCGAGCCGGTGCCGCCCCCGAGACCCGCGGCGATGAAGACCATGTCGGCGCCCTTCAGCGCTTCCGCAAGCCTCTCCTGGTCTTCGAGCGCGGCGTTCCTGCCGACATCGGGATCGGCGCCGGCGCCGAGCCCCTTCGTCAGCCGGGATCCGATCTGGAGCTTCAACGGCGCCGCGGCGCGCCGCAGCGCCTGGAGGTCCGTGTTGCAAGCCATGTAGTCGACTCCCCGGACCCCCGCGGCGATCATCCGGTTCACGGCGTTCGAACCGCCGCCCCCGATTCCGATCACCTTGATCATCGCGGGCGATGCGTCACCTTCCAGCTCGATGGAGCTTCTGCGGTTCTCGTCACCAACGAACTCGATCATGGGTTGCTCCCTCCGTCCCTTCCGCGTTCCGGCGCGTGCCTTCAGAAGAACTCTCGAAAAAACTTCGACACCGACGCCGTCACCCGGCCAACGCCCCGACCGCGGCGACGCCCCGCCTTGTTCCGGTGTCCGTAGAGAAGCAGCCCCGTCGCGGTCGCCCACTCCGGCCGCGACACCACGTCAACCAATCCGCCCACCCCGGTCGGAACGCCGCGGCGCACCGGCCCCTCGAAGATGCTTTCCGCGACCTCCACGATCCCCTCGAGCTCCGCGCCCCCGCCCGTCAGGACGATCCCGGAGCGAATTTCCTTCTCGAGCCCGAG
Source organism: Acidobacteriota bacterium (assembly GCA_040004225.1). Taxonomy (GTDB): domain Bacteria; phylum Acidobacteriota; class Thermoanaerobaculia; order UBA5066; family Gp7-AA6; genus JALYUA01. The sequence continues at coordinate 7,145 of JBDUBI010000110.1, forward strand.
GCGGACGAGATCCTCGCGGACCAGGCCGAGCAGCTCCTCCGCGCGGGGCTGAAGAATCTCCGAAAGGGTGGTGCGAGGACAGAGCTTCGGCGCGCGGCCCCCCACCATGGGCACCTCGACCATATCGTCCTCGCCGACCGCGCTCGTCATCGCCGAACCGAACTTCTTTTTCAGCCGTTCGGCATCGGTGATCGGGGCGCGCAGCACCACCGCGAGGTCGTTGGTGAAGTGGTCGCCGCCGATCGGGATCACCGCGGTATGCGCGATCGAGCCCCGGTGATAGATCGCGACCTCGGTCGTCCCGCCGCCGATGTCCACGAGGCCGATCCCGAGTTCTTTCTCATCGGGGGTCAAGACCGCCTCGGCGGCGGCGAACTGCTCGAGGACGAGCTGGACCACCTCGATCCCCGCCTTGTTGGCGCAGGTGACGATGTTCTGGGTCACCGCGACAGGCGCCGTCACGACGTGGACGTCGGCTTCGAGACGCGCGCCGACCATCCCGACCGGGTCGGCGACCCCGTCCTGGCCGTCCACCGCGAAATCGCGCGGAATGACGTGAATGACCTCGTGATCCTGGGGGATCTGCACTCCCCGGGCGGCGTCGATCACCCGCGCCACGTCCTCCTTCGTGATCTCGCGGTCCTTCCCCGCCACGGCGACAACGCCGCGGCTGTTGAAGGATCGGACATTCGACCCCGAAACGCCCACCCACGCCCGGGCGATCTGGACGCCCGCCATGATTTCGGCCTCTTCGGCGGCCCTCTTGATCGCCTCGATCGTGGCGTCCACGTTGACGATGTTCCCTTTGCGAGTGCCGCGGTTGGCCGACGAGCCCTTGCCGATCACGTCCAGAGAGCCGTTGGCGTTCTGCTCGCCAATCAGGACGCAGATCTTCGTCGTGCCGATGTCGCAGGAGACGAGAAAGTTTTCGGGCTTCGACATATCAGAGCACCCGCGACCGTGAGGGGTCAGGCGTGAGGGGCGCGGCGGGGACGGACTCGAGATCGGAACTCCGCCTGACGCCTGAAGCCTGACGCCTGACGACTCCGCTTCGCCTGACGCCTGACGCCTCACACCTTCCCAGGCGACGATTCCTCATCAGAGCGAGTTCCCCGCTCCGTACGCGCCCTCGAGCACGATGCGATCCGCAAAACGCAGGTCTATGGCCCGGGCCTCCCAACCTCGTCGAACGATGAGCTCGCGCGCGTTCAAGAGCGCGCGGATCTTCTCGGGGGCGTCTCGACGCAGAACACGAACCGGCCTTCTGAAGATGGAATCCATCATACCGAAACCGCCATCCGGCAATGCAGCGATTTCCGAGAGCGCGGAGAAATACTCGGGACGCTTTTCGCGAAGCTCTTCTATCAGTCCGACGAGCTCCGGCAGTTGGCGACGCTCGCCGGAGACGAGCACGTACTCGCCGCGGTCCCCCCGCGCGTCGTACGACGCGATCGCCTGCCCGCGCGCGTCGAGCCAGAAGAGCCGTCCTTTCTCCCGGAGCAGCGCGATCGGCCGGCGTTCCGCGACACGGACGGCGAGCCCGTCCGGAAATCTCTTTGATAGAGTCACGCGCTCGATCCACGGTTCCTTTGCGAGCCGCTCCGCAACCGGAGCGAGGTCCAGCATCACGAGATTTCGGGAGCGCCACGGCTCGAGGGCGCGCAGAACGTCCTCGGTCCGTGAACGTTCGTTGCCGAAGATCTCGAACCGCTGGAGCGCGAAGAGAGGACCTCCCAGAAACTTCGAACCCGCGAACCCGGCGCACAGGAGAACCGCGAAAAGGGACAGAGGCCGCCGCCATCGCCCCGGCTTCTTGACCTCGGCGCGGCCGCGCCGCAGAAAAACGGGTTCGCTATCCACGGCGGAGGTACTCCTCCCCGAATTTCACGATGTCCCCGGCGCCCATCGTCAAAAGGAGATCGCCTGTCTTCAAGAGCCTGTCGAGCTCGCCACCAAGTTCTTCTTTTAGAGGGACATACACTACATTCGCATGGCCGTGGGACCGCGCCGCGTCGGCGACGAGCTGCCCCGAAACGCCCGGAATCGGTTGCTCCCGCGAGGGATAGACGTCCATCACGATTGCGAGATCGGACGCGGTCAGGACGCGCCCGAACTCGCCCGCGAAGTCTCGCGTGCGCGAATAGAGGTGGGGCTGGAAAAGAGCGACGAGCCGGCGGCCGGGATAGACCTGCCGGGCGGAAGCGAGAGTCGCGGCGATCTCGGTCGGGTGATGCGCGTAGTCGTCCACCACGAGAACGCCGCCCCGCTCGCCTTTGGTCTCGAACCTGCGAACGACGCCGGTGAACTCCGAGAGAGCGCGGGCGATGGTGGGAAACGGAATCGAGAGCTCCCGGCCGACGGCGATGGCCGCCAGCGCGTTGGCGACGTTGTGGCGGCCGGGAAGGCGAAGGTGGACGCTGCCTAACGACCACGTCTGCCCTTCCCACACCTCGAAGGTCGTGCCCGTGGCCTGCAGGTCGATTTCCCTCGCGCGCACATTCGCCTCGGGCGACTCGCCGTAGGTGACGATCCGGCGCTTGATCCGGGGAACGATCTCGCGCGCGCCGGGATCGTCGATGCAGAGCACGACCGCGCCGTAGAAGGGGACCCGGTTCGCGAACGTCGCAAACGCATCCTGGATGTCGTCGAGGTCGCGATAGCAGTCGAGGTGGTCCGCCTCGATGTTCGTGATCACCGCCACCACCGGCGTGAGCTCCAGGAAGGATCGGTCGAACTCGTCCGCTTCGGCGACGAGGTAGTCGCCCTTTCCGAGCCGGGCATTCGTCCCGAGGATGCGCACCTGGCCGCCGACGACGATCGTCGGGTCGAAGCCGGCCTCGGTCAGCACCATGCCCGCCAGAGAGGTGGTGGTCGTCTTCCCGTGTGTCCCCGCGATCGCGACGCCCTGCTTTAATCGCATGATCTCCGCCAGCATCTCCGCGCGGCGGATCACCGGGACGCCTCGCTCCCGGGCGGCGACGACTTCCGGGTTCGCTTCGCCGATGGCCGACGAGATCACCACGAGGTCCGCGTCGCGCACGTGACTCGCGTCGTGGCCGTAGGCGACCCGGGCGCCGAGCTTTGTCAGGCGGTCGGTATTTTCGGATCTCTGCTGATCGCAGCCCGAAATTTCGAGGGGGGTCGAAAGCAGGAGGATTTCGGCGAGACCGCTCATGCCGACGCCCCCGGCCCCGACGAAGTGGAGGCGCCGGAGTCGGAGAAACCTCACGCCGCCCGCCCCGCGATTTCGGCCTCGAAGAGCAGGTCCGCCAGCCGGCCCGCGGCCTCCGGGGCCGCCAGGGCCTTCGCCGCCGCCGCCATCCGGGCGAGCCCCGGCGGGTCCGCGAAAAGGCCCCGGATCGCCTCGGCGAGGCGGCCGCCATCCAAGGCCGCCTCGTCGAGGATCGAGGCCCCGCCTGCCCGCGAAAAAGCCAGCGCGTTGGCGGCCTGGTGCCCGTGCGCGGCGGCCCCGAAGGGGACGAGGATCGCCGGCCGCCCGGCGGCGGCGAGTTCCGCCAGGGTCATGGCGCCGGCACGGGAAATGACGAGGTCCGCCCAGGCGAGCGGTTCCCAGAGGCGCGGCAGGAACGCCTCGAGCGACCAGCCGGGGGGGACCTCTCCGTAAAGCTCTCGGGTCGAGGCCAGGTGTTTTTCTCCCGTCTGGTGGATGACGGACAGGCCGTCGCCCTTCAGAGTCCGCGACGCCTCGGCCATGGCGCGGTTCAAGACGGCCGCGCCCTGGCTGCCTCCGAAGACGAGCACCCGCGCGGGGCGGCCGCGGGCTTCCGGCTCCCGGGTTCCCGCAAAGAATTCCGGACGGACCGGGGTTCCGGTGACCACTCCGGGACGGGCCAGGCGGTGGTTGGCCTCGGCGACACCGACGGCCGTGCGCGTGGCGATGCGGTTCAAGAGGCGGGAGGCCACGCCGGGCAGCGCATCCGAATCGTGAACGAGCGTCGGAATTCCCAGTGACCGGGCGGCCGCGAGCACCGGGACGCTCACGTAACCTCCCATCCCGGCGACCGCGCGAGCCTTGTGGCGGCGAAGAATCCGCCTCGCTTCGAAAAAACCGAGCGGCAGGTTCTTAAGCGCGCGCAGCCGGGCGCCGAAGGACTTCCCGACGAACCCCGAGGCGCGGACCGATTCGAGCGGGAACCCCGCTTCGGGAACGAGGCGGTGTTCGAGCCCCTCGGGCGTTCCGATGAAGACGATGGGCGCGTCGGGCCGCCGCGCGCGGATCTCCCTCGCGAGCGCGATGCCGGGGAAAATGTGTCCTCCCGTTTTTCCCGCCGCAATCACGTAGGCGCCCCCCGCGGAACTCTCTGTTCTCAGTGTTCGGTTCTCAGTTTTCGACCGTGGTCACTTCGTGCTGCGAAATATTCAGGATCAACCCGGCCGCGATCCAGGACGCCACCAGCGAGGACCCTCCGTACGAGACAAACGGCAGAGGAATCCCTTTCGTCGGAACGAGCGCCAGCACGACACTGACGTTGATGAACGCCTGGACGACGAGCAGCGCCGTCGCGCCCGCCGCGAGATACGACGCGAAGACGTCGGGGGCGCGGCGCGCGACGCGAAGGCCGCGCCACGCGACGATTCCGAAGCAGACGACGACCGCGACCGCGCCTAAGAATCCGAGCTCTTCGCCCACGATCGCGAAAATGAAGTCCGTGTGGGGATACGGCAGGAAGAAGAGCTTCTGCTTTCCCCCGCCGAGCCCGTTCCCGGCGAGTCCGCCGGCCCCGACCGCGATCAGCGACTGGATCGCCTGGAATCCAGCTCCGAGCGGGTCCGCCTCGGGCTTTAAGAACGACAGAAGGCGGGCGCGGCGATAACTCGCCGAGAAAGCCAGCGCGGCGAGGAGGGGGATGAGCCCCGCCGCTCCGATCGCGAAGAACCGGGCCCGCACGCCGGACAGCCAGAACAGGACCGTGCAGAGCATCAAATAACAGACCGCGGTGCCCATGTCGGGCTCGAGGATCACGACTCCCGCGGCGGCCCCCGTAAACACCAGGGAGGCCACCATCGCGCGCTCCGGATCGCCGGTGCTCTCGACCTTGCGGGCGAGCAGGGACGCGAGGACGAGCGCCAGGCCGATCTTCAACATCTCCGACGGCTGCAGCATGACCGGCCCGAGCGGGATCCAGCGCCTCGCGTTGTTGATGGGCGGGTGAAAGAGAGCGCCGACGCAGAGCAACCACGCGGCCCCGAACGTCCCGTACACGACCCAGGGTTTCGAAAATTTGCGGTAGTCGGTCCGGTACACCGCAAACGCGGCGATGCCCCCCGCGGCGAGCGCGACGATCTGCTTGATCAGGTACCGGTAGGGATTGCCGCCGCTCTGCGCCGCGGAAACGGCCGAGGCGCTGTAAATCATGACGCACCCGAAGAGGGAGAGGGCGATGAGCGCCGCGAAGAGGACTCTGTCGCTCGTGAGCTTACGAGCCATGCGATGTCCCGGCGGCGGCCGCCGCCCGCGCCAGCCGCGTGAAGTGGTCGCCGCGTTCTTCAAAATTCGAATACTGGTCGAACGACGCGCACGCCGGAGAGAGCAGCACCGTGTCGCCGGGCCGCGCGATTTCCGCAGCGCGGGCCACGGCGCGATCCATCGTCCCCGCCCGTTCGGTGACGACGGAATCCTCGAAGGTCCGTTCGATCGTTTCGGCGGCCTCGCCCACGGTCAGCACGCGACGGGCGGCGTTGGAAACGAGCGGGAGCAGCGCGGCAAAGTCTCCATGCTTGTCCCGGCCGCCGAGGATAAGAATCACGGACGCCGGCGGACAGCCCTCCAGCGACTTTTTGGTCGCATCCACGTTGGTCCCCTTGGAGTCATTGACCCAGCGCACGCCGCCGGCCTCCGCCACGAGCTGCGTGCGATGCGGCAGACCCCGAAACCCGGTCAGCCCTCCCCGGATCGCCTCGTGCGGGACGCCGAGGCATTCCGCGGCGCAGAGCGCGGCCAGGGCGTTTTCGACGTTGTGGGCTCCCGACAGCGAGAGCTCCTCCGCGCCGAGGATTCGCCTCGCCTCGCCGGCGACACCCGAGAAAATCGAGCCGCTCTCGAGCCAGGCCCCGCCCTCCGCCCGGCTCGTCCGAGAAAACGGGACGCGGCGGGCGCGCGATCGCGCCGCCGACGAGACGGGATCGTCCGCGTTCACGACCGAAAAGTCACCCGCTTCCTGAAACGCGAAGACGCGCTCCTTGGAGGCCGCGTATTCCGCAAAACCCGCGTAGCGGTCGAGATGGTCGGGTGTGACGTTCGTCAGCACCGCGACGTCCGGAGCGAACCACTCCAGCGTGTCGAGCTGGAAGGAAGACACCTCGCAGACGAAATCGCGCGGCTCGCGCTCCGAGAGGAAGGTCGACAGCGGCACGCCGATGTTCCCCGCCAGGGCGACGGGCCGGCCCGATCGCCTCAGGATGTCGGCGATCCAGGCGGTTGTCGTCGACTTGCCGTTCGTGCCCGTGATCGCAACCCACCGGTTCGTTCCCTCGACCTCCGCCTCGGCGATCTCCCATGCGATCTCGAGCTCGCCCGAAACCGGAATGCCCCTCGCGCGCGCCTCCGCGACGGGCCCCGCCGAAAGGGGAACGCCCGGCGAGACCGCCAGCCACCCGGCGCCCTCGAGGAATCCCTCTTCCGGCCCGCCGAAGAACAGCTTCGCTCCGCGGGCCCGCAGGGCCTCCAGACCTTCGAAGGCCGACTCCGGAGCGCGATCTCCGATGGAAACCTCGATGCCCCGGTCGAGGAGGGCGCTCGCGAGCGCCCGG
>JBDUBI010000172.1:0-13840 GCA_040004225.1 Acidobacteriota bacterium
GGCCATGGCTGTTACGCGGCCCGCCGTTACGTATGGGGCTCCGTCGCCGAGAAAGGAGTTCAAGACGCCGGGATACGTTGCCTTGTTCGGGCCGATCAGCTGCCAGGAGCCCGCCGAGTGCGCGCTCGCGTTCAGCGCTGCCCAACCGTTCTGGGCGGCGATGGTCGCTTCCATCGGCACTTCGTCGGCGGGATAGGCCCGCTGAAGGTAGGCCTCGATGTCCGGGGAAGAGTCGGCGCCGCGCGTCTCGTTCGCGCCGATGATGGTCTCCGCGTTACTGCCCGGCCTGGCCCGGTCCGCGTCCCCCCTCTTGAGGGCTGCGGGACCAGCCCTTCGCGCCTTCGGTGCGTGGGGTTTCCTCGCCGCGACGAGGCCGATTGCCACCGCCGCAAGGACGAAGGCAATGAGGCCCGCGGCGGCAAGCCGATGAAACTTTCTCTGGATCATGAATCCTCCTTTAGGGATGAACCGTGTGAGATGCCGGGAGAGCGGTTACCGGACGCGGAAATCCACGGCGGTGAGGACCAGTTGTGTGGCGGGGGGGTGGGTCCGCACAGGATCGCCGCCGTGGGAGCGGCGTCTCGCGCAGATTGCGAATGCAGCAGGATGGAACAAGATTCCCCCGATCGACTGAGACGGCGTGCTGACAGCGAGAAGGGAACACTATCGACGGATCCCTTCCGGCGTCAAGAAGAAAGGCGTCTCGACGACGACGGGCGTAGCGCCCTTTTTTTGTACACAGGATTTCTTCGGGCGGGAACTCGACGCGCGGAGTTCGATGACTCCGGGCATCCACCGGCAGTCCGCTGCCGTTTTTCGTCGAGTCCTTGCGCTTCCCTTCTCTCGCGGCGGCGAACCGGCCGAAAGCCAGCGCAGTCAGAAAACTGAGACCACCTGGCCAACGATCGACTCCCCCGAGCTCCTTCACCCGAAGGAGGTGCCATGGAGGCGTCGCTATTTGCCGACCACCTTCACGACCGCCGTGGACCCCGCGATCCTGTCGCCTTCCATCGGTTCGACCCGGCCGCCGAGACAGCCCCCGAGGAATTTCTCGGCGCGGGCGTTGAAATCGATCCGGTTCTCTGGACGGGCGAAGCCGTGCCCCTCGTCGGAGTAAACGACGTAGGTCACGTTGCCCCGATTCTTCTCGATGGCCTGGACGATCTGTTCGGACTCCTTCACGTTGACGCGCGGATCGTTGGCGCCCTGGCCGATCAGAAGCGGCTTCGTGATCTTCTCGGCGCGGAAGAGTGGCGAGGCGGTCCGGATGAGTTCGGCATCCTTCGGGTCGTCCACGTTGCCCATGCGCACGTCGAACATCGCCCGGACTGGCTTCCAGTACGGGGGGATCGAGGCGATGAGCGTCTTGATGTTGGACGGCCCGACGATATCCACGTTGCACGCGAAGGTGTCGGGCGTCATCGTCGCGGCTGCCAGCGCCGCGTAACCGCCGTACGAGCCGCCGAACACGGCGATTCTCTTCGCGTCGGCGACTCCCTTGTCGACCGCCCACTTCGCGGCGTCCAGCAGGTCTTCGTGCATCTTCAAGCCCCACTGCCGGTTCCCGGCATTCAGGAACTTCTTGCCGTATCCCGTCGACGCCCGGAAGTTCACCTGGAGCACGGCGTAGCCGCGGTTGGCGAGCCATTGCGCGGTGGAGTTGTAGCCCCACGTGTCCCGGGCCCAGGGACCGCCGTGGACGAAGAGGACGAGCGGCAGATTCTTGTGTGCGACTCCCACCGGCAGGGTCAGGTAGGAGTTCAAAGTGAGCCCGTCGCGGGTCTTGATGACGACCGGCTTCATCTCGGCGAGCGGCAGGCCCTCGAGCTTCGGTTGCGCCGTGAAGATCAGAGTTCCTTTTTTCGCCGTGCGGTCCCATTTGTACCAGGCGACGGGCCCGCGGTCCGACGAGAACGCGACGAGCCACGCATCGTCGGCGGCGGTGCGGTTCACGACGGTGAAATCGCCCGAATTCAGCTTCGCGATCCCGTCGAAGTCCGCCCGGATCGAAGGGTCGAGCACCTTCCACGCGGACCGTCCGGGCTCGAAGGAGACCGCCTGGACGACGTGCGACTTCGGTTGAATGAGCACGTTGCCCGCGTCGACCTCCGGCGAGGCGGCGAGAACCGTCTCGGCGCCGGTCGCGAGGTCTCGGGAAACCAGCCGCGCGGTGTCGCTGCCCGCGGACGTCTTCAGGTACACGGATTTTCCATCCTGGGAGAAATCCTCGAAGCCCAGAATCTCCTCAGGCCCCACCTTCAGGAGCGACTTCCACGGCGATTTCGCGTCGTCCCGGATCCGGATCTCCGTCCCGCCGTCCGGAGTCTGGACCTGCGCCGCACGGACCTGCAACCTGGCGTCGGAGCCCCAGCCGCCGACGTCGCCCGGGTTCTCCGTGTCGAGCTCCAGGGCGCCGGTCGCGAGATTCAGCCGGTGGACGTCCATCGCCTGGCGGTTTCGAAGGTTCATCGTGAGCAGGAGCTCGTCCGGGAAATCGGGGTTGATGCCGGCGACGCTCGCGCGGACTCCCTGAAACGGCGTGTAGTCTCGAACGTTACCCGAGGCGAGGTCGACGCCGAACACGTGGAAGTTCTCGTCCCCGTCGTTGTCCTGGAGATACAGAAGAGTCTTGTTGTTCTGGGCCCAGAAGTACTGGCGGACGCCTCTCTTTTTGTCGGCCGTGACCATCTTTTCGTCGTCCTTGCCGACCGTCCTGACCCACACCTGGAGGACGTTTTTCTTGTCGGGCGCGACCCAGGCGAGGCGCTGGCCGTCGGGCGACAGCCGCGGCTGGCTCCGCTGGGGGTTGCCGAAGAGCACCTCGCGCGGGATGACCGGAGGAAGCTCTGCCGAGAGGCCGCCGGGAGCGGCGAGCACCGCGACGAGGGCAACACCGCGCATCGACTTCCACGAAATCGCTTTAAACATGGGAACGAGCCTCCTGTGTTTCGAGTACGTAGAAAGCCGCCACTCTGTTTCGGCCGCCTGCCGGAGCCGTTCTTTTCGCTTATGGCCTGATCTTGAAACCCCTCGGGCCTGCTCCAGCGCTCCCAGGGTCCGGCCCCCTGGACGGCCGATCATCTCTGCTTCGTCCCGAAAATGCCAGACTCCGCGGCCCACCCATCGGCAGAGGAGCGGGAAGCGACGGCTTACGAAGACTCTCCGATCTCCTCGCGCACTTCCCGGACGCGTCTGGCGCCCGGAGATGCTTTCGGCTCCGACCCGGAGACCGTCGTGGCGTGCGCCCGGGTGAACTCGGCGCCGAGGAGAAGGACAGTGGTCGCGTAGTACACCCACAGGAGAATCACGACGAGGGCCCCGGCTGTGCCGTACGGTGAAGCGAGGGCGGCTCGGCCGACGTACAACCCGAAAGCCCACTTGCCCGCCTGAAACGCCAGAGACGCAGCGACCGCGCCGAGCGCGACGTCCTTCCAGGCGATCTCGCGATCGGGAAGAATGCGATAGATCATGGCGAACATCATCGTGAAAATGACGAAGGTGACTCCCAGGTTCGCCGGCTGCAGAAGCGCGGACGAGACTTCCCACCGCCGGCCGATCCAATCCTGGAGCCCCGCGATCGCCGCCGACAGCGCGAGCGAGACGAGCAGGAGAAAACCAAACCCGAGCAGAACGCCAAAGGAGACCAGCCGCTTGCGAAGGAGCGTCGAGATCACATGCCCCTTCCGCGGAGCGACATCCCAGACGCGATTCAAGGAGCTCTGGAGCTGAACGAAGAGGGCCGTGGCGCCGAGCAGAACGGCCACGCCACCGAGGAGCGCCGCCAGGCCTTCCTTCCGATGGCGCGCGACCCGCTGGAGAACGGCCTGGACCATCTGCGCCTGCTCCGCGCCCATGAGACCGCCCAACTGCCGCACGACCTGTCCCCGGACCGCGTCCTCTCCGAAAAACGCGCTCGCCACCGCGATCACCACGACCAGGACCGGGGCGAGAGAGAAGAGTGTGTAGAAGGAGAGCGCGGCGCTTTCCGTCAACGAGCGGTGCTCGCCCGAGCGAGCCCACGTTTCAACCAGAACTTTCCGCCAGAGAACAAGCTTGCGATTCATTTTGGAGTCGGGGCCGGATGAGTCGGGGCCGGAGAGGTTCGACCGCTTGCGGTGCGATCTCGCGCCGGTTCGTCCGGACGTCTCGCGGTTCAGCTCTTCCCCGACGGGGCATCCGCGTGGACGAGCTTCGACTCGTGAACCGGAGGCCGGCGGACTTCCTGGTCGATCCCCGGGCGTTTGCGCTTCTCGAAGGGGGGAAGTTTCACGGAGCGGCCCGTCTCGGCCGAGCGGTAGAGCGCACGGATGACCCGGACGTCCGCGAGACCTTCGCGGCCCGAAGGCTCAGGTGCGCGACCGGTCGTCACGCACTCCGAGAATGCCAGGATTTCGGGCGCGATCTGGTCGCGCTTACCGAACGTCTTTGCGCGGACCTTTTGACCGATTTTCACCTCGTGGCTCATCCCTTCGGCAAACTCGAACGCCGGCTCGACGCGCAGTCTGCCCTTCGTGCCGAAGACGTCGTAGTGGTGAGATGAGGCGGCGCCGAAACTCGAGGTGAACGTCGCCAGCCGATCTCCCGGGAACCTGAGGATCGCGCTCGTCATCTCGTCCGCGCGTCGGAATCGCGGGTCGTCGTTGCTCGCCGAAAAAGCGAACACCTCTTCAGGCTCGCTCCGGAAGAGAGACCTGGCGGAGTTCAAACAATAGATACCGATGTCATAGAGCGTACCGCCTCCCTCCTCGATCGGGTTCAGGCGGATGTTGTCGCGATCCTTCACGTCGTTGCAGAAGACGGAGTTGTAGAGGCGCGGCTCGCCGAGCCTGCCGGATTGGACGAGTTCGGCCGCTTCGAGGTTCGCCCTTTCGAAGTGAAGCCGGTATGCCACCATCAGCTGGACGCCGTTGTCGCGGCACGCCCGGATCATGGCTTCACAGTCCTTTTCGGTCACCGCCATCGGTTTCTCCGTCAGAACGTGAACGCCCGCGCGCGCCGCCCGCACCGTGTACTCCCGGTGCAGTTGATTGGGGAGCGCGATGTAAACGGCGTCGATATCGCCCGAACGGAGGGCCTCGTCATAGCGGTCGTATCCGAACTGCTTCTCCGGTCCGATCCGATACTTGCGTCCGAGCTTGAGGAGCTTCCCGGGATCGTCCGAGAAGAGCGCTACGAGTTCCGAATTGCGACTGGCGTGATCGAACGCGGGGAGGATCGCGACCTGGGCGAACCAGCCGAGCCCGACCACCCCGTAGCGAACTTTCCTCGCGCCGGATCGCCCGCGCGGCCGCCCGTCCTGGAAGCCGGCCCGCGGACCGAGGTCCTTTTTCCGCTTTCGCATCCGCCCTCCTTCGAGTGGGGTCCGACCTGTCGGGCGCAAGTACGGTGCCACCGCATGGCAGGCGAACCCTCACACCCTCGAAGAGCGAGGGGCTCGCGTTTTGATGCCGGAAAGGCGTCGGGAAGGATCGGAGGGCTTCCGTCTGTTAAAAGGGAGCGTGATCTTCGTGGAACCCGGGGAAAAGGAAGCCAAAACGCGGCCCTCTCTCTCGGACCGATTCGACCGGGCGATGGCGTGGGCGAGCGAGCTCCACCGCGAACAGCGGCGCAAGGGCTCCGATACCCCGTACCTGGCGCACCTGCTGTCGGTGTCGGCGCTGGTGCTCGAGAACGGCGGCGACGAAGACGAAGCGATCGCGGCGCTCCTTCATGATGCCGTGGAGGACTGTGGAGGGCGGCCGACCGCGGAGGAGATCCGGCGGCGCTTCGGGCCGCGCGTCGCGGACATCGTGGATGGCTGTACCGATTCCGACGAAACGCCCAAGCCGGCGTGGCGCCCGCGCAAGGAGCGCTTCGTCGAGCATTTGACGGGCGCCTCGGCTTCCGTGCGGCTGGTCGCGGCGGCCGATAAGCTCCATAACGCCCGGTGCGTCCTCTCCGACCTCCGGCGGGAGGGGGAGCGCGTGTGGGACCGGTTCGCGGCGCCCCGGCACGAAACGCTCTGGTACTACCGGGCCGTGACGAGCCGCCTGCAGGAGTCGGGTCCTCACCCTTTGGTCGAGGAGCTCGACCGAGTGGTCACCGAGCTCGAACGGCGCGCGAAGATCGACGCCCCGCGCTGACCCCGTTCCCGGCCCCTGCCGGCGTCCCCGGAGGAGAAGGCGCCGCAGGACGCGGCCCGGCCTACTTCGCGCCCTCTTCGAAGCTTCCGCGCGGATCGAAATCGACCGGAATCGAGGCGGTGGCCTTCAGAGCATCGGCGAGCTCGGCGGGCATCGCTTCGTACTTCTTGAACCAGGCTTCCGCGCGCGCGCGGTCCCCGGTCGCCTCGATCTCCAGCAGCTCCTTCGCGAGCGCCGCGATCGCGACGGGCATCCGGGCGAAGTCGATCACGTAGCGGCCGGATTTCGCGTCGCGGGCGATGGCCCCTTTTTCCGAGAGAAAATTGAACTCCATCATCTCGGCGCGGGCGTGCGCCTCCCCCGTCCCGAAGCGCACCGTGCGGAAAATGCCTCCGACATGCGACGCGTAGTACTCCTCCGCCCGTTCTTTCGGAAGAGCGCCGTGGCGGATCAGCCAGTCGAGCCCGAAGAGGCCGCCGGCATCCGCCTTCGCCTCTTCGAGTCCCGAAAACGCGGGGCCGATCGCCTCACGGATGTCCCGTTTCTTTCCCCCCTGCCGCGCGAAAGCCGGGCCCAGTCCGTGGCTGATCTCGTGCATGAGGGTCCCGACGAGGTATCCCTCGCCGGTCACCTTCGCCGCCTGGTCCTCGCGAAGAAGGACGCGCGAGACCGGGATGATCACTTCGTTGACTCGCGCATCCATGTAGTTCTTGAAGAAGATCCGCTTGCTTCCCTTTTTCTCGTGGACGCGCGGGTCATTCGGCAGATTGTCGGCCACCGCCTGGTACCCGTGTCGCAGGTCGCCCGCGCGAAACGGAGTGTCCATGACTTCCATCGGAGCCAGACGGCCCCTCTTGGAGGGGCGATCCTCGGGCGCGAGCGGCAGCGCGTCCTGAATCTCGGGGACATATTTCTGAAAGAGAGAAAGCTTTCGGCTCTCTCCTTCGTTGCGCACCAGCACCGCGGCGCCGTAGGACGTCTTCACGCCGAGCAGCCCGTCGAGGTAGGTTTCGTAGGGGGCGAAAATGATGTCGAACTTCGGATCGACGAGGTCCACCCACGCGAGGTCGCTCTCGTAGTAGTCGTCCGTGAGAAGGGCCGTCGCGCGAAGGCGGAGAAACTTCGCGAATGCTTTTTCCGACGAAAGGTCCGCCGCCTCCCGCAGCAACGCGGCGGCGCGCTCGAGCCAGGGGCGGTACTCCACGTGGTACGGAATCGCCTTCAGCCGGGCGCCGTCGCGCACGACGACCGTGCGCTCGTCATAGATCGCCGCCTTTTCGCCCGGATGCGCCTTGACGTAGGCCTCGACGTCGGCGCGCGTCAGGTCCGGGGGATAGAGGCCGCGTCCGGGGGGCGTCGTCCCTCCTCCCGCAAATACGCGATTCTCGTCGAGAAGGTCGTAGCGTCCGCCGTTGATCCAGAGATAACGGCGCAGCGCTTTGTCCGCCCGGTCCGTGGAGCTCGCGAGCGACTGAAAGAGCGCGAGGCCCTCGGGATCCACTTGCCGCCAGTAGATGTTTTCGAGCTCCCGGCTGGCGGCGACGAGCTTCTCGACGAGCTTCCGCTCGCGGGCGGTCAGAGACTCGGATCGAAAAGGCAGCTCGACGATCTTCCAGCGGCCAAGCCGCTGCTCGATGTCTGAAACGACGGACCCCTTCACGGGGGACGATTGTGCCGCGAAGAGGGCCACGGAGAGCGAGGAGGCTGCCGCGAGGACCGCTGCGAGAATCTTTTTCATTCGGGGAGAATATCGGAGGAAGAATTGGCCCCGCCCGGCCGTTGCGTCAGGGGCGGGGATCCGCTGGATCACCCGAGCGGGCTCCTGGCCGGGGCAGAGGCGGGAAGGCCCCGTGGTATCCTTGAAATGCCTTTGAATCGAACGATCCCACCCAGGCCGCGCCCTGCGGCCGCGGTATCCCGGAGAAAACCATGGACGAGCAGGTCAAGCAAAAGGACTGGATCAACATTCTTTTTTTGTCGCTCACGCCGGTCATCGGCGTGCTCGGCACGGCCGTGTACGCCTGGAAGAACGGCGTTCAATGGTGGCAGCCCGTCCTGCTCTTCGTCCTGTTCTCGCTGGTCAGCTTTTCCGTCACCGCGGGGTATCACCGCTGCTTTTCTCATAAGAGCTACACCGCCCATCCCGCTCTTCAGGCGTTCTACCTCTTCTTCGGGGCGATGGCCCTTCAGAACTCGGTCCTCAAGTGGTCCGCGGACCACCGCGACCACCATCGCTACGTCGACAAGGAATGGGATCCGTACAGCATTCGCCGCGGCGGCCTTTCGGCTCACATCTTCTGGCTCTTCTACAAGGAGCCGTCGGAGCGTTCCTATGAGAATGTTCCGGATCTCGCGGGCAACCGCATGGTGAGCTGGCAGTACCGCTGGTCCCACGCGATCGGCATCATCGCCGGCCTTGGAATTCCCACCGCGATCGGCGCGATGTTCGGGAGCCCCCTCGCGGGACTCCTCTGGGGCGGCTTTCTGCGGATCGCCCTCATTCACCACACGACCTTCCTCGTGAATTCCGTCGCGCATCTCTACGGGACGCGCCCCTACACGGAGGAGAATTCGGCCCGCGACAACGGTCTGCTCGCGTTCCTCACCAACGGCGAGGGGTACCACAACTTCCACCACAAGTTCCCGGCGGACTTCCGCAACGGCGTGCGCTGGTGGCAGTGGGACCCCACGAAATGGTTGATTGCGTCCCTGCACTTCACGGGGCTGGCCGCGGATCTCAAAGCGACGCCTCGCGCCGTCATCGAGAAGTCGCGTCTCCGGATGAATCTCGCCCGGGCGGAGGAGCGACTTCGCTTCGCGCCGTCCGAAATCGAGACGGCGGTGAGACTTCGAATGGACAAGGCGCATCACGCACTCGAGCGCGCCTCCGCTCTCTGGCACGAGATCGACGAACGCCGGCGAGAGATGGTGTTGCGCGGACGGCGGAGATCCTCGGAGCTCGCGAGAAGCCTGGATTCCTCCTTTCGCGAATACAAGGCTTCCATCGGGGTGGCCCGCCGCGAGTGGCGGCAGGCCGCGCGAATGCTTTCGAAGCTCCCCGAAGCGGTGTAACGAGGGGTTCTCAGGTTTGGGCTTCCGTTCGTTTTCGAGCATCTGACAGCTCGACCGTCCGACGGAAGCCACCCCTTCAGGACGCCCTCGCGCTGCGGTACTCTCGGCCCGGATGGTCCAATTTGCTCCTTCGCCGCGCCGCGTGGCGCTCGTCGCCGGCATCCGGACGCCCTTTGTGCGCTCGGGGACGTCGTTTGATGATCTGACCGCCGTCGAGCTCGGAGGGATGGCGGTCAAGGAGCTCGTCGCGCGGCACGACCTCGACGGCAATGCCGTGGACGAGCTGATCTTTGGCACGGTGATCCCCTCCGTCGCGCGGCCTAACATCGCGCGCGAGGTCGTGTTCGAAGCGGGCCTGCCGATGCACGTTCCCGCCTCCTCGGTGGTGATGGCGTGCGCCTCTTCGAACCGCGCGATCACGGATGCGGCGGAGCGGATCGCGCTCGGAATCGCGGACGTGGTGATTGCGGGAGGATCGGAGTGTCTCTCCGACATCCCCGTGCTGTTTTCACGGAAGTTCACCCGCCGCCTGATGCGCCTCTCCAAATCGAAATCCGCGGGAGCGAAGGCGAAGGTGTTTGCCGGATTCCGGCTGGCGGAGCTCGCGCCAAATCCCCCCGCAATCGCGGAATACACGACCGGCCTGTCCATGGGCCAGTCGGCCGAAAAGATGGCCAAGGAGAATGGAATCTCCCGCGCCGCTCAGGACGAGCTCGCGCTGCGCAGCCACCAGAGGGCCGCCGCGGGATGGGACGCGGGCGTCCTTCGGTCCGAGACGTTTCCCGTTCCGATTCCGCCGAAATACGAGGCGATGGAGACCACAGACAACAACGTTCGCCGCGACAGCTCCCTCGAGCAGATGGCGAAGTTGAAACCGGTCTTCGATCGCGAATACGGCAGTGTGACCGCCGCGAACGCGTCTCCTCTGACGGACGGCGCCTCGGCGGTGCTCCTGATGTCCGAGGATCGTGCCAGAGCCGAAGGGAGGCGGCCGCTCGCCTACCTGCGCTCCTGGGCATACTCGGGTCTCGACCCCTCCGATCAGCTTTTGCAGGGCCCCGCCTACGCGGCGCCGATCGCGCTCGACCGCGCGGGACTGAAGCTGTCGGACATGGGGCGGATCGAGATGCACGAAGCCTTCGCCGCCCAGGTGCTGTCGAATCTTCAGGCCTTCGCGTCCGCCGCGTTCGCACGCGAAAAGCTCGGACGCGGCGAGCCTCTGGGGGAGGTGGATCCCCTGATCTTGAACGTATACGGCGGCTCGATCGCCATCGGCCATCCGTTCGCGGCCACCGGCGCGCGTCTGGTGACGACTCTCGCCAACGAGCTCGTCCGTTCCGGCAAACAGTTCGGACTCCTGACGGTGTGCGCCGCCGGCGCGCTCGGCCACGCGATGGTGCTGGAAAACGCCGGAGGGAACGCGTCGTTACCGCTCGCTCCCGCGGAGTGATCCCGTCACCTCCCTCTCCCCGCCCTCGGGGAGACGGTTGGGGTGAAGGGGCCCGCCGCAGGTAAGCGCTGGGTCCTTCGCGCCACCCCGGGCTGCCACGGCCGGACTATCGGGCCGGCTGTGCCGGGACCCGGCCTTTGGACTGCATCCCCATCCACTGCGACAGGCGGCGGCCTGTGTTCACCGCCATGGGAGGATCGTCGTTCGCGAGGACGATGGCGACGAGGGATCGGTCGGAGTTCCATTCCAGCAATGCGTTGCAGCCCGGCGCGCCGCCCGCGAAACCGCCGGCACCGTCGCGGGAGCCGTCATGGCCCGGATCAGCCATTGAGAGGTCCCCGCGCTTGACGGCCATCGTGAATTTGAGAAGGTCCCCCGCAGTCGAGAAGCTGCCGCCGGCCGAACTGCCGCGGCCCGGCTGGAGGAAAACGTTCGAACGCCGGGGGCCGGTCGCCGAGCCCTCCCCGCCGTCCTGCCGGGTGTATCCCACCGCGCGGTGAGGGGTGATCTCGTCGGCGGCAAAGAGCCCGGTGTCGTTCATTCCGGCCGGTCCGAAGACGGCCTCCCGCACGTATTCGCGATACGTCTTTCCCGTGATTTTTTCGATGATGAGTCCCAGGACCACGAACCCCGCATTCGAGTACTCGCGGCCCTTCCCCGGCTCGAATCGGAGCGGCCGTGTCTCGAAGAGAGTCAGGTAGTCCGAGAGCTCCTGAATGCGATTTTTGGGCGACGCGGCGAAGGCTGGCCCGAAAATGTCGCCGAGGCCCGACTGCATTTCGAGCAGCTGCGCCACCGTGATCCGGTCGGCGGAAGGAATCTTCGTCCCGGGCAGCCACTTCGCGACCGTGTCCGCATAGGCGAGTCGCCCGCCGCGGACGAGGCCCGCGATGGCGGCGCTCGTGAACAGCTTCCCGATCGACGCGATGTTGAAACGGGTGTCCAGAGCATTCGGAACTTCGAGCTCGCGGTTCGCCATCCCATAGGCCTTCTGAAAAATCGGGGTGCCGTTGCGCGCCAGGAGAACAACGCCGGAGAATTGGTCCGAGAGAGCCAGCTTGTCGAGCCACTCTGCGGCTGCGGAGACGACTTCGGTGTCCGAGCCTTTCGGCGCTTCCGGGGGGGGGCCGGCTTCCTCGGGACCGCCGGTTTCCACGCGGATGGCCCGGATTCCACGCCCGCCGGAGGGGGCGAGCTCGAGAGTCACGGTCAGAGTCTCGCCCGTCTTGCTGGACCGCGCCTGGAAGGTCGGCCCCTCCGGCGTTGTCGGCAGCATGCGAAGGATTTCCAGGCGTCCGAGCCTGGCGGCCATCCCCCGGATCCGCTCGATCCGCGGAGCCGCGGGCAGATCCTTCAACGCTGCGGCGTCGAAATGCGTTTCGACGAAATGCGGCACCGCCTCGCCGGCGGGAGATTCGAGCGCCGCGAGCAACGCGCGAATGTGCGCACCTTCCTTCGTGTCGGGGATGCTGACACCCGGCCGCGCCCCTCCGGACGCGGGAGCGGCGGCCGCCGGCAGGACGGCCACGCTTCCGAAAAACATGCTGAACAGGATGGCCATCGTCTTCATCGCGTCTCCTTCTGTGCGCCCTGTGCGCCGATTCGCTCGGAATCGTCGCGCCCGAAAATTTCCGAACCTCCGTCCGTTTTCTCCAGACGCAGACGCGCCGGTCGTCCGGCCCCGTCGCGCTCGAACGTCGCCCGCGTCTGTTCGTCCCAGGAGAAAGCGTTTCCGCCCACGGGAACGAGCGACCGCGCCCGCCCCGACGCCGTGCGGCACACCAGGCGCCCCTCTTCGACGGTCACCTGCCGTTCTCCGTATTTGCCCGCGTACTCCTGCAGCTCCGCGGCAGTCGGGCGGATTCGACTGCGGGACGCGTCGGCGCGCTCGACAGCCCAGGCGAGCTCGCGGCGGCGTTTCGGATCCGACGCCCGGTCGAGGAGACGGCGCAGCGCCGCGGCGTGCGCGGTCGAG
Organism: Acidobacteriota bacterium; assembly: GCA_040004225.1. Classification (GTDB taxonomy): domain Bacteria; phylum Acidobacteriota; class Thermoanaerobaculia; order UBA5066; family Gp7-AA6; genus JALYUA01. Next base: position 12,620 of record JBDUBI010000172.1, read on the forward strand.
AGTGCGTCGACAGCGGGTGCGCGGATGTCGGGCTGCACGCCCGTGCCCTCCCACCCCTTTCCCGTGCGGGGATGAATCGGGCGCGCGACCGAGACCGACAGCACGAGCCCCTCGCCGATCGGAAGGAGGACGTTGTTGTGGCCGGCGCCCGCCGTGCGCTCGCCGACGACCGTGGCGCGTCCGAATTGCTGGAGGAGGTACGCGAACGACTCGCCGGCAGAAGCTGTGTTCGGGCCGACGACGATCCAGAGGTCGGTGTCCGGCATTCGGCGGCCCGGAAGATTTTCCTCGGTGTACTCCGTGGTCTTTTCGTCCATCGGACGGTCGTAGCGCGAAAAGAGCTCCCGGCGCTCCGGCCCGAAAAAGTAGCTCGCCAGAAAGGACACCGTGTCCGGGGCGCCCCCGGGGCACTCCCGCAGGTCCACCACGATCGCATCCGACCCGGCCAGGAATGCCATGGCCGCTGCAGCGGTGTCTCTCGAGAGATTGAGGGGAACGAACTCACGGACGTCCAGAAGGCCGACGTTCCCATCGAGGCGCTCCGCGGCCTTGAACCCGAAGTTGGACCGCCGCCTCGCCTCGCCCGAGCCTCCGGCGGGTCCGACGTGACGCCGGATCTGGACCGGTCCCGGCCCGGCCCCGGAGGGTGCGCCGCCTTCGACCCGTCGAATGACGGCACCGCCGGATTCTGAAGGATCGAGCCGGACCGAAAGATGACGGTCGTTGCCGATCTCCTGCAAGTCGCGCGTCAACAGGTCCGACAGCCGCGAGGCGCTCGCCGCGGCGTCGTAGGCGCCCGCCGCCACACGCGCCCGGAGAGAATTCGCGATCTTCCTGCCGATGTCGGGATAGACATACAGATTGTCGACCGAATCCGCCGCGGCCGCCGCGATTTCTCTCGCGCGCGCTGCCTCGAGAACCGGAGGGCTCCCGATCGAAGCGGCCGCCGCCGGAAGACCCATGACCAGCGACACCATGGCGATCCCGAAGCCCGCCGAGAGGAGCCGTGTTCCCATGCCCGACCTCCTTGACTCGAGGCACTCTAGAAAAAGGGGATGACGGGAGTGTGACCAACCGTCGCCTTCGCTCACTTCGGGACGTGCCTTCGCCGTGCGCGGCGAAGGCAGCGGCGAACGGCTCGCCCTGAGGGCTCGACCGCTCGCCTCGTCCCTTCGTTCGCTGCGGCTCCCGCAGCGGGAGGCTCCTCCTTCCCTTCGGTCA
>JBDUBI010000149.1:0-4057 GCA_040004225.1 Acidobacteriota bacterium
TAACGCTCATGGGACGCGACGAGCGGATGCGCGAGGCCAAGCGGCTTCAGGCGCCCTACGAGCTCGTGGTCGCCGTCGCGGAGACGGGCAAGCTCCCGGTCCCGAACTTCGCGGCCGGCGGGATCGCGACCCCCGCCGACGCGGCGCTCTGCATGTCGCTCGGGGCGGAGGCGCTCTTCGTCGGGTCCGGCATCTTCAAGTCCGACGACCCGGAGGCGCGTGCCCGCGCCATCGTGAAGGCGGCAACGCACTGGCGCGACGCGGACGCTCTCGTCGAAGCGGAAGAGTCTCTGGGCGCCGGCATGAAAGGAATCGACGCGGCCAGCCTCCCCGTGGAAGAGCAGTTGCAGACCCGCGGATGGTGAGGGAGGGAACGGGGCCGGGAATCGGGAATCGGGAAACGAAAAGCCGGATGGGAACTAAATCGGTATGACAAGAACCGGGGAGCTGGCGATGAAACTTGAATCCGGCAAAGCCGAGCGGCGAAGCGAAACCGATCGTTTCCCGTCTCCCGTTTCCCGTTTTTCGTCTTCCGTCGCCGTCCTCGCGCTGCAGGGCGACTTCCAGGCGCATCGCGAGGCGCTCGACCGCCTCGGGATCGACTCTTTCGAAGCTCGCAAGCCCGAAGAGATCGCGGACGCGTCCGGCCTGATCCTCCCGGGCGGAGAATCGACGACGCTGTGGAAGTTCTTCGAGCACGCTCCCTGGGAAGAGGCCCTGAAGCGTTTCGCTGCGACCGGCCGCCCGGTGCTCGGGACCTGCGCGGGAGCGATCGTTCTCGCGCGGGAAGTCCTCAACCCGGCTCAGAAATCGCTCGGGCTCGTGGATATTTCCATCGAGCGCAACGGCTATGGCCGGCAGGCCGACTCCTTCATCAGTCCGGTCGACGCGCCGGCGCTCGGCGGTCGGATTCCCGCGGTTTTCATCCGCGCACCGCGGATTCGGGAAGTCGGGCCCGACGTCGAAGTGCTCGCCACCCGGGAAGGTGAGCCTGTTCTGGTGCGGCAGGGGAGCGTCGTGGCCTCGACCTTTCACCCGGAGCTGACCTCGGACGAGCGCGTGCACCGGCTGGTTTTTTCAGGCGTCCTCTCCGAACCGGCCGTGAACGTCGCGCGATGAGCCTCGTTAGCCGCGAGGACCTCACGTCGGGTGTCGTCGTCCTGACACTGGACCGGCCGCCCGCCAATGCGATCTCGCCGGAGCTGATCGACGACCTCCGTCAGGCCCTGCGCCGCGCCGCGGGCGCTCCCGTCGTCCTCGCGTCTTCGCAGAAGATTTTTTCGGGGGGCTGGGACCTACCCCTCTTAGTTGGCCGGGACAGAGCCGCGATGGCGGATTTCCTCTCTCTCTACACGACTCTCGTGCGCGAGGCGTTCACATACGAAGGCCCGCTGATCGCGGCGCTTCCGGGCCACGCCATCGCGGGCGGCCTGATCCTCGCGGCAGCCGCCGATGAGCGTATGGCGGCAGCGGGGGAGGGGCGCCTCGGGCTCTCCGAGGTCGCTCTCGCGGTCCCGATTCCCGCGCCGCTGTTCGAGGTCTTCCGTTATGTCCTCGGCGACCGCGGAGCGGAGCGGCTCGGGGCCGCAGGGGAGAACCTTTCCTTCGACGACGCGAAGGCGGCGGGGCTCGTCGACGCCATCATCCCCGCGGCGGAGCTCTTGGAGCGCGCGGCGGCACGGGCAGCGCTTCTCGGAGAACGGCCGCACGCAGCGCACGCCGAGATCAAGCGGCGGTCGCGAGCGGACGCGCTCGCCCGGTTTGACGCGGCCGGTCCCGCGGATCCCTTCCTCGATTTCTGGTTCGGCTCCGACGCCCGGACGAAGATCGCGGCCCTCGTCGAGAAGCTGACATCGAAACGCTGACCGGCTCCCTCGACGACATCCTCGAGGATCTGGAGGTTTCCCTCGCGAGCCCGGGAATCGGGTACCTCCACCGGCTCTTTCTCCGCTTCAACGAGCGGATCCCCTTCGAGACTGCCTCGAAAATCGTGCGAGACCGCCAAATGGCGGATCCCGCCGGCAAACCGCGGCGGCCCGGAACCTTCTGGGCGGAGCGCCTGGAAGCGGGGACCGGCGGGACCTGCTTTGCGCGGGTCGCGGCGTTTGACGCGCTTCTCACCGCGCTGGGATTCAAGACGCGGCGGCTTCTCGGGCGCGTGCTGGCCGACTTCGACCACGCGGGGCTCCTCGTGACCGTGGGCGACGAGGAGTGGATCTGCGACGTCGGGTTTCCGCTCCCTGCTCTTGTGCCGGCGCGGGACGGCCGGACGGAGACCGCTCTGGCGACGGTCGCCGTCTCGGCGACTCCGCGAGGGTGGACGGTCGGCCTCGAAGGCGGGGTTCCCTCCGGTCCGCGCTCGCTCGAGCTGTTCGAAGCCCCGGTGACGGACGACGAGTTCACGAAACTGTGGGAGCGCACGTTCGCGCCCGATTCGCCGTTTCTCCGCGAGGTCGTGCTCCGGCGCTCCTTCGAAAATCGGATCGTCTCATTCGCGCGGGGCGAGGCCCGCGTGGACGACCTTCACTCGCGCACCCGCATTCCGCTCCCCGCGCCGCGGGCGGCGGCGTTGCAGGAGCTCTTCGGGGTCGACGCGGCCGTTCTCGAGGAAGCGCTCTCCGGCGCCGGAGACCCGGAGCCCGACAGCCCGGACGCGCGGGTCGAGGTGTTTCTGGAGGCCTCGACCGGCGCGGAGCCGGCTTTTGCGGCAGTGGCCTCGCCCGAAAATTACGCGCGCCTCCACAGGGGCGTCGCCACGATCGACAGCGAAATAACGGGACCACGATCGTGGATCGCCCGCCTCTCTCTCCCGCGAGAGCAGGACGCACCGGCCCCCGCCGCGACGCCGCTCGAAGAAGAGGTCATGGCCGACGACACCGTCCGCAGCCTGTCCGTCCGGCGCGGGAAGCAGCGATCCTCCTGGGACGTCGAAGAGCGGCTCGGACGCGTGTGGCTCATCCGCCGCGCGACGTTGAACGGCCCGCGCCCGGATCTTCTTCGAAACGACTCCCTGAGAGGGCGCCTCGCCGGCACTCTGGCGCTCGACCTGCTCGCCTGGTCGCGTCAGCTCGGTTGATTTCGGCGCGGTCGCGAAGCTTTCCCTGACCCGGCCCGTGCTGGAGCGCGCGGAAGAGAGAGGCGAAGCATCCGTCCGGGTGAGCGCGCTCGACCCACCCGGGGGACCCTCTCACCCGAGCTCTCTCGCCGGGCCCGGGGACGAGGGGGCAGAGCGGCGCTTCAACCTCGCCGGTCTAAAAGCGGAACCCGCGTTCCGAATCGAGCAGCCGCAGCCGTGGCTCGTCTAAGGCCGTGATCTCGCGTCGGATTCGGGCGAGAGAGGGCGGCTTCATGTGGTACAGGAAAATCGGGATGCGCGGTGGGGCCTTCGGGAGCTCCTCGCGCACCATGGACGGCGTCAGGTGCCGGGAGACGTGCGCGATCGCGAGCTGGGTGTCGGAAAAGGAAACCTCGAGGAAGATCGCCTTCAAATTTCTGGCCCGGCGCGCCGCCTCCCAGAGTCGATCGGTCTGTCCGGTGTCGCCCGAAAAGAGTACCGACCGGGTGGGCTTTGAGACGATGTAGCCGTACGCCGGCACCACGTGACTGACGGAGAACGGCGTGAACGAAACGGCGCCCGCGCGGTACGGACGTCCCTCTTCCAGGACCCGAAAACGAACGCTCGGACGTTCCCGCGAGGGCAGCTTTCGAAAGTCCGGCCAGATTCGACCGTTCAGGATGTGCCGGCCGATCGCCGAGAGAACCGGCTCCGGCGCCAGGATGTCCAGCCCCGGCCCCTGCCCATAAAGATTTTCCATCAACATCGGAAGTGAAGCGAGGTGATCGAAATGCGCGTGCGTGAGAAAGACTCGGCGCACCCGCCTCTGTGCGGAAAGCGGCAGAGCGTCGGTCAGACAGCCGGCGTCCAGCGCGGACTCGCCATCGACTAAGAAGGTGGTGAGCCGGTACCCCGGAGCAGAACCCCCGTATGGGCCGAGGGCCCGCAAAGCGAGCGATGTTCCCGATGACACGTTGTCGGGAATGATACGTCGAGCACGTC
>JBDUBI010000065.1:0-4042 GCA_040004225.1 Acidobacteriota bacterium
CGGTGCGTTCGCCCGCAGGCGAACGCAGGTCCCGCAGTGAGCGAAGGCGACGGTAGGCACGCCCTTTGCTCCTCCGCGCCAGCGTCTGCAGGGCCATCCGACAACATCGAAAAGAGGAGTCAAGAATGGATCCGATTGCGCTTCTGAAGAAGGACCACCGCGAGGTCGAGCAACTTTTCAAGGAGTACGAAAAAGCGGGCGATTCCGCACACGCCAAGAAGCAGGGCCTCTTCGAGGACATCCGCGCCGCCCTCGAGCCGCACATGGACATCGAGGAAACGATTTTCTACCCGGCGGTAAAGAAGATCCGGGACGCTGAGATCAAGGACGAAGTCCGCGAGGCCGACGAAGAGCACCATGTCGTCAAGCTGCTGCTGGGAGAGCTTTCGAAAATGAAACCGCAGGACGAGCAGTTCGACGCGAAGATGACCGTTCTTCAGGAGAACATCGAGCACCACGTGAAGGAAGAGGAAGACGACCTCCTTCCCGACGCAAAAAAGCACATCCCCTCCGAGAGGCTCGAGGAGCTCGGCTCTCAGATGGAAAAGCGCAAAGAAAGCCTTCAGTCCGCGAGCGCCTCGAAGAGTCGCTGACGAGCTCTTCGCGCTGGACGCCGGAAACCCTTTTCTCCCTCTCCCCGCTCGGAGCGAGCGCCGGGTGGGGGAGATCCCTTTTCGCCGACCCTGCCCCGAAGTCTGGTCTCGCGTGAAGCACCCCGGTAATCGTCTTCAACGCACGGGGTCGACCTAACCCGGTCGACCTAACCCATTGAAGAGACGCTTCTTCACGACATGGTTCGGGGATTGCTACTCGGCCTGCGGAGGCGGAGATGATGATGCACCTCTCTCACCGGATTCTCGCGGTCGCGGGGCTCGCGCTGGCGGTCGGCAGGGCGCAGGCGGACGCGCAGCCCGTAAGCCCTCTTTCGGAGCGCGCGTACGAGCAGATTCGGAGCATGGCGCAGGAGGTCGACGCGCGCGCCCGCCAGGCAAACGATCCGGCGCGGCACCGGCGGGATGCCGCGTACGCGGACCGCGGATTCGTGCGGCGAGTGGCGAACTTCTCCCGCCACGCGAACCAGTTCACAGTACGTCTGGCGGAGTTCCGAGCGCGCCCCAGAAATCTCGACCAGGACCTGCGCGGCCTCGCGGACGAGGCGGGCGCGGTGTTGTCCACACTCGAGCACTCTCGCAGGGCGAGCGACCGCACCGTCTCCGACTGGGACGCCACGGCGAACCTGGTGGACCAGATGGGGGCGCTCTACCGGGCGGACGTAAATCGCCTGGCCGGTAACCGGAGTCCGGAGGCCCGAGGTGATTACGGGCGCGAAGGCTACGGCCGGGAGAAACGCAATCGCGAGGTCGTCAGTCCGGGAGACGACCATGCGCACGAGCACGACGACCCTGGCCACTCGCACGACGATTACGGCAGGAGCGGGCGATCCGGCGGCTTCACGGATCTTGCCCGGGAACTCGCCGACAAGTCTGCGCGGCTCGCGGAATCCGCCCGGCAACTCTCCGGCCCCATCCCGGCCGACGCCCGTCAGAGGTCGACGTGGCAGGCGATGGCGAAGTTTGCCGAGCAGACTCGCGGGCTTTCGCAGAAAGCGGAAGAGGGAGTGGACCGGCGGCAGCTCAAAGCGGGTCTCGACGCGGTCGATCAGGCTCGCCGGGAAACGGACGACCAGCTCAAGCAGTCCAATGTTTTTCCGGAGTTGAGGCGGGACTGGGCGGCCGCGGTTCAGATTCTTGAAAGGCTTCGATCGTCGGCAGGTTCCTGATTGAGGGGCGACCGCGCCGGGACAGTCTCGCGCGCTGAGTACAGAAGGAGCGAATTATGAAGAGACGAGTCGGTTACTGGATTTCAGGCCTGGCGGCCCTGGTGGTCGTCAGCGGCGGCTGCGTGGCCTCGGTTTCCGGACCATACGACGATCCGAGCCCCTACGGACATCCCTATTACCCGCCGCAGACGCGGGACTACGGCTACGCTCGAGAGCAATTCGCGCGGCTGGCGCACGAGCTCGACGACCGGTCGGATCGGGCTCACCGGATCGCGGAGAGGCGCTCGGCGAGCTACGGCCCCCGGGAGCAGGAGTTTTACGGCCGGATCCATCACTTCAACGACGAGGCTCGGGCGTTCCACGAGCGCTACGAGCAGGGGGACATCCAGACCCGTCAGGACCTGCGCGCTTCGATGAACGAGCTCATTCGCGATGCAAGGGGGACGGACCGGGCCTTGCGGGATGCCAACGTGTTTCCAGAAGTCTGGAACGAGTGGAGCGGCGTCATCGCCGTGCTGCAGCGCATGCTGGACATGGTCGCCGCGTAGAAGCGCGAGCCGCGGAATTCGCGGGAGCCGGCGCGAGGAGACGCCCTCGCCCTCCCGCGGTTCTCCGCGCTCTCAGATCGCTTCCCACCGCCTCGCGATCCTCCGCGCAAGCGCGAAGAACACGACGGAAATCACGGAGAGCACCAGAACCTGCGGCCACAGGTGAGTCAGGGGCTCTTCGCGCCAGAACACTTTCTGAAAGCCGTCGATCGCCCACGCGTTCAACGTGAGCAGGCCGATTTTCTGCATGATCTCGGGCATCATGAATCGCGGGAACATGCTGCCGCCGACGACCGACATCGCGAGCACCGTCAGGTTCGAGAGGGCCACCAGCTGCATGCGCGATCGGCTGAGCGCGGCGAGGAGCAGGCCGAACGTGGACGCCGCGAGGGCCGTCGCGACCGTCATGATGAAAAATCCGATCCAGTGGCCGCGCATCGAGAGGCCGAAGACGAGCGCGCCCCAGAGGAACATCACGGTCAGCTGAGCCGCGGCGATTCCGGCGAGATACACCAGTTTCCCGGCGAGCAGTCTCGACATCGTGATCTGCGTTGAGAGGATCCGGTCGAGCGTGCCGCTCTCCGCCTCTTCGATCAGCGCGCCGCCGGCCCCCGCCGCGGAGAAGAGCAGGAACATCACTCCCAGGCCCGCGGCGTAAAACGCGATCATCGGGTTGCCCTTCTTCTGACCGAGAACGTCCCGCCGCGTGACGTCGACCAGGCCGGAGCCCTGATCCTCGGAAGCGCCCGCCGCGCCGCCGCTCGCGACCGGAGCCTCGCCCAGGCGGCGAACGTTCTCCTCGAGGTTCCGCTTCTGCTCGTCGGTCAGGTGCCCCCCCCAGCGGTCCAGCGCCTCGATTCCCCCTCTCGCCATCGCGTCCGGCATCGCCGTCATCGCTACCTTCTGGACGAGGCCCGTCAGGACCTCCGGCGCGATCGGGTCGCTCGGGTCGGACAGCAGAGCGACCTTTGCGCGGTCGGTGCCGGGCCCGAACCGGATCGCCCCCTCGCCGAATCCCTTCGGCACGATGAGCGCGACCGGCAGAGTTCCGGCGCGAACCGCGGCCTCGGCGGCCTCAGCCGTGTAAGGCGCGGCGGTCCCCGGACGGGCGTCGGGGCCCTCCTGGACTCTCAAGGCGCTCTCCCCCTTCAGAACCGCAACGAACCGGCGGGAGCTCGGACTCTGGTCCTCGTCGACGACCGCCACGTGGACGGGCGCTGTCGCCGATCTTCCCGTGCCGCGCCCGAAGATGGAGGCGAAGATCGAGAAGAAGACGATCGGCAGGATGAACGCCAGCACGAAAGCCGCGCGGTCATGACGAAGATTCCAGAGCCGGCTTTTCGCGATCGCCAGGATCATTCGCGCAGCTCCCGCCCCGTCAGGTTGAGGAACACCTCTTCGAGGCTCGCCTGCTTGAGCGTCAGGTCGGCAACACCCGCCTTCTCCGCATGAAACGCCTCGAGCAGATCCCGGATCTGGCGCGGCGGGTCGTCGGCCAGCAGCAGAACCCCGTGACCGTCCACTTTCGCTCCCATCCGTTCGAGCTTCTCCCGCAGTGTCGCCCCGATTGCCCCTTCCGCATCGATGCGTACGGTCTGATTCACTCCGAGGGTCGACCGGACGAGAGCGTCGCGCGTCCCGGCCGCGATGATCCGCCCGTGGTCGATGATCGCGATCCGGTCGCAGAGACGCTCGGCCTCTTCCATGTAGTGCG
>JBDUBI010000116.1:0-4041 GCA_040004225.1 Acidobacteriota bacterium
CACGGCCTCCCGCCGATCGCGCAGCGACCGCGTCAGACGGCGCGCCTCTTCTTCGCGGCCGAGCCTTACGCCGACGAGCTCAATGCCGCTCAGCACCTGGTCGAGAGAGCCTCCCGGAACGACCAGCACGGGAACTCCCGACGCCTCCAGCGCGGAGACCGCGCCTTTGCGATTGCCTCCTTCGGCTGTCGCGAGGACGAGGTCGGGGGTGAGAGACGCGACGCGTTCCGCGCTGACCTCCAGGCCTCCGACCCGCGGGACGGAACGCGCCGCCTCCGGGAAATCGGAGAAATCGGAGACCCCGACGAGGGAGGCGCCGGAGCCCAGGGCGAAAACGATCTCCGTCAGGTTCGGCGCGAGAGCGACGACGCGAGTGGCGGCGCGTGCCGGCTTCGGTCCGGGCGAAGCGGACGGGTGTCTTCCGCACCCGGCCGCTGCGAGAGCCGCGGAGGCCACGAGGCAAACGCGCAGCCCGCGCGCGCCGATGCGAAAAAGTCCGGCCGCAAGAGCCATGCAGGCATCCCCCCGGCTCCGGGGGCGGTCAGCCCTGGGCTTCGGCTTCTTCGAGATCGTTCGGAATGCTGAGGCGCATGCAGGCGGCGTCATACATCTGGCGCGCCGCCTTCTGGGCGGTCTGAAGCTCGGCCAGCCGGTCCTTGACCTTGGCGAGCTCTTCCTGGATGAGGCCTTCCAAATCGTTGATCTCCCGTTTGGTGACCGAGAGGGTGTTTTCGTAGAACTTTTTCTGATCCGGAGAAAGACTCATGCTCCGTTGACCTCCTCAAGTCGCCCGGCCTTCGCCCACATCGTGCAAAACCCCGTGCCGGAATCTTGACACAACCCGGTGGAAATTTCTTCGTCCGCAGGCGAAGGGCTTCCGACGTTACGGTTTGACATCGACGACGACCGTCCTCCACATCCGGACAGGAACTCCGCCCTTCGTCGCGGGGCGAAACTTCGAAGCGCGGACCGCTTCCAGGACGGCCTCGTTGACTCCCGTTCGCGAAGGGAGACCCTGCTGGACGCGCGCCTCGGCCACCACGCCGTCCTCGGTGACGAGCGCGAGCACGACGACCTTCCCGGTCAGCCGCTGCTGTCGCGCGATGGCGGGATAGGTCACCCGCGGCGTCGACAACAGCGCGGGCTCGACAACGCCGACGCCGGGGCCGACGAGATCACCGCGCGTGACCTCGTCCCGCGGCTCGGCGCGCGCCGGAGGAGGGCGCGCCGGCGGAACGGGTACGGCGGTGGGCTCGGGGACGCTCTCCCGAACCGTCGGCTCGGGGCGCGCCGGCTCCGGCGCGGCTTCGTGAACGGTCACGGGCGGAGGGAGGACGGCCGGCTCTTCGACTTTTTTCAGGGCGGCCGGCGGCGGGGTCGGTTTCGAAGAATCCAGCGCCTTCTGCAGCTCCTTGCGGCGGCTGGCAATCTGACGCTGGACCTCGTCCTCGATCGCTTTCGGATCCATACCGGATACCGGAGTGACGGCCGCCACGGCCGCCACGGCCGGCGCGGCCGTCGGGGCCGCGGCGGGCATGGCTGTCGGGACGACCCGCGCGGGAGCCGCCACCGGGACGCGGCGCGTGAGCCAGACGGCGAGGCCGGTCAGAAGAAGGGCCGCCGCCGCGATCATCGCGTACAGCGGCAGGCGGCTCTTGCGCTCGTTTTTCGTGGCGGAAAAAGAGCCGAAGACTCCGGAATTCGAGGGCTCCTTCTTCGCAGCCGCCGCCGGCAGGGCGGAAGGTTCCAGAGTATCGGGCGGCACGACTAAGCGCGGAGTCGATCCGGTACGGCGCGCGACCGGAGCGCCTTTCGATTTTCGCCGCGGCACGGGCTCCGGCGCGGCGCCGCCGTGAGAGGCTTCGCGGTCCTGCGTTTCCTGCCGCGCCGACTCCTCGGCCTGCAGGCGGTGAAGGTAGATGGCGAGGTCGGCGCTCCCCGGCGCCGGTGTGTAGGAGTAGAGGACGCCTTCGAGGTCCCGGAGCATGTCTGACGCGATGCCGTACCGCTCCTCCGGCTCGCGCGCGAGCGCCTTCGCGACGATCGCATCGAGCCCCTTGGGGACCTCGGGATTCACTGTCGAAGGCGCCAGGACCTGCGCGGCGCGGACCTTCTCGAGCACCGAAAGGTCGGTGTCTCCCCGGAAGAGTTTTTCCCCGGTGAGCATCTCGAAAAGCACGCAGCCGAGGGAAAAGATGTCGCTGCGCCGGTCGATGGGCCGGCCCCACGCCTGTTCGGGCGACATGTACTGGACTTTTCCCTTGAGGGCCCCCGACTGAGTCTGCGACGCCTTGGAGGCGGCCTTTGCGATCCCGAAGTCGCACAGTTTGATGTCGCCCTCGTAGGAAATCAGAATATTGGGCGGAGACACGTCGCGGTGGACGACGTTCAACTCGCGGCCTTCCCCGTCGCGGCGCCGATGCGCATAGTCGAGCGCGGCGGCGATCTTCGAGGCGACATACACGGCCAGCGGAACGGGAAGCGGAGTGTCGAACTCGCGGGCGGACTGGAGAAGGGAGCGGAGGTCGCGCCCGTCCACGTACTCCATCGCGATGAAGTAGCCGCCCGCCTCGATCTTCCCGAGATCGAAGATGTGAACGATGTTCGGGTGATTCAGCTGCGCGGCGAGCTTCGCCTCGTCGGCGAACATCGTGATGAATTCGTCGTTGTCGGCCAGGTGGGGAAGAATCTTTTTGATCGCGACGATTTTCTGGAACCCCTCGACTCCCGAGCGCCGCGCCTTGGAGAGCTCGGCCATGCCGCCCGCGGCGATGCGCTCTAAGATTTCGTACTGCCCGAACTGATCCGGGCCCGAAGAGCTCACCGGATGGGGCACGGAAACGCGGGGCGGCGAGTCGGCAGCCGCGACGGGCGCGGAAAGGAAGGGCTCGGACGGTGCCGGGGGCGGCGTTTCGAGCCGAATGCCGAACTCCGGAGTGGTGTCGCTTACGGGGCTCGGCCTCGGCCTCGACGGAACCTTCAGGCCCGAGAGCGTGTCGGAGATCATGCGGTCGATGTCGGCGTCCGTCGAGAATCGGGGGCCGGACGGCGCGGCAGAGGACGCCGGTATCGGAAGCGGCGGCGGCGGCGACGGGGGGCGCCGGGTCGAAGCGCGGTCGACCATACCGGACAGCGTCTCGCGAAGCCGCTTTTCGATCTGTTGCTCGGCCGTCAGCGACAGAGGGGTCCCCCGGGGAGGTGTCACCTCGAGAGGGGACCGGTCCCGGGCCACGTCCGCCAGAACGTCTGAAAAAATGTCGTCCGAGGTCAAGGTCGGCTGCGCGGCGGCCCTCTGGATCGTCGGGATTTGCATCGTGCGCGCCCCGGCGTCCGTTCCGAGCGCCGACTGCACGGCGGCGAGAAAACCCTCGTCCGTGAAGGGCCGGACGACGATGTCGAACGCGCCCACGCGCTGAGCGTCGGCCTTCGGGTTGGAGCCGTTGTACCCGGAAACGACCAGAAGGATCGGCGGGGCGGTCGCTCCCCCCTTGCGCCGGATCTCGCGGATTACCTCGGCGCTCGGCAGCCGCGGCAGCATCCCGGAAAGAACGACCAGGTCGAATTGAGAACCGCCGGCGAGGGTGAGCCCTTCCTCCCCGTCGGTCGCCACGGTCAGCGCATAGTCCGGCGGGGGAAGAAGAGTCCGCGCGCGCTCCACAGAGCGCGGCTCGTAGTCGATCAGGAGGACCTTTTTTGCCATCCGGTGAGCTTTTTTTGGGAGAGTCCAAAGAATTGTAACAGGGCGACCCGGAAAACCCCTTACCTGGTCCGCTCCGAGCGCGAGCGAGGGACGTCTCGATCACCGCAATGATGAAGACGCAAAACCGACCTTCGGCGCCCCTCACCCCAGCCCTCTCCCCGAGCACGAGGACGCCCCGGGCAAGGTCTGATTCTCGGCGCAGCCGTCCCCCCATCAGTCCCGCCCCTCACCCCAACCCTCTCCCCGAGCGCGGGGCGAGGGGGCAGAGCTGTGGGCTACACCACGGTGGTGGCTAAGCTCGCCCCGAGAGGAGTCTCCCGACCAGAGGGAGGGAGGAGCCT
>JBDUBI010000068.1:0-13612 GCA_040004225.1 Acidobacteriota bacterium
GACGCGGGCCTTTAGGGTTACGAGCCGATGTCTTCGAAGTAGCCGTGGAGCTTGCGGAGAGCGCCGCGGTCGATCGAGCGGCGGCGCAGCGACTCCCGGAGCAGAGACATCGCGGCGAACCCTTCGGGAACCATCTTGAGCTCATCGATGATGGGAAGCGCAGCCCGGATCTCCCACTCGGCCTGGCGTTCCTGCCCGGTCTCGAGGAGGAGGTCGGCGATGACGAGATGAAGCGCGGCGCCGTCGGCCGGGAGCTCGATCTGGGCAAATTCCTGCTGTGCGGCCCGAAAGGCCTGGATCGCATCGGCGGGCCGGCTCTGGCTTCTCATCAGCACGCCCACACCCCAGTAGAGCTTCCCGAGGGCGACCCGGTTGTTGGCGGACCGCAGGATTGGCTCTGCCTCCGCGACGAGCTTTGCCGCGAGATCGGCATGTCCGGATTCAGACCGCAGTTGAACGAGACAGACGAGGGCCGACCCGAGCATCTTGGGGCTCTTCAGGTCTCTCGCTTCGCCGCAGATGGCTTCGAACTCCGCGAGTGCTTCATCGGACCGGCCGAGCTCGCGAAGGGCGAGGGCCTCGAGGTAGCTGCACTTGAGAGCCATTTCTTTGGCGCCGGTTCGAAGGAAGGCGTCCCTCAAAGGACGGGCGAGGTGAAGAACATCCGGAAGTTGCCTCAGCTCGAGGCTCAAGGCGAGTCTCTGGTAGGACACTCTCGCGATGTCGCCGCCGAGATTCGCAGTCGAGAGGAACCATGCCTGAGCGCGGTCGAACCAGGTCCGCGCTTCATCCACCTTGAAGAGAACTCGCAGAGCTGTTCCCGCGAGGAGCGCGAGCTCTCCCAGGTAATACTCGCGCTCGTCGAAGAGGAACGCGTTGTCGGAGCCGGTGCGCGCTTTGAGCAAATCGTAAGCGGTGACGGCGGCCCTCGCCATCAGGGCCGGCGATCCGTCCAGGCGGCTTTCGATGAGCTGACACAGCGCGAGAAGCGTTTCGGGTTGGTCGAACCGGAACTCCGAGGATCCGACAGGGATGCTTTCGAAATCGGACTCCAGGAACCCCTCCGCGGACGCCCGCGCTTCTTCGGGGGAAGCCGAATTCAGGGGCGCTGGAAACGGGATGAGCTCTCCGGTCACGAGAGCGCCGCCGAAGATCGAATCTGATTCAGAAGGGCAACAGCGACCTCTTCTGCGGGTCGCGGCATTTCGGGAGGGGCATCGTCCGAGACTCTGGTTGCCAGGATCCGGGCGGACTGAAAGGCCCCCGCGTACTTGCAAGCGACGAAAATGAGCTGGTCTCGAAGCTCGGCGGAGTTTCGGGTGCCCCCGCCGGCTCTTCGGGTCACGCGGTGAAACCAGAGGGCGAGTGTTTCCTTGAACGCGTCCGCTTCGTCCTCGTTGAACCCGTAGTAACCCGTCAGCGCCGCATGGATGGCGGGCAGACTCTCGTCGAGCACGAGAAAAACTTCGTCCGAGTTGGAGGTCTGTTTCATTCCAGGTTCCGTCGAGGAGGATGCAAGGCGTACACCACGCGCCTCCTCAGAATACCCTCAACCCAGGGAGCGAGTTACGATTAAGTCGGGACGGGGCACGAGAGCTTGATGACAAATTTCCGCTCTCTGTCCCCGACATGGAGACGTTCCTTGCGCTCCGCGCTCGCCTGCTCGTTCCGCTCCTGAGGGACTTGCGCCGGGGTGTTGGTCGGGGGCATGGCCGATCTCCTTTCGAAAAAGAATCTGGAAAGTTACGCAAATTGAATCACAAGTGTGCTTTGCGGTCGTTCCCTTTTTCACGTTTCCGTAGATTTGCTCCCTCACGGTAAGATCGGCGGCGGTTAAGTCGTTTCCAAGGTGGAGGTTACGGATGCGGACCCCCGTGGCGTCGGTCGTTTTGATGGCCTCCTGGAGCTGTTTTGCCGCCGCCCAGACGCCTCTCTCTCCCTCCGAACGAAGCCCGGCCTCTTCGGCGGCCGAGAGGCCCTCCGAGCGGGTCGTCCCGCTTTCAGAGCGCGTGAAGGACCTCAAGCGCCAGGACGGTTTCCTCCCTTACTACTGGGACGCCCGCCGCGGGCAGCTCCTTCTCGAAGTTTCGCGGTGGAGCGAAGAGCTTCTCTACGGCTCGGGTCTCGCGGGCGGCGCGGGGACTCTCGAGATCTCCCTCGATCGAGGTCAACTGGGCGAGCTCGCGCTCTGCCGGTTCGAGCGCGTCGGCCCGCGCGTTCTCCTCCATCAGCGGCAGGTCGCGCATCGCAGCGGAGTCGGCGACGCGGAGCGCTCTCGCGTGGTCAGCGAATCGTTTCCCTCCGCGATCCTCGCCTCGCTGCCAGTCGTCGCGGAGGAGGGCGACCGCGTGCTCGTCGACGCGACCCCTTTTCTCCTCGCCGACACCCAGGTGCTCCCGCAGCTCAAGGCGCAGAAGCTCGGCGAATGGCGGCAGGACCTGTCGCGGTCCGCGCTGAACTTCGACCGCACGGGCGCATTTCCGAAAAATACCGAGATCGAGGTGATGGCGACGTACACCGCGGAGAACCCGCCGCGAAGCCTCGCGCCGGTTCTGCCGGACGGGCACACGATGACTCTTCGGATCCACCACACCTTCCTGAAGCTTCCGGAGCGCGGCTATCTCCCCCGCGAGCTGGATCCTCGAATCGGGTTCATCCCGCGGCGCCACCTGGACCATTCCGCGCCCTACACCGAGTCCATCGAAAAGTTTCTCGCCATGCGATGGAGGCTCGTCAAGAGGGATCCTGCGGCCGCCGTCTCGGAGCCCGTCGAACCGATCACGTACTACCTCGACCGCGGAATCCCGGAACCGGAGCGGACGGCGATCCGGCAGGGAGCGCTCTGGTGGAACCATGCCTTCGAGGAGGCCGGCTTCTCGAACGCGTTCGTGCTGCAGGATCTGCCCGAGGGAGCCACATTTCTCGACGCCCGGTACTCGGGAATCGAGTGGATCAACCGGATGGACCGCGGCTGGTCCGTGGGCGGCGCGCAGACCGACCCCCGCACCGGCGAGATCCTGCATGGCGTGGCGCGGATCGACTCACACCGGCGGCGCACGACCTCGCGGATGTGGCAGAACCTGCGCGCACCCGCGCCTCTGGCCGGCTGCGCCGCGGACGACGCGCCCGACGTCTCCTGGCTCGCCGGCGATCCGGATCTCGACGAGCAGTCGCTGGTTCTGCAGCGCCTCGCCTACCTCTCGGCGCACGAAGTCGGACACACGCTGGGTCTCATGCACAACTGGGCGGCCACGACCTTCGGTTGGGGCTCCGTCATGGACTACCTCGCGCCGAACATCCAGTTGAAGGACGGCCGGTTCGACCTCTCCAACGCGTATCCCCGGGACGTTGGCTCCTACGACCGGCTCATGATCCGCTGGGGATACACGCCCGCGGCCGACCGCGCGGCGCTCGACCGCATCGTGCGGGAGGGCTACGCGAAGGGGATCGTGTATCCGCTCGATTCCGACCCCCGCTGGGCCGAGTACGACTGGGGCGCGGACCCGGTGGAGTGGCTCGCCACGACGTCGGCGGTGCGGCGCGTGATCCTCGAGCGTTTCGGAACGGGGCAGCTCAAGGCGGGCGAGTGGGTCTACGATCTCCAGGGTCGCTTCAATCTCGCGTACCTCTACCACCGGTTTGGAATTCAGGCGGCCCAGCAGTTCATCGGTGGCCAGTTCCAGACGAACGCTCTGGCGGGGGACGGACAGGTTCCTGTGTCGTGGGTTCCCGCTGACAAACAGCGGCACGCTCTCGACCTGCTGCTGTCCGCGATCGAGCCCGGGAACCTCGACATTCCGGACCGGATTCTCGCGGTTCTCGTCCCCGCCCCTTCGGGCACGAGGGAGACGGTCGAGCGATTCGCGTCCGAGGCCGGCGACGCCTTCAGCCCGTATTCCGCGGCGAGAGCGCTGGTGGGTCTCGTCGTGGATCCGATACTCGACCCGGAGCGCGCGGCCCGGCTGACTCTCGCGTCGGCGCGGGGCGGATTGACACTGGACGAGGTGACGGCACGCCTCGTGTCCGCAACCTGGGGCGCAGCGGCCGACCGTTCCCCGCGTCTGGCGGCCATGCGCCGGGTCGCGCAGCGCGGAGTTCTGGACGCTCTTCTCGAGCTCGCGAGCCGCACGGACACGGCGCCCGAAGTCCGGGCGGGGGCCGGTGCGCGTCTGCGGACCCTCGACCGCGATCTCAAGTCGCGCCACTCGGCCGATTCGGCGGGAGAAGCGCATGTGCGCCAGGCCGAACGGGACATCCGCGAATTCTTCGATCAGCCGGAAACGCGCAAAACGCGTCCGAAAAAGGTGGCGCCGCCCCCGGGACGTCCGATCGGGGCGGGGCCCGAATTCTGAGGGCGGCACCGGGCCGTACACTTTCGCCGTGAATCCGCGAAGGCTCGCGCTCGCGATTTTTGCCGCGTGGCTGCTTGCCGCTGGCGCGGCGCGCGGCGACGAGCTGCAGAACATCTCTCGCGAGTTCTGGCGCTGGCGGGCGGCCAACCAGCCCGTCACGGGCGACGACATCCCCCGGCTCGAACGTCCAGCGGGGTGGGCGCCCGACTGGACCCGGTCCGCCGTCGAGAGGCGGCGGCGGGAGGTCGCCGCCTTCGCTTCCCGGCTCGACAGGATCGATGCGTCGGGACTTCCAATCGCGTGGCAGGTCGACCGCCGCCTCCTTCGCTCCGCCTTCGCGCGCGTCCGCTGGGAGCTCGACGTCGAACGGGGCTGGGAGCGCAACGCGATGTTCTACGTCGACCAGACGGTCGGCGCGCTTCTGGACGCGCTGCTGGCGCCCCCGCCGTTTTCGAAATTCCGCGAGGCGCAGATCGCCCGCCGCATCGCCAGCATCCCCGCGACCCTCGAGAGCGCGAGGGGAAATCTGACCCTCGCGCAGGCGCCATTTGCGCGCCTGGCGATTTCGCGCCTGGAGGGAATTCGGCCGCGACTCTCGTCGTGCGTCGGTGAGTTGAAGCCGCTTCTTTCTCCGGGGACGGGCGCCGGTCTCGACGAATCCACCGGACGGGCGATCTTGGCGCTCGAAAATTACCGCGAGTGGCTCGGCAACCGCCTTCCGGGACTGAGAGAGCAAACGGCGGTCGGGCGAGAGGGCTACGGCTTCTTCCTCAGGAACGTCGCCCTGCTGCCTTTCACTCCCGAGGAGCTCCTCGCGATGGGAAGGCAGGAGTGGGCGCGGGCGGTCGCCCGGGAGACCCACGCGCGGGCCGGAAACGGGGGCCTGCCGGAACCGGGAATCGCTCCCGACCAGGCAACTCAGATTTCGCGCCTGGAGCGGGCGGAAGTTGCCGTGCGGCGGTTTCTCGAGGAGAAAAACCTGCTGACGGTCCCCCCTTCGATGCGCCGGTACCGGGCCGCCGCGATTCCCGGGTACCTCTCGGCGCTTCAGGGGTTCGGAGAGGAGGACGATCTCACCTCGGAAGCGCGCCTCGCCGAGGACGCAGTTCGCTACATCCCGCGGCCCGACACATCCCTCGGTTTTTTCGCCCTCTCGATGGCACGCGATCCGCGGCCGATCCTCGTCCACGAAGGGGTCCCGGGTCACGCCTTCCAGCTGGCGCTGTCGTGGGCGCACGAGGACCCGGTCCGGCGGGGGTATTACGACTCCTCGGCCAACGAGGGGATCGCGTTCTACGCCGAGGAGATGATGCTCGACGCAGGTTTTTTCGACGACAGCCCGCGATTGCGCGAGACGATCGCGGGCTTCCTCCGTTTGCGCGCGCTTCGCGTCGAAGTCGACGTCAGGCTTGCCCTGGGAGACTTTTCCATCGACCAGGCGGCGGACTATCTCACCCGCACCGTTCCGATGGACGCGGGGACCGCCCGCTTTGAGGCGGAGGCGTTTGCGTCGACCCCCGGCCAGGCGATCAGCTATGAAATCGGGAAGCTCCAGATCCTCCTCTTTCTGGCCGACGCAAAGCGCGCCATGGGAGAGAAATTCTCGCTGCGCGCGTTCCACGACCTTCTCTGGAAGAACGGCAACGTCCCGATCGCGCTGCAGAAATGGGAGCTCCTCGGCGTCCGCGAGGAGGTGGATCTTCTCGACCGCCCTCTCGAGCGGAGGCGTTGAAGCCGGCCGGGAGCGCGTCCAGGGAGTGTCCAGTCGCCAGTGCGGCGAGAGCGAGGCGGGCGCGCGAGCAGGAGAATCCGAAGGCCGGCTTTCGGGTCAGACCTCGGCGATCGAGGCCCGGATGTCCTCGAGTCCCTGCTCCATGCGGTCGAGGTGCGTCCGGAAAGAGAGAACGCAGATGCGGATGGCGAAGCGGTCGTTCAACCGGGTCGCCGTCAGGTAGATGCGGCCGCGGCCGTTGATTTTCTCCATGAGATCGGCGTTGAGCGCATCCAGCTGCGGATCCGCGAGCCCCGCTCGCTCCAGGCGAAATGCGAGAGTCGAGAGTTGCGGCAGGGCGAGAATCCTGATTCCCGGGATTCGAGCCAGCTCCTCCGCCGCCCAGGCGGCGAGGTCGAGCTTCTCGTCCAGATTCGTGCGGAAAACGCCGATTCCGTGCATCTTGATCGGCAGCCAGGCCCTCAGACCTCTCCAGTCGCGGGAGAGCTCCGGGGAGAGCAGGGTGAAGTCGGCGAGGTCCGCCGCTTCCTGCATCCGCGGGAGGTAGTCCGCGGAGAGCGCGTGGGCGCGTTTTAAAGTTTCCGGATCGCGGACGAGAAGGGAACCGTTCCCGTACGGAAGAAACAGGCTCTTGTGCGGGTCGAGCACGACGGAGTCCGAGCGCTCGATTCCGGTCAGCCGCTTTTTCCCGCGCTCGGTGAGCGCGAAGAAACCCCCGTAGGCGGCGTCCGTGTGGAACCAGAGCCTTTCCGCTTCGGCAAAGTCCGCCAGCGCGCCGAGGTCGTCGACCGCGCCAGTGTTCGTGGTTCCCGCGTTCCCGACGACGAAGAACGGGGAGAGACCCGCGGCTCGATCCGCCGCCACGGCCGAGGCCAGCAGGTCCAGACGAATGCGGAAATTGGCGTCCGAGGAGATTTCCCGGACGTGGCCCTCCGGAAAACCCGCGAGGCTCGCCGCCTTCTGAATGGAGTGGTGGGTCTGGTCGGAGACGTACAGCGTGCCCGACCGGAACTCGTTCTCGAAGCGGTCCCGGCGCGCCGCGACGATCGCCGAAAAGTTGGAGAGGGACCCTCCCGTCGTGAGAATGCCTCCCGCGCTCCCGGGATATCCGACGATTTCGCAGAACCAGCGGACGACGTTCGCCTCGATCTGCGCGAGGCCCGGGGCCGCGGCGAAGACTCCGACGTAACGGTTGGTCGCATCGGCGATGAGATCGGCGACCGCGGCGTGAGGCAGCCCGCCTCCCGGAATGTACGCGAGGTATCCCGGACCGGCGGTGTTGAAGCCGCGCGGAATCACGGTCGTGAAGAGAAGATCCAGGAGGTCCTCGGCTTCGGCCCCGGATTCCGGGAGGGGCTCACGCAGGGACCGCGCCAGACCCGCGGGATCCCGGTTGTCGGCGGACGGCTGGGAAGGGAGAGACGCTATGTGCGCCACGATGCGCCGCGCCGCCGAGTCGATCAGAGCCCTCAGGGACTCCCCTCCGAGCTCGAGAGCACGGTCCTCCTTCACCGGGACTCCGCGGCCATGGCGTCGAGCGCCTCCTGCATCCGTTGGCGCACGCGGGCGGAAAGCTCCGGGACATCCGCGGGTGCCAGCCCTTCCGTCGGGACGGGATCGAGCACCCGAACCCGCAGCCTGCCGGGGCGGGCGAGGTGGCGCCTGGTGTCGGCGATGGCCGTGAGCGGTTCGGACACGACGGGCACGACCGGCGCCTGCGCGGCGATCGCGAGACGGAACGCGCCGCTCTTGAACGGAAGGAGCCGGCTGTCCTGATTGCGATGCCCCTCCGGCATGAACCAGACGGCGATCCTTTCGGTGCGCATGGCCTCCGCCGCGGCTTCGAGCGAGGCGAGCGCGCTGCGGGCATGCGCGCGGTCGATGATCAGGTTGCCGGAGAGGCGGTAAAACCATCCGAATACCGGAATGTTCCCGATCTCCCGTTTTCCGGCCGAGACCGTGCGCGGCGGAAAGATCGATCCGAACGTGACGACGTCGAGGAAACTCTGATGGTTGCCGACGATCACGCACGGCCGCAGGTCCCGAAGCCGATCCGGCCTGTCCGGCTCGACCCTCCAACCCATCACGCGCGTGAGCCCGCGGCAGAACACGCGGCCGAACCAGTAGAGGGTCTGCCGGTTTCCGGGAGAGACGAGAAGCCAGACCGTGCCGGCGGCGGAACAGAGAACGAACCAGGAGCCACCGAACACGCAACCGAAATAATAGGCGAGCCGCTTTCCGAGATCAGCCGGCACGGCCGAAGACCTTCCGCATTCCCAATCGACTCATCGGCGCGGGCCGGGAGGCTGCATCGCGGGAGCTCTTACGCCGTCGTCTGCCAGTTATCGCGCCCGCCGACCGGTGGAACCCACCGGGGAAGCGGCATCAGCAGGTGGTGGGACAGGGCATCGACATAGGGCTCATACATCGCGATCAAGCGCCGCAGCCGCTTTTCCACCTCCGGGTCCGACTTCAGCGCCATGCCGGCGGATTCCATGACTCCTTTCAACCTCGCCAGGTCGCCCGGCGGAAGACGTTCCTCGGTGTGGGGATTCGCCTCGAGGTGGAACACCTGGCTCATGTCCGCGACCGCGTGACGAGCCATCGCGAATGTCAAGCGCGCCGAACGGACCGGACCGCGTTCGACGCCCGCGATGATCAGCGAGCAGACGTCGAGAACGGTCGTCAAGGCCGCGACCCACGACTGGTTGTCGTGCTGGGAACGGTAGAAGGCGAGCACGGGGAACGAGATGTGCGTCTCGAGAAGATCGGCCGACCAGACGTCCCAGTCGTGCAAGAGGTCGCCGAGGTCCTCTCCGCGGTCCCGGTCGCCCGCGTGACGCCGGATCAGCTCGGCGGCGCTCGGAGGGGAGCCGGCCCGCGCGTCGAGCAGCGCGATGTTGGTTTCCCGCCTCGAAAACGCCTGAGAGAGGGTCGGCAGATATCCGACGACCAGCGCGAGAAATCCGAACCCCGTCCCGCTCTCGATGAAGGCCAGCAGACGCCCGGACGAGGTCGAGGGCGAAACGTCACCGAGGCCGAGCGTCACGAGCGTCGTGCCCGAGAAGTAGAGGTCGGCCGCAAACCCTTGCAGTCCCTCCGGCATCTTCAAGCGGGTTCCGAGCCCCCAGTGGAGGAGCGCAAAACCGAACACGAGCGCCAGCGCCCACGTCACGAGCAGAAGGAGCAGCGAGAGGGGGCCGAAAATGGAAAGAAAGTTCTCCCGAGGGTTGCCGGCGCGCCGGCGCAGTCCCAGAGATCGCCACGGCCCCCAGGTGGCGACGTAGAAGAGGCGGGTCAGCCGGAACTTTCGCGAGACGCGTCGGGGCAGGACGATCGTTTCAAAAGCGTCCCAGAGGACGGTGAAGATCAGCAGGACACCGCCGGAGATGGCTAGAACGGACATGAAGAGCGCCGAATCTATCGCACGCCGGCGGGCGGTAGACTCCCGCGGGATGCCCGCCTTCGACCTCGTCGTCATCGGGACCGGCCCCGCCGGGCAAAGGGCGGCGATCCAGGCGGCGAAGCTCGGGAAGAAGGTCGGCATCTGCGAGAAGCGCGCGGCGGTCGGCGGGGTCTGCATCAATACGGGGACGATCCCCTCCAAGACTTTCCGCGAAGCGGTCCTGTACCTGACGGGTTTTCTCCACCGGGACGCTTACGGCTCCGCCTGCCTTTCCAATGAAGCCATGACGATGGACGACCTCCTCGCCCGCTGCTCCAAGGTGATTGCCCGGGAGACGGACGTCATCCGGGACCAGCTTCGACGCAACGGAATCGCCATGCTGACAGGGGCCGCGTCGTTCGCGGACCCGCACCGGCTGCTGATCGTGTCGGCGGGGGGCGCCACCGAGGTCACGGCCGAGTTCGTCGTCATCGCCACCGGAACCTCGCCGACCGAGCCGCCGGGAGTGACCGTGGATGGGGAGACGGTGATCACATCCGATGGCATCCTGGCGCTGAAGGCGATTCCCAGGACGATGACGGTCGTCGGCGGGGGAGTCGTCGGCACCGAGTACGCCTCCATGTTTGCGGCGCTCGGAGTCGAGGTGACGCTGGTCGACAAGCGGCCCCGCCTGCTCGAGTTCGTCGACGCCGAGATCGCGGAGGCGCTTGCCTACAAGATGCGAGACATGGACTGCACGCTGCGCCTAGGCGAAGACGTGGCGTCCGTGGAAGTCGAGCGGCCGCATCGAGCCGTGGCGACCTTGAAATCCGGGAAGAAGATCATTTCCGAGCTCCTCCTGTATTCGATCGGGCGCGTGGGAGCGACGGCGGAGCTCAATCTCCCGGCGGCCGGGCTTTCGACCGACGAGCGCGGCCGGATCGTAGTGGATGATCAGTACCGGACCGCGGTGCCCCACATTTTCGCGGCCGGCGACGTGATCGGATTCCCATCTCTCGCCTCGACGTCCATGGAGCAGGGCCGCATTGCCGCCTGCGCCGCCTTCGGGGTGCGGGCGAAATCGATGCCGCATCTTTTTCCGTACGGGATCTACTCGGTGCCCGAGATCTCGATGGTCGGGCCGAACGAGGAGGAGCTCACGAAGGCCGGCGTGCCCTACGAAATCGGCATCTCGCGATATCGCGAGATCGCGCGGGGAGCGATCCTCGGAGATTCTTACGGCCTGCTCAAGATCCTCTTCCACCGGGAGACGCGAAAGTTTCTCGCCGTTCACATCATCGGCTCCGCCGCGACGGAGCTCGTCCACATCGGCCAGGCGGTGCTGGCCTTCGAAGGGACGATCGACTATTTCGTCGACAACGTCTTCAACTACCCGACTTTCGCGGAGTGCTACAAGGTCGCGGCGCTCGACGGGTACAACAAGGTCGGTCCTCCGCCCGGCGAAGCGATGCCTCCGGGGACGGCGGGCCGCAAGACCTGACCCCGGAGCGGTTGAGGGCTGACTCGGTCGTCCGGTTCCCCGATTCGCGACCTACGTCTTCTTCGGCGGCTTCGAAGGCCTCAGATCGATCCGCGACGGAATGGCCCGGTCCGGGAACCGCACGAGGTCGGAAACGGCCTCGGCGACGTCGTCGGGGGACAGCTTCCAGGAGCCCCCCGCCTCGTCCTGCCGACCGAACTCCGTCGCGACGGAACCGGGGAGGACGGCTGCGACGCGGATGCCGTCGTGGCGCAGGTCGAGCATGGCCGCCTCGGAGAGACCGAGGAGTCCGAATTTCGAGGCGTTGTAGGCGGCGCCTCCCGCAAAAGCATTGACCGAGGCGAGCGAGGCGATGTTGACGATGAAACCCCCGCCATTCTTCTTCATTACGGGTGCGGCCGCGCGGATCGCGTAGAACGGGCCAAAGAGGTTGGTCTCGAGAACATCCCGGAACCTCTCCGGGTCGAGCTTGTCGACCGCCCCGAACTCTCCGATCCCGGCGTTGTTGACGAGAACGTCCAGCCGTCCGTGGCGTGAGGCGGCGAACTCCACCAGCGCCTTCTGGTCCTCTTCGTGGCGGGCATCCGCGGCCCGGCCCGAGACCCGCAGCCCTTCACTTTCCATTTCTTCGAGAGCGCGCCGGGTGGAATCGACCGTGTGGCCCGAGATGACCACCTCGAACCCGTCCGCCCGCAGCCGCCGCGCAATCGCCCGGCCGATGCCGCGGGTTCCCCCGGTCACGAGAGCGACGCGCGTTTCTTTCACGAGGGGAATCTAATTCATCGAGCCCGCGTCCCTCCTCACTGTCCAGGGGCCGGGCGCCGCGAGGGTGGAGATAAGCCGCTCAAAAACAAAAGGTTCCCACCGCGGGCAGAGTTTTTGAATACAGCCCGTCGAATGCCGCGTTTTCGCCTTCTGCCGCTCTTGACGCTCCTGCTGTGCAGCCTCGGGCCGTCGGGATGCACCTTTGTGAACAGCATCATCGGGTCGGAGAAGCGGGACGTTTACAAGTTCGATCCACCGTTTACGGTCGACGACCCGTCCTTCCGGCGGTCGATGGACACTCTGGGCACCGCGATGGTGGGAGGCAACGACGCCGAGCTCTTGAAGAACGGCGACGAGATTTTCCCGGCCATGACGCGCGACATCCGCGCGGCGAAAAAAACCGTGAACCTGGAAACCTACATCTTCGAGCCGGACCGCGCCGGGCGGCAATTCGCCGACGCGATGATCGAGGCGGCAAAGAGGGGAGTCCAGGTCCGGTTCCTGGTGGACGGCTGGGGGAGCAAGCTGAAGGGGTTGAAGGAGGAACTCGAGAAGGCCGGCGTGCATGTCCGGAAGTACCGCCCGTTGCGGCTCTTCACCATTTACAAGATAGGCCGCAGGACCCACCGCAAGATCCTCGTGGTCGACGGACGGATCGCGTACACCGGCGGTCTCGGGATCGACGAGCGCTGGCTGGGGAACGCGCGCAACACCAAAGAATGGCGCGACACCCAGGTGCGGGTGGTCGGGCCGGTCGTCGCGC
This sequence comes from Acidobacteriota bacterium, assembly GCA_040004225.1. GTDB lineage: Bacteria > Acidobacteriota > Thermoanaerobaculia > UBA5066 > Gp7-AA6 > JALYUA01. Next base: position 12,499 of record JBDUBI010000068.1, read on the forward strand.
AGATGCAGGCGATTTTCAGCGAAGACTGGACCTACACGACGGGCGAAATTCTCGCCGGAGAGGGTTTCTATCCGAAGATCGAAAACGCGGGGTCGATGCAGGCGCAGGCCATCAAAGCGTCGCGCGGCGATTCGTCGTCGCTCGCGAAGATGCTGTACTACGTCGCGATCCAGTCGGCCGCGAAGAGCATCCACATTCAGAACGCGTACTTTCTCCCGGACAAGCAGGTGCGGGAGGCTCTCGTGGCGGCAGTCGCGCGGGGAGTCAACGTCCAGATCATGGTGCCCGGACGTCGCATCGACCTGCCGATGGTGCGCTTCGCTTCCTGGATCCACTACGGGGAGCTGCTGAAGGGCGGGGTGCATATCTACGAGTACCGGGGAACGATGATGCACAACAAGACGATGGTGGTCGACGGGCTGTACTCGACGATCGGCTCGATCAACTTCGACTCGCGGTCCATGAGCCGGAACGCCGAAGAGAGCCTCGCTTTCTACGATCGCGGCTTCGCGGCGAAGATGCAGGCGATGTTCGAAGACGACAGGAAACGCTGCTCCGAGATCACGTACCAGGAGTGGGACAAGCGTGGCATCGTGCAGAGGCTCGCGGAGCTCATTTTCTGGGTCTGGGAGCCTTACTACTGATGGGAACCAGGGCGAACGTCGAAAGGCGAACGGCGAAGGGCGCGTGGAAACGGGCGCAGGGGGTCGCGACGTTTCTACTGCTCCTCGGTTCTGCCGCTGCCGCCGTCGCCGCGGCGAGGCCGGCGGCGGAGCAGAAGCGCATCGACTGGCTGATTGAGGAAGTCCGTAACTCGAAAGGGGTCTTCCTCCGGAACGGCGGGGAGTACCCGGCGACGAAAGCGGTGTCGCATCTCAAGTTCAAGCTGATGATGGCGGGCAAGCGCGTCCAGACCGCCAAAGATTTCATCGAAGGCGTCGCCTCGCATTCCGAGGAGTCCGGTAAGCCGTACCAGATTCGAGTCCCGGGCGGAACCGCGCGCCCCATGAAGGACTGGCTGAACGAACGGCTCGCGGAATACGAAAAAGGAGCAGGAGCGCGAAAAAACTAGAGACCGAAACCCTCGTGTCTCAGGTGGCTTCGCGCTTCGCCC
>JBDUBI010000087.1:0-40775 GCA_040004225.1 Acidobacteriota bacterium
GCAGGATCGTGTCGTGCGTCGGGTTGACACGCGGCGACGGCGGCGACGGCGCGTGTAGGACGTCGAGGATGTACTTCGGGGGTTGGTTGTAGCCCGAGGGTTCTGCGGTCGCGGACGCCGCAGCCTGCTCGGCGCTGGCGATTTGTGCGAGGTTGATCGAAAAAACCGTTGCAATGAGGCAAACTAGGGTAAGGGCATGGAATTTCGGCATTGAGATGTGCTCCTCTTTTGAAGGCGCTTGATGGTACGCCGCCTACTCTGCGGGATGGCAAGGCGATGTAGTCAACTGCCAGCCGTCGAGCTAATCGGCGCAGCCTCTTGCGGTAAAAAACCCGCTACCCGCAAAGAATAAGACAGCGCCGATACAGCGAATCCCGACTGTTATTGCACAACCAGCTACGATACCAACGCCGCCGACCACAACCCCCACGATACCAAACGAGTCCGACTACTACTGCTCCCCTGCTTTAACAAGCTCCCGTCCTCCGCCCCTTGGACTGCTTCACATTGGTGACGCCGCCCCCCGTGAACGTATCGTCGACTCGGAGCTGTCGCCTCCATGCGCGTAGAGCCGGTCGCCCGACGAGGCGGATTAGACTTCGGTCAGAATGCGAGCAAGGTCCGCGAATTCTTCCTCAAGCTCGACCTGAGCCTGTCGCCGTAAGGCGTCGCTCCCCAGGCAACCGAATCGGCGAAGCGGCTTGAGGTAAGCGATGAAAAAGACTGGTCGGGGCGAGAGGATTTGAACCTCCGACCACCCGGTCCCGAACCGGGTGCGCTACCAGGCTGCGCTACGCCCCGAGAGAAGAGAGGGAGTTATATCGCGTTCCCCACCGGGGGGACAAGGCGGCCGGCCGGCCGGCCGATGCGGGAGTCTACTGAACGCGGGCGGAAAGACGGCCGTTCGCGTAGTCGAGTCGGAGCGTCCGGGTCTCGCCGCCGACGACCTGCGCGGTCGCGGTCGCGAGCAGAGACGCGGGGATGTCGGGGCCCGACAGCCACACTTTGACGGTCGTGGAGCCCGCCTTGACCGGAATCGACTCGTCCACGGTGCCTCGCTCCCTGACGGTCTTGAAAAGGCCTTCCTTGTGTTTGAAGGAAAACTGCTTGCGCAGGAGGATCTGATCGTTGACGGCCACCATCACGTGGCCTTCCGAAACGGGCGAGTCGAACAACAGGCGCAGCATGCCGCTCGTGGAAACGGCTGCGGGGGCCGGCGCCGGGGTCGGCGCGGCGGGTTCGACGCGCGCTTCTCTCGCGGGAGCGACCGCGGCGCGCCGCACCGGTGCCGCGGTGGGCTTCAACTTCTTCCGGGCGGCGATGTCCGCCTCGGCGATCTTCGCGCTCGCCTGCTCCCGGAGCTGCTGGGCCTCGACCCTGCCGCCATCCACCGCGAGCGTTTCGTCGGCGCGCTTCTTGGCTTCTTCGAAGTTGCCGGCCGCGAAGGCGGAGACGGCATCCTGCATTGCCTTGTCCGCTTCCTCGGTTTTGCGCGACTGTTCCTGCTTGCCCTGGAGGGCGTTTTCCGCCATCTGCGCGTATTGGCGCGCCTGGGTGTTGTTGGGGCTGCGGGCGAGAAGCCTGCGGAAGAGCGTCAGGCTTTCTTCGTACTTCCCGTCGGCGAAGAGTTTCTTCCCCTCCTCGAACGATCCCCGACGCTCCCGCGTCTCTTTCTCGAGCGCCGCGTCGACCGGAGCCGTCGGCCTCGAGACGAGCGCGCGGCGCCAGATGAGTCCTCCCACGACGGCGGCGACCACGAGGACCGCGGTCCCGACCACGCGCCAGAACCATCCTGGATTGACCTCGGAAGAAACGAGTTGCTTCCAGTTCTGACTCCTGGCGAGCGCCACTTTTTCTTGAAGCCTCTGCCCGAGCGACGGCGGCCGCCCCTTGCTCGTGTCTTTGGGCGCCATCCGGGGCTTCGCGAGCGGGAGGGACGCCGTCAGCGGCTTCGTCACCAGGGGCGGAGGAGGAGCCAGAGGAGGCGTGACAACGGGGAGCGGGAGATCGGGGCCCTTCCGTACCGGAACTGCGGCGGGAACGTCGATCGCGGGAAGCGTCGAGAGGACGGAAGTGACCGCGTCGCCGCCGCCGGCTGCAGGAGGGGCTGCGGGCGGAGGGGCGGCAGATCGCTCGGACGCGGCGCCGCCGGCGGGCGAGGCCATGCGGCCTCCGGGGGGAGTCCCGTCGGCGGGAGTCTCGCGCGAGCGCGGGAGGACGGGAACCCCCGGGTCGGAAACGCGGAAGGCCTGCGTCGCCTCCTCGGGTCGAAACGGCGGGCGAACCTGCGTGCTCCGGCCGGAAAGGGCTTCGGTGTGGTGGCGCGCCTCTTCGGCCGCCTCGAGAACGAGCTGGTCGATGTTCGCGAGCTTCATCGTGGGCATGAACTCCGCCTCGGACACGATCGTGCCGAGGTCGTGCAGAGCGCGCTGCTCCTCGAGGTGCGCCCGCAGCTGGTACAGCGCGAGCGCGAAGTCCTTGCCGCGCTGGTAGCGATTCCACGGGTCCTTGGCCATCGCGCGCGCGACGATCGGATTGAATTCCGACGGGACCTCGCTCGAAAGCTCCGCGGGGGGCGTGAAATCCTCGTGGACGATCTTGTAGGAGATGGCGGTCAGGTTTTCGCCTACGAAAGGTTTCCGGTGCGTGAGCAGCTCGTAAAGGACGACCCCGAGGGAAAAGATGTCGCTTCGTCCGTCGACCGGCGCGCCCGAGACCTGCTCGGGAGACATGTAGTTGGGCGTGCCCAGAAACTGACCGGTCGTCGTGAGGTTAGAGGAAGCGACCTTCGCGATTCCGAAGTCCGTGATCTTGACCTTTTCGTCCGTCGTGATGATGATGTTTGCCGGCTTGATGTCGCGGTGGATGATGCCCTTCCGGTGCGCGTAGTCGATCGCTTCCGCGACCTGGGCGATCATCTCGGCGATCTGGTCGTAGGAGAACGGAGCGCGCTCGGCGAGCAGCGACTTCAGGTTCTTCCCCTCGATGTACTCCATCGCGATGAAGGACGTCGAGGTCTCGGGATCCTCGCCGATGTCGTGGATGGTGACGATGTGCGGGTGCGACAGGATGCCCGCCGTCTGCGCCTCGCGGACAAAACGTTCACGGAACTCGCGGGACTCCGAGTCGTCGTCTCCGGCCATGCTCGACGCGCGGATGGTCTTGATCGCCACCATGCGGCCGATCACCGGGTCCTTCGCGAGGTAAACGATCCCCATCGCGCCCTTCCCGAGCTCGCTCAGCACTTCATAGCGACCGAGCTTCAGCAGCCGGGCCCCCGCGACGCCTTTATCCCCCATTGGATTCGAAGAAACTCCCTTCCCTGGAAGGCGAAAGCTCGCCGGACCCGCCTCCTTGAGAGACAACGGATTCCCTAAATTGTAGCCGCCGCGGGAAGGGGGGTCAACTTTACCGACCCGGGAGGCTTCCTGCCGCAGGGAGGAAGCTGCCGGAACGACGCGAGGGGGCTCCTGCCGCGTACGCACGCCCGGCGCGCCCGAGACCTTCAGAATCGAACCCCGTGAATATAATCCGGCGCATGAAAACCTTCTCGGCTCCGGAGCTCAGGAATGTCGCCGTCCTCGGGCACAACACGGTGGGCAAAACGACGCTCATCGCCGGCCTGCTGCACGCGGGAGGAGTGACCACCCGACCGGGAAAGATCGAGGAGGGCACGTGCCCGACCGACTTCGACCCGGAGGAGATCGAGCGGCGAATCTCGATCAACCTGGCATGCGCCCACGTCGTCCACCGTGACGTGCGGGTCAACCTCATCGACGCTCCCGGTTACGGAATCTTCTCGCCCGAGGCGAAGGCAGCGGTTGCCGCCGCCGACTCCGTCCTCATCGTTCTCGACGCGGTTTCGGGGGTCGAGGTGCAGACGGAGAAGGCCTGGAAATTCGCCGCCGAGTTCTCCCGCCCGGTCCTCTTCGTGATCAACCGGATGGACCGGGAGCGCGCCTCCTTCGAGCGCTCCATGGAGGCCATCAAAAAGCGGTTCGGCCGCGGAGTCGTCGCGCTGCAGATCCCGGTCGGGGAAGAGCGGGCTTTCCGGGGGACGATCGACCTCGTCCGGATGGAGGCGCATTCGCACGAAAGCGGGAAACGCGTGGACGGCCCCATCCCGGAGGAGCTCGCCGAGCAGGCACGCGCGGAGCACGAACAGTTAGTCGAGCTGGTCGCCGAGGGCGAGGACGGCTTGATGGAGAAGTACTTCGCGCAGGGCACCCTCGACCCCGCCGACCTTCTTCCGGGATTGAAATCCGAAGTGGCCGACAGGAAGATTTTTCCGGTCCTCTGCGCGTCCTCGGCCCACGAAATCGGGCTCGTCCGGATTCTCGACGCTTGCGTCGCGATCCTCCCCTCCCCCGAGGGCGGCGCGGTCGAGGCGACGGACAAGAATGGCAAGCCCACGAAGATCTTCACGAACGAAACCGATCCGGCCGTGGGCCAGGTTTTCAAGACGGTGTCGGACCCGTTCGCCGGAAGGATCTCCTACATGCGCGTGCGCGCCGGAAAGTTTCAGTCGGACGGCACGTACTGGAACGCCACGCGGGGTATCCCGGAGCGATTCTCGGGTCTCTTTCTCCCCCAGGGGAAGGAGCACGTGAGCGTGCCCGAAGCGCGCGCGGGAGACATCGTCGCCGTGGCCAAACTGAAGGAGACGACGACCGGCGACACTCTCACGGCAAAGGATCATCCCGTCGTCCTTCCGAAGCTCGTCGTTCCGGAGGCGTCCATTGCCTACGCGATCGAGCCCCGGGCCAAGGGAGACGAGGACAAGATTTCGACGGCCCTTCACAAGCTGATCGAAGAGGATCCCTCGCTCCACTTCCAGCGTGACGACGAGACGAAGGAGTTCCACCTCTCGGGCGCGTCGCAGCTGCACGTCGAGATCGCCGTCGCCCGGCTCAAGCGCCGCTACGCGGTCGAGGTGATCCTCCACCCCCCGAAGGTCCCTTACCGCGAAACGATCAAGGGAAAGGCGGAGGCGCACGGGCGGCACAAGAAGCAATCCGGCGGCCACGGCCAGTTCGCCGATTGCCGCATCCGCGTCGAACCGCTTCCGCGCGGTGCCGACTTCGAGTTCGTAGACGACATCTATGGAGGCTCGATCCCGCGCAACTTCATTCCCGCGGTGGAAAAAGGAATTCAGGAGGTCCGGCGCAAGGGGTTTCTGGCGGGCTTCCCCATGGTGGATTTCCGAGTGATCCTGTACGACGGGCAGTACCACGACGTGGATTCCTCGGAGCTCGCGTTCAAGATCGCCGGGTCTCTCGCCTACAAGGAAGCCATGGAGAAGGCGAAACCCACGCTCCTCGAACCCGTGATGCTCGTCGAAGTCTCGACGCCGAATGAATACGTCGGGGACCTGATGGGCGACCTTTCCTCACGGCGCGGACACGTCTCCGGGATGGAAGCGGAGGCCGAGGACACCGTGATCAAGGCGCAGGTGCCGATGGCGGAGATGCTCTCGTACGGCGCCCAGCTGAGGTCGATCACCCAGGGACGGGGAACGTTCCACATGGAGTTCTCCCACTACTCCGAGGTGCCCCACGCGGCGCAGGAAAAGATCATCGCGCAGTCGAAAGCGGGCAAGGCGGCCGCCGAGGGAGCCTAGAACCACCGCCGGCGACCGGGGGCCGGCGGCCGGCGGCCGGCGTCAGCGAGGGTTCCAGGCACCACAACACGGCCGGACCGTCCCCGAGTCCCCGAGCCCCGCGACTCTGCCGTGGGACGCTTCGGATCAGAGGAGTTTTCCGGCGTCTTCGTCGAGCAGCCAGAGCAGGCTTCCCCGCCGCGGCCGGACTCTCGCGGCGGGCAGCGTCCGCGCCGAGGGTTTCTTTCCGATGATCGCGGCGGCCGGAGCGGCCTTCTCCGGACCGCTCACCAGAAAGATCACCCGCCGAGCCGCGTCGAGCACAGGGTATGTCAGGGTGATCCGCCACTCGCGGAATTTCGGGATCCAGTTTGCGGACACAGACAGGGTCCTCTCCTCGAGCGCGCGGGTGCCCGGAAAGAGCGACGCCGTGTGCCCGTCCGGGCCGAGGCCGAGCAGGACGAGGTCGAAACGCAACCGTCCCCGCTCCCTCTCGAACGCCGCCTCGAGGACACGGTTGTAGTCGGAAGCGGCGGTCCTCGCGGGCGCCTCTCCGCGGATCCGGTGGACCTGCGCCTCTGAAATTCCCAGAGGCGCGAACAGAGTCTCCTCGGCCATCCGATAGTTGGACCGCTCCGAGTCGGGACCTACGGCGCGCTCATCGCCGAAGAAAAACTGGATACGGTGCCAATCGATTCCCCGCCGGAACGGAGCCCGCGTCAATCGGCCGTGGAGCAGACGGGGCGTCGAGCCGCCCGAAAGCGCGACGCGAAAGCGGCCCCGGGCCTCGATGGCTTCGCGAGACGCGGCCTGGAATTCGCGTGCGGCCGCCTCCGCCAGCTCACCCGGCGTCGGGAACACCCGTGCTTCGAAGCGCGGCGGCGCTTCCGCCGGGAGGGAAATCCGAGGCTTCCGCGGTTTTCGTGGTTCGACGTTCGCCTCCCTGACGTCTGACCTTTAACGCCCGCCTCTCAAAGCGTCCGCCAGCGCCGGCCTTCCTTCTCGAGGAAGCGATCCGCGGACTCCGGGCCCCAGGTCCCCGACGCATAGTTGGGGAAGTCCGAAGCAGGATTGCCTTCCCATGCCCGGAGGATCGGAGAGACGACCCGCCACGCCTGCTCGACCTCATCCCCGCGGGTAAAGAGCGTCTGGTCGCCGTGCGTGACGTCGAGCAGCAGCCTCTCGTATCCGCCCTGGATCGGCGCCCCGAGCTTATTGTACGGAAAGTCCATGTACACCGACTGGATCTGCATCACGGTCCCGGGGATCTTCGCGTCGAACTTCAACGACACGCCCTCGTCGGGCTGTATCCGGACGCGCAGCACGTTCGGGTTCAAAGTGCCCACGGCTTTCGAGAAGAGAGGATGGGGCACTCGCTTGAACTCGATCGCGATCTCCGACACCCTTTCCGCCAGGCGCTTGCCCGATCGCAGATAGAAGGGCACGCCGGCCCACCGCCAGTTGTCGATGGCGAACTTCACCGCGGCGTACGTGGGCGTGCTCGAGGCAGGGTCGACCTTTTCCTCCTCGCGATACCCCGGAACCTTCTTGCCGCCGACGACACCGGGCCCGTACTGCCCCCGGACCGCCCAGTCGTCGATCGCGTTCTCCGGAATCGGCCGGATCGACTGCAGAACCTTGACCTTCTCCGCGCGCACGGCGTCGGCCTCAAAGGCGACCGGCGGTTCCATCGCGGTCAGGCAGAGTAATTGAAGAAGGTGGTTCTGAAACATGTCCCGGACGATCCCGGCAGATTCGTAGTATCCGGCGCGATGCCCGATGCCGACCGTCTCGGAAACGGCAATCTGGACGTGATCGACGTACCGGTTGTTCCAGAGAGGCTCGAAGACTCCGTTTGCGAAGCGGAGCACGAAAATGTTCTGGACGGTTTCCTTCCCGAGGTAATGGTCGATGCGGTAGATCTGCCGCTCCTTGAAGACCGAGCGGAGCTCGTCGTTCAAGTCCTTGCCCGACTGCAGGTCGTGCCCGAACGGCTTTTCGACGACGACGCGCGCCCAGCCCTGGTCGGGCGACGCGAGCCCCTTTTCCCCCAGAAACTTGACGATCGTGGGATCCGCCTCGGGCGGAGTCGCCATGTAGAAAATCCGGTTGCGCGACCCGGAGCGCTTCCCCTCGATCTTTTCGAGCGTCTCTTTCAAGCGGTCGTAAAGGCCCGGGTCGGAGAAATCCCCGGCGAGGTAGGACACGGTCGGCGGGAGCTCCCCGGGGCGCCCCTGGGTGGGAGGAGTGAACTCGCGCGCGCCGCCTTCGAGGTACGCGCGGAATTCGGAGTCCGCCATTTCGGATCGCGCGAGGCCCACGATGGCAAAGTCCGGCGACACGGCGCCGTCCCGCAGCAGGTGCGCGATCGCGGGCGCGAGAAGCCGGCGGGTGAGGTCTCCCGACGCCCCGAAGATGACCAGGGTGCAGGGAGGCCGGACTTCCTCTTCTCCCCTCACCTCGCGTTCGTCGGAGGGAGCGGCCTCGACGCGCGGCTCGACGGGGACGACGGCGGCGCTCACTTCGCTTTGACCGCGTGGCCGCCGAACTCGTTGCGCAGGGCCGCGTTGACTTTTGCCGCGAAGGCGTCCGGCTGGCGCGAGGCAAACCGCGCAAACAGAGCCCCGGCGAGGCCCGGCATCGGCACGGCCTTGTCGATCGCGTCCTGCAGCGTCCAGCGGCCTTCGCCGGAATCTTCCACGTAGCCCCGGATCCCCTGGAGCCCGGGATCCTTTTCGAACGCGAGCACGAGCAGGTCGAGCAGCCAGGAGCGCACCACGGATGCGTGGGTCCAGAGCCGGGAAATCTGATCGAGCTTCAAGTTGTAGTCGCTCTTCGCGAGGAGCTCGAATCCCTCCGCGTACCCCTGCATCATCGAGTACTCGATCGCGTTGTGGACCATCTTCACGTAATGCCCCGCTCCGGGTCCTCCGACGTGGGCGTACCCGTCGGGCGGCGCGAGCGTCTTCAACGCAGGCTCGAGGACTCCGAAATCCTCCGGCCTTCCGCCGACCATCAGGCAGTATCCGTTGTCGAGGCCCCAGATCCCGCCCGAGGTGCCGGAATCGAGGAACCCGATTCCCGCGGCGGAGAGCTCCGCCGCGCGGCGGGAGGAGTCGGTCCAGCGGGAGTTGCCGCCATCGACGACGATGTCGCCGCGGGAGAGCAGCGCCTTCAACTCCGCGATCGAGTCGTCGACGGGTTTGCCCGCCGGGATCATGAGCCAGACGACGCGGGGCGCAGCGAGCTTCTCGACGACGTCTTTCAACGACGCGGCCCCCTTCGCCCCATGGGACTCCGCTTCCCGGACGGAATCCGCGCTTCGCGCGAATGCCACGATCTCGTGGCCGTCGCGCAGAAGGCGCTGGACCATGTTGCCGCCCATTTTCCCGAGGCCGACGAATCCGAGTTTCATTCGAGCTCCTTCGGAATCCGGAGAACCGCCGGCGGAAACGATTCGCCGCGGCGTTGTTTCAGGACGTCTCGTTGCGATTGAGGATTTCGTTCAAGCGCTCCCCGAGTCTCGTCAGGCCGCGCGCGACGTCCTCTCCGAGAGAGAACTCGATGGCCCGCCGCCCCCGCTTTTTCAGCGCGCCCAGGTCCCCGGCCGCCTGCGCCTGAATCACGCGGGCAAATCCCCAGGCCCTGCCCGGAATCGCCACGTCTTCGGCGCTCTCCGCGGTGAGCTGAAGGAAGACACCCGTGTCCGGCCCTCCCTTGTGGAGCTGACCGGTCGAGTGAAGGAACCGGGGGCCGAACCCCGCCGTCGTCGCCACGCGTTTGGCTTCGCGCACGCGGAGTCGCAGCCGGTTCAAGGCAGCCTCGTTCTCCGCCGTCGCAGGGACGTAGGCCATGATCGAGAAATAATCTCCGGCGTGAACGGACGCGAGGAGCTCGTCGAGAGCAGCGGAGTCCCGCTGGTCCGCGGGGAGAGGCTCGTTCCCTTCCGTGCCGGCGTCGCCGGCAAGGATGCCGTTGGTGCCGTCTTTGGCTTCCTGCACGTTCGGCTGGTCGAAGGGATTGATCGCCAGCAGCTTTCCGGCGACGGCGGTGGCGAACTCCCAGCGAAACATCTCGGCCCCGAGGTCGAGCGCGTCCTCGACCTGGAATCGGGCCACCGGGTGCCCGGCCGCCACCAGCGGCCCGAGCCGCGCGTCATGCTCCATCTCACGGTCGGCGGTCGCGATCGAGACGAAGAACCGGTCGTTTCCGTAGACGTCCGGCGGGCCCGGAGTCTCCCCTTCGACTGGGAGAATTCCCTTTCCCTCTTTTCCGGTGCTTTCGGCCACGAGCTGCTCGATCCACATCCCGAAGCGCGGGATGGGCGCCCCGACGTCGAACGTGAGCTTGTCCCGGCCCGAAAGAGCGAGGACTCCCATCGCGGCGCCGAGCACGAGTCCCGGGTTCTCGTCGCCCGCGTTCCGGCAGGACTGCGCCATCACCCGGGCACGCCGGAGAAGCTCCGCGACGTCGATCCCCGCCAGCGCCGCCGGAACGATCCCGAAGTTCGACAGAGCCGAGTACCGGCCGCCAATCGTCGGGTCTCCCGGAAAAATGCGCCGGACCCGGCGGCGTCCGGCCTCCTTTTCGAGCGCGGATCCGGGGTCCGTGATCACGAGGAAGCGGTTTCCCGCGGCGTCGCCGAGAGCTTCCCGCGCGGCCTCGTAGAAGTAGTCGAAAAAGATGTTGGGCTCGAGCGTCGAACCGGATTTGGATGAGACGACGAAAAGCGTCCGATCCGGCGGGGCGCCGCGCGCGGTTTCCAGGACGGCCGCGGGAGAAGTCGAGTCGAGGACTTCGAGAACCGGGAACCCCGAGCGGCGCGGAAAGGAATCGGAGAAGACGAGGGGGGCGAGGCTCGAACCTCCCATCCCGAGCACGACGACCCGGTCCGCGTCTCGGGCGCAAGAGGCCGCGAATTCCTGAAGCTCTGGCGCGCCCTTCTCCATGCGATCGGCGATCGTCAGCCATCCGAGCGCGCTCTCGATCGTCTTCCGATTGGAGGGATCGTCCTTCCACAGGGACGCGTCACCCGCCCAGATCCGCTCTACGGCGCGCTCCCGGGCCAGCCTTCGGAGCGCCTCCTGGTGCGCGTCGCCGGCCCCCGCGAGCTCGAGCTTCAACGCGCCCCCACGGCCTGCTGCTTTTCCCCGAGCGTCTTCATGAGCGAATCGTAGGAGTCGGAGAACTTGCGCACCCCCTCCTCTTCGAGCTCCCGGAAGATCAATTTGTCGTCGATGCCAAGCTCCGTCAGGCCCCGAAATGCGGCGTGAGCTTCCTGCAGGTCCTCGTGAATGCGGACCTTCGGATCCCCATGGTCGCGGTAGGCCTCCAGGGTCTCGGGGGGCATCGTATCGACGGTGTCGGGTGCGATCAGGGCCTCGACGTAATAGAGGTCCGGGAGGGCCGGGTCCTTGGTGGAGGTCGAGGCCCAGAGCGGCTTCTGGCGCGTTACGCCCTTCTTGGCCAGCATCGCGAAGCGGGATCCGCCGAAGATCTCCTCGAAAGCCTGGAACGCGATGCGCGCGTTGGCGATCCCGAGCCTGGAGCGGAGGTCCTTCGCCAGCGAGCGCTCTCGGTCCGTCGACGCGACTTTCGCGCGCGCGTCGAGCTTCTTGTCCGCGAGAGTGTCGACGCGGCTCACGAAGAAGCTCGCGACGGAGCGCACCCGATCGACCGGCTGTCCCGCGGCCGCTCTCGCCTCCATGCCCGCCAGATACGCTTCCATCACCTCGCGGTACCGCTCGACGGAGAAGAGAAGCGTGATGTTGATGTTGATCCCTTCTTCCAGGCATTGCCGGATGGCGGGCACGCATTCCTTCGTCCCGGGGATCTTGACCATCACGTTCGGACGGTCGCAGGAGGTCCAGAGCCGCCGCGCTTCGTCCACGGTTCCCTGCATGTCGAGCGCCAGGTGCGGTCCGACTTCGATCGACACGAACCCGTCGTCGCCACCCGTGCGGTCGAAAACAGGGCGGAAGAGGTCGGCGGCGCGCTGCACGTCCTGCACTTCGAGGCCTTCAAACACGCGGTAGGTGTCCTTTCCCTCTCCCGCCAGGCGCCGCAAGTCTTCGTCGTACAACTCGCTGTCCGCGATCGCCTTCTGGAAGATCGTCGGATTGGAGGTCATGCCCGTCAAGCCGTCCTCCCGGATCATCTTTTCCAGGCGGCCGCTCGTGAACAGATCCCGGCGGATGTAGTCGTACCAGATGCTCTGGCCGAGCGCGTTCAAGCGCTGAAGCGGATTTGCGGTCATGAGACTTCCCCCTGGTCGAAGATACCCCTGCGGGCATCGGACTCGATCTGATTGACTTTGCGAAGGCGGCGGACATGCCGCTCCGCTCCTGAAAACCGGGCCCCGAGGTAGGCACGCAGGACCTCTCCCGCGAGGGACGGACCGATCACGCGCGCTCCGAGACAGATCACGTTCATGTCGTCGTCCTCGACGCCCTGCCGCGCCGAGAACGTGTCGTGACACAGCGCCGAGCGAATGCCGGGAACCTTGGTCGCGGCGACGGACGCGCCGACCCCGCTGCCGCACACGACGATCCCGCGGTCGGATTGACCGCTGGCGACGGAAACCGCGACGGCCCGGGCAAAGTCCGGGTAATCCACCGGCTCCGTGCTGTCCGTCCCGAAATCGAGCGGCTCGTGTCCGGCCTCTCGAACGAAGCGGAGGACCTCGGACTTGAGAGGGAAGCCGGCGTGATCGAAACCGACCGCCACCTTCACGCGAAGAGCGCCTTCGCCTTTTTGACCACGTTCTCGACCGAGAAGCCGAGCTCCCGCAGGACGACTTCTCCGGGTGCCGACGCCCCGTAACGGTCGATCGTGACGGTATCGCCGCGATCCCCGACCCATCGGTGCCATCCAAACGACGTCCCCGCTTCAATGCCGAGCCGGGCGCCGATCGACCTCGGAAGGACCTCCTCGCGGTAGGCCGGGTCCTGCTCCAGGAAAATCTCCCACGACGGCATGGAGACGACCCGCGTCGACACGCCCTCGGTCTCGAGCTTTTCACGCGATGCGAGCGCGAGCGCCACCTCGGATCCGGTGGCGATCAGGATCAGCCGGGGCGGTTTCGCGGACCCTTCGGCGAGGACGTACGCGCCCCGCGCGAGCCCCGAGGCCGGAGCGAACTTCGTCCGGTCGATGACGGGGAGCTTCTGGCGGCAGAGCACGAGACCGACGGGACCCCGCGTGCGTCCCATGATCACCCGCCAGGCTTCCACCGCTTCGTTGGCGTCTCCCGGACGGAGGATCGTCATTTTCGGCATGGCCCGAAGCGAGGCGAGATGCTCGACCGGCTGGTGGGTCGGGCCATCCTCTCCGAGGCCAATGGAATCGTGCGTCCACACGAAGATGTCCGGCAGTTCGTTCAACGCCGCCAGACGCACGGCCGGCCGCATGTAGTCGGAAAAGCAGAAAAACGTCGCCACGAAGGGCCGCAGCCCGCCGTGGTACGAGATCCCATTCGCAATCGCGCCCATCGCGTGCTCGCGCACCCCGAAGTGCAGATTGCGGCCCGTGCCGGTGCCCGCTTCGAAGCTCGCAAATTTCTTCAACGTGGTATTCGTCGAAGTCCCGAGGTCCGCGTCGCCGCCGATCAGCCATGGAACCGTATCGGCTATCGCGTTCATGGCCTTTCCGGCCGCGGTGCGCGTCGCCTCCTTCTCGCCGGCCGCAAACACGGGAAGGTTGGCGTCCCAGCCCTCCGGAAGCTCCCCCGCCATCCAGCGCTTCCATTCCGCCGCGAGGTCCGGATACTTCGCGCCGTACTTCTCGAAGCGCTCCTGCCAGTCGGCCCGGGCTGCCGCGCCTCGCGTGACCGCCTCCCGGAAATGGGAGAGGGATTCCGAGGGTACGAAGAACGGCTCCTCGGAGACCCAGCCGAGCGCCTTCTTCGTCCGGGCGACTTCTTCGACGCCGAGGGGGCTGCCGTGCGCTTCGCTGGTGCCTCCCTTGTTCGGCGAACCGTACCCGAGGGTCGTCTTGATGATCACGAGCGAGGGCCGGCTCACCTCGGCGATCGCGGCTCCGAGCGCGTTGTCGATCGCGTCGAGGTCGGTGTTTCCGTTGGCGACGTGAAGCACCTGCCACCCGAAGGCCTCGTACCGCCGGCCGACGTCCTCGGTGAAAGTGACGGACGTCGGTCCGTCCAGCGTCACCTGGTTGGAGTCGTAGAGGTACACGAGTTTGCCGAGTCCGAGGTGGCCCGCCAGAGAGGACGCTTCGCCGGAGATCCCTTCCATCAGATCTCCGTCGGAGACCAGGGCAAACGTCCGATGATTGACGATCTCGTGCTCCGGCCGGTTGAAATGCGACGCCAGCATCCTCTCCGCGATCGCCATTCCCACGGCGTTCGCCGTCCCCTGTCCGAGCGGTCCGGTCGTGGCTTCGACCCCGGGCGTATCGAGATACTCGGGATGCCCCGGCGTCCTGCTCCCCCACTGGCGAAAGTTTTTCAGGTCCTCGAGCGACAGGTCGTATCCCGTCAGGTGGAGCAGGCAATAGAGAAGCATGCACCCATGGCCCGCGGAAAGGACGAACCGGTCGCGGTCGGGCCACCTGGGGTCCTTCGGGTCGTGCTTCAAGTAGTTCTGCCAGAGCACGTAGGCCATCGGCGCGGCGCCGAGAGGCAGGCCCGGATGCCCGGATTCCGCCTTCTGGACCGCGTCTATGGCGAGTGTGCGGATCGTGTCGACACAGAGTGCGTCGACCGACTTTTCTACGGTGGCCAAGGAGTCGCCTCTCTTTCGCGGCGGACGGCGGACTTTGAGGGCCGGGTGCCGCCCGAGCCCGATCCGTTTCAAATCTTATTACGGGCATGGAGGGGACACAGATTCCCGACGACGCTCCGGAACCCCTTTCGGGAACGGGGACTGAAATCGCCGGGATTCCGGGGTATCGCAGAGTCTTCCGGCGGTCCGGGCTTCCCCGTTGGACCCGTCTCTGAGAGAGAATCTGGTCGTGGCTTCGCGGCTCGCAGTTCAGAACGCCGGCGGATCCGGCTCTCCGCCCCGGCTCGTCTGGACGGCAGCGGCGCTGCAGGACCGCGAACGGCGCCTCGCGCTCGAATGGCTGGAGACGGACGGTCTCGGCGGCTATGCGTGCGGGACGATTGCGGGCGCCCGGACCCGGCGCGAGCACGGCTGGTATGTCCCGGCGATTCCCCCTCCCCGGCGGCGGTGGCTTTTCGTGGCCGGGTGCGAGGAGATCGTCACCGCGTCCGGGAGCGAGACCGGGATCTCGACCCAGATCTATCGGGACGCGGTGCACCCGGAGGGAGACCGCCACTTAACGGAGTTCGCGCTGGATCCGTTTCCCGAATGGACGTACGAAACCGGAGACTTCTGTCTTCAGCGGACGCTGTGCCTGGTTCGGGACCGTTCGATCACGATCGTCCGATATCGCAATACGGGGGATGGCCCGGTAGAGCTTTCGGTGAGGCCTCTCCTTCGATTTCACAGCGCGCACGAGCTTCGCTCGGAGCAGGACGAGATCGACTCGACCACCGAAATCCGCGGAGAGGTGTCGTGGGTCAGGCCCGCGGCCTTTCTTCCGCGCCTCTATATGCGGGCGGTCGGTTCCGAGACGGCGGCCGAGGCCCTCTGGTACCGCTCGTTCTTCTATCCCCGCGACGCGGAGAAAGGGCTCGACGCGTCCGAAGATCTCTGGAGTCCGCTCCGCTGGACGTGGACCCTGGAGCCGCGGGCCGAGGCCTGGGTCCTCTTTTCCCGGGAGGAGGTGGCGAGCGATCCGCGGCATCTCCTCGAGGCGGAGAGACGGCGCCGGGCCGCCTTTCCCCGCTCCGGAGACCTGCTCTTCGACGAGATCGCGCGGCGGGCCGAGACTTTCTTGGTCGACGGCGACGACCGGGAGGCCTCCATCATCGCAGGCTTCCCCGAGCTCGCCGATCACGGGCGCGATGCGATGATCTCCGCCCCCGGCCTCGCTCTCGCCACGGGCCGGTTTGGCGCGGCCGCCCGCGTCGTGAACTCATTTGCCGCGATGCGGCGGGACGGATTGATCCCCGCCCGTTTCGCGAGCGAAGAGGGCCGGCCGGACTACGCCTCGGCGGACGCCCCGCTGTGGCTGGTCCTGGCCGTCGAGTGGTTCGGCCGCTGGCGCCGGAACCCGACCCGCCCGTCCCCCCTTCTCGGCATGGTCCGCTCGGTCCTCGAGGCATACCAGACGGGGACGCGGTTCGGGATCGGAGTCGCCGCCGACGGGCTCCTGGAGATCGGGGGCGCTCCCGGGCGGGCGCTCACCTGGATGGACGCCACCGTCGACGGAGAGCCCGTGACACCCCGGCGCGGAAGGCCGGTTGAGCTGCAGGCTCTCTGGCATGCCGCATTGAAATCCGCTGCCCGGCTGGAGCGCCTCGCCGGCGAGCCCGGGCGCGCCCGCGATCTCGAGACCTCCGCCTGGAAAGTGGCCCGCCGGTTCAATGAGACGTTCTGGTCGCCGGAAACGGAGTCGCTGTACGACGTGATCGACGAGAACGGTCCGGACGCGACCCTGCGCCCGAATCAGATCTTTGCCGTGTCTCTTTCGGACGATCTGCTGCCCCCTCACCGCGCCCGGGCCGTTTACGTGGCCGTGCGCGACCGGCTCCTGACGCCGTTCGGGCTTCGTACCCTGGATCCGGCCGACCCGCGATACCGCGGCAGCGGCGGAGGCGACGAGCGAGAGTCCGAGCGCGCGGCCCACCAGGGCTCCGTCTGGCCGTGGCTGACCGGCGCGTTCGCCGACGCGCATTTCCGAGTCCTCGGACGCAACAAAGAGTCCCTCCGCACGTTTCGTCTGTGGTTGGCGCCGCTGCGCGCGTACGTGCGGGATGCGGGCCTCGGCTCGATCCCCCAGCGCTTCGACGGAGATGCTCCGCACTGGCCGCGCGGATCGCGAGCCTGTGCCGCCAGTGTCGCGGAGGTTTCGCGCGCGCTCGTGCTTCACCTGCGCGACGACCTCGCGCCTCCCCGGGAAGCTCCGGACAGGCCGCAAGCGGAGGGCTCCCTCGTCACACCCCCCTGATACCTTCTCCCCGTGCGAGTTCTCATGTTCGGGTGGGAGTTTCCGCCTCACGTCACGGGCGGGCTCGGTGTCGCCTCGGCGGGATTGGTCGGCGGACTGCTCGAAATGGGGACCGAGGTCGTCCTCGTGCTTCCGCACCACCCGTTCCCGGCCGATCATCCGCTCCTCTCGATCGTCGATTCGGGGGCGACGGTCGGCTCGGAGGACAAACCGCACCGCGAGAACTTTCTCCTCCGGCTGCGCCGCATACCGAGCCTGCTTCGCCCGTACCTCACGGAGGCGGCCTACCAGGAGACTCTGATGGCCGCCCGCGAGACGGGGTCGACCTTCCGGGGTCATTACGGTCCCGACCTCGCCGCGGAAGTCCTCCGGTACGCAGAGGCGGCCGGGCGCATCGCCCGCCGTGAGCGGTTCGACGTCATCCACGCCCACGACTGGCTCACGTACCTCGCGGGGATGGAGGCGCGGCGTGCCTCCGGCAAGCCTCTCGCCGTGCACGTGCATGCCACGGAATTCGACCGCTCCGCGACGGGCGGGGACGCCTTCGTCCGCGGCACGGAGCGCCTCGGCGTCACGACGGCGGATCGGGTCATCGCGGTCTCCCGTTACACGGCGGACATCGTGGCGGAGCGTTACGGAGTGCCCCGGGAGCGCCTCCGGGTCGTTCACAACGCGATCGATGCCCGCGAGGGCGTCGGGACGTGGGAGGTTGGAGAGCAAGACCCCCTCGTTCTGTTCGCGGGCCGGATCACGTGGCAGAAGGGTCCCCGGTTCTTCGTGGACGCCGCGGCCCTCGTGGCTCGCGAGATCCCGAACGTGCGGTTCGCCGTTGCGGGCTCCGGCGACCGCCTGCGGCCGATGATGAAATCAGTGACGGCGCTCGGGCTCGAGCGCCATTTTCTCTTCACCGGGTTCCTTCCTCCGGCAGAGCTCGATCGGCTCTATGCGCGCGCGAACGTCTACGTCCTGCCATCCGTGTCGGAGCCGTTCGGGCTGACGGCTCTCGAGGCCCTCCGGCACGGCACCCCCGTCATCGTGTCCCGGAACGCGGGCGTTTCCGAAGTGGTGCGAAACGTCCTGAGGGTCGACTTCGGCGACACGAACGACCTCGCCTCGAAGATCCTGTCCGTCCTCCTGTTCCGCCCGCTTTCCGACGCGCTCGGCACGGAGGGACGGATCGAGGTCAGCCGGCTCTCCTGGAAAGACGCCGCAGCGAAGTGTGTGGATGTTTATAGAGAGATGGTGGAGGAAGAGCGCTAGGCGTCAGGCGGCAGGCGGCAGGCGGCAGGAAGGTCGACGGGGTTCCGCCTGTCTGTCCCAACCGCCGGCCTGGCTCGAGCGGCACTTCTCCGACCGACCCTCTGATCTCGCCCCTCCTTTAGAATCTCTCCGCGATGATTCCCGTCTGCCTCTACTTTCAGGTGCACCAGCCCTATCGGCTGCGCCCTTACAACTACTTCGACGTCGGACGCGAGCACCGCTACTTCGACGAAAACAGGAATCGGGCCCTTCTCGAGCGCGTCGCCGAGAAGTGCTACCTCCCCGCCACGGCCATGCTGCTGCGTCTTCTCGACCGGCACCCCGCATTCGCCGTTTCCTTCTCCCTCTCGGGGTGTCTCCTCGAGCAGTTCCGGGAGTACGCGCCGCAGGTCCGCGAGGCTTTCCGCGCCCTGGCCGCGACCGGGCGGGTCGAGTTCCTCGCCGAGACCTCGCACCACTCCCTCTCCTGGCTCACGTCGCGCGCCGAATTCCAGGCACAGATCGACCTTCACCGCGCCGCGATCGAGGAGGACTTCGGGGTCTCGCCGCGTGTCTTTCGCAACACGGAGCTCATTTACTCCGACGAGCTGGCCGAATATCTCGAGCAAAAGGGATACGCGGGTGTTTTGGCGGACGGGGTCGAGCCGCTCTTGGGTTCGCTCTCGCCCAATCACCTCTACCGCGCGGCGACGTCCCACGGCCTCCCGCTTCTTCTTCGCGACTACCGGCTCTCCGACGACATCGCGTTTCGCTTCTCCAACCGGGCGTGGAAAGAGCACCCGCTCACTTCCGAAAAATACGACCGGTGGGTGAGCGCTCTCACGGGCGACGTGCTCTCGCTTTTCATGGACTTCGAAACGTTCGGCGAACACCAGTGGAAGGAAACGGGCATCTTCCAGTTTTTCGAATCGTGGGTTCAACTCGCTCTGTCCCGTCCCGGAGCCCTCTTTCTCTCGCCATCCGCCGCCATTGCCGGACTGCCCGCCCGGGACCGACTTTCGGCGCCGCGCCTTCTCTCGTGGGCGGATGAAGCGCGAGACCTTTCCGCGTGGCAGGGCAACGAGCTTCAGCGCGACGCCCTGCGGCGCCTCTTTTCTCTGGAGGAACGGACCAAAGCGTCGGGATCCGAGCCGGCGTTGCGGGACTTCCGGAGGTTGACGACCTCCGATCACTTCTACTACATGGCGACCAAGTCTTATGGCGACGGCGAGGTGCATGCGTATTTCTCGCCGTTCGATTCCCCGTACGAGGCCTACATGGCGTTCATGCACGTCGTCTCGGACCTGGAGCAGCGGGTGACTCCGGCTCGGCGGGCCCCTGCCCGAAATCCGCAGCCCTTCGGCGCCTGATGCGTCCGGTCGTCCTCGTCATCTGCGACGGCTGGGGCGTGGCTCCGGCATCGCCCGGGAACGCGATCACGAGCGCGCAAACGCCCGTCTTCGACCGATGGCTCGCCGATTCGGCGGCGACCACTCTCGCCGCTTCGGGCGAAGCCGTCGGACTTCCCGCGGGACTGATGGGAAATTCGGAGGTGGGACATTTGAACCTGGGCGCGGGGCGCATGGTGCCCCAGGACCTGCTCCGCATCGATTTGAGCCTCCGCGACGACTCGTTCTATTCGAATCCCGCTCTGCTCACCGCATTCGAGGGAGCGCGGGAGCGCGGCGCCGCACTCCACCTCATGGGATTGCTGTCCGACGGCGGGGTGCACTCGCACGTCCGCCATCTCGTCGGTCTCCTGGAGCTCGCCCGCCGGGCTTTAATTCCGAAGGTTTTCGTGCACGCTTTCACGGACGGCCGGGATACGCCTCCCCGATCCGCGCTCCGGTATGTCGACGAGCTCGAAGCCGTGCTGGCGCGGACCGGAGGAGCCATCGCCAGCCTCACCGGCCGCTATTACGCGATGGACCGCGACCAGCGCTGGGACCGCGTCGCGCTCGCCTGGGCCGCCCTGCGCAACGGACAGGGACGCCGCGCCCCGACGGCTTGGGAGGCGATCGAGAGCGCCTACGCGCTCGGAGAAAGCGACGAATTTCTCCTTCCGACGATCATCGCCGCCGAGGGCGCCTCGCCGGCGACTCTCGCCGACGGAGACGCCGCGGTGTTCTTCAACTTCCGCGCGGACCGGGCGCGGCAGTTGACGCGAGTTCTTGCGGACCCCCGCTTCGATGGATTTTCGCGAGGAGCGCCTCCGTCCCTCGACCTCGTCACCTTCACCGAGTACAAAAAGGAATTCGGGCTCGCGGTCGCTTTTCCCCCGATCTTCCTGAGAAAGATCCTGGCGGAGGTCTGGGGCCAGAACCGCGTCGTCAATCTCCGGGTGGCCGAAACGGAGAAGTACGCGCACGTGACTTATTTTTTCAACGGGGGCGTCGAGGCCGCGTTTCCTGGGGAAGAGCGCGTCCTGGTCCCCTCGTGGCGCGGCGCCACGTACGACCTGCACCCGCAGATGAGCGCCGCTGAAATCACGGCGGAAGTCGTCGGCGCTCTGGAAGCCCGACGCGCCTCCGCGTACGTGGTGAATTACGCCAACGCCGACATGGTCGGGCACACCGGCAAAATCCCCGAGACGATCGCCGCGATCGAAAGTCTCGATGCGTGTTTCGCGAGACTCGACGTGGCCGCCGCGCGGGCCGGAGCAATCCTCGTCATGACTTCCGACCATGGAAACGCGGAGCAGATGCTCGACCCGGTCACGGGGCAGCCTCACACGGCTCACACGAGCAACCCGGTCCCCTTCCTCCTCCGAGGAGCGGCCGGCCGGCCGATATTGCGCGAAGGGGGCGCGCTCAGAGACGTCGCCCCGACGCTCCTGGCACTCCAGGGCTTCCGTTCTCCGGCCGAAATGACGGGACGGAGCCTTCTGCTGGAGGATTAACGGTTTCCGACGCTCTCCAACTGGTAGAGCCGCCGCGATTCCGGCATGTCTTACGGCGCAGTCGCCCGGCGCTCGCGAGATCCGGGAAAACGTCGGCCGGCGTCGGCGCGGGTCCGGGCGCCGGCGGCCCGGTCCCCCAAAATGTCGTACGTGCGCGCTGCGAGAAAGAACGCGTCGGAAGTGGCCGCGCGGGCGAGCAGGTCGCGAAGCGCTTTCTCCGCTTGAGGCCGCCGGCCTTCGCTGGCCTCGAGCAGGGAGAGGCCCGTGTATCCCCGCGGGTTCTGAGGGAAATCACGGATCTCCGACTGGAAAGCGGCGCGGGCCTCTTCGGTCCGACCGAGGCGCGCCAGCGCGTCGCCCGCCAGGAACGAGGCATCTTCGATCGGAGGCGCTTCCGGATCCAGGTCCCGCAGGCGGCCGAGCGCCGCCAGGACGCCCGGGAGATTTCCGGCCGAGAGCTCCACCCGTGCCAGAAGGAGAACCGGCGGGCGAGACTTCGGATGGTCTCGCATGGCCGTCTCGGCGTGGGCCCGTGCCTCCGGAAGCTCTCCCGCAACGAGGGCAATCGACCCTAGAACGAGGGCAGAGTCAGACGACCCCGCCGCCCGAGCGGCCTTCGCATACAGGCGCGCCTCCGGAAGGTCTCCGTTCTCGACGGCGAGATCGGCGAGCGCCAGAAGGACCGGCGGATTTCCGGGTTCCATCCGGTCGACTTCCAGAAGCGCCTGATACGCCTCCCGAGTGCGTCCGGCCTGCCGCAGCGTGCGGGCCAGCGCCTGCCGCGCGTCGAGCATCCGCGGGTTCTCGCGCACCAGTTCCTCCAGGATCCCGATGGCCCGGTCCGCCCTCCCGGATTCCGCGAGCCCCCCCGCCTCTTTCAATTTCGAAACGAGCGCGATCCGGTCCTTGGGATCGGGCAGGACTCCCTCGGAAGCCGGGGCGCTGCCCGCGCCGAGATAGCCCAGGGAGGCGAGCTTCCGGACGGTCTCGGGATCCGACGCGCCCGGGGGCTCCAGCGGCCGAGACATCGCCAGCAGGGCCGCGCGCATCGATCGGAAGGCATCCGGAAGGGCTGGAGCGGCGTCCCGGCGCTCGCCCGGGTCGGAGGACCAGTCGTAGAGCTCCGGCCGCGGGGCGTGGATGTAGTGGTTCCGACCGTCCGTCAGGGAAGCCAGATCGCTCCACCCGAAGTGAAACCGGGGGAACATCGTCTCGCTGTAGATCCGGCGCGGCCCTTCCGTCGCTTTCCGGGGCGGCCAGATCGGGATGCCGGCCACCGGCGGGATTTCGATGCCCAGGGACGCGCAGATCGTGGGAAACACGTCGACCAGCGCCGCCGCCGCGGACACCCGCCGCCCGCCGTCCCGGCCCCCGGGGAGCTTTACGAGCAAAGGCACCCGGATGGACTCGGCGTAGAGAAAAATCCCGTGCTCGTCTTCCCCGTGGTCTCCGAGCCCCTCTCCGTGGTCCGAAAGGAGGACGATGAGAGCGCGGTCGTAGAGTCCCCGCGCCTTGAGAAACGAGAGGAAGCTCCCGACGACCGCGTCCGCCGCCGCCACCTCCCCGTCGTACGGGTGCGACCGGTATTTCGAGGCGAAAGGCTCCGGAGGCTCGTACGGGGAATGCGGCTCGTACAGGTGAAGAAACCCGAACAGGGGCTTTCCCGCCGGAGCGCCCGCGATCCACTCCTCGAGGCGCCGCTCGGTCCGCGCGCCCGGCCTCTGCACCTGGCCGACGGCCTGCCCGCTCTTTCGAACCTCGATGGCGTCGTCCCAGAAATCGAATCCCCGGGCGATCCCGCTGGCGTGATCGAGCACGATCGCGGAGACCGCTCCGCCGGTCGCATACCCGTGCGACTTCAGGTGGCCGGCCACGGTCTTCGCGCCGCGCGGCAGCTGGTACCCGAGGTTGTCGCGAATCCCGTTGACGAAAGGAAGCTCGCCCGTGAAGATCGCGGCGTGCGAGGGCAACGTCAGAGGAACCTGCGCGATGGCCGTCTCGAAGACGATGCCCTCTTTCGCGAGCGTGTCGATGGCGGGCGTCTCGACGCCGCGGTATCCATACGCCGGGACGTGGTCCGACCGCAGAGTGTCGATGGAGATGACGAAAACAGGCGCCGCCGGAAACGTCGTCCGGCGGCACCCCGCAACGGACAGGGCGAGCGCCAGTGCCAGCCCCAGCGTCCCGCCGGAGGGACCGACCCGCTTCACTTCACGTCGAAGGGGGACGAATTCTCGGCGGTTTTCCCGGCCTTCCCGTCGTCGAGCTTGACGTTCAAGGCATACCGGCCGGGATCGAGACCCCATGTCTTCACCTGGAGCAGGAGCTTTCGGGCGCCCGTGAGCTCCCGGTCGGAGGCTTTCAGAACCTTCAACTCGACTCTTCCGTGCGACTTGCCGTCGACCCCGATCGCGCGGCCCGTGTACTGAAGGTCCGAGGTCGGTGAAAAGTTGTAACCGATCATGCACACCTGCATGGGCTCACCGCTGCGGCTGGTTCCCGCGAGCGCGGTCGGGATGAAGGACTCGCCGGCGATCGAGAACGGATACTCGGCCGGCGTCGAGGAGACGCCGCGCGGCTTTGCCTTGACCATGAACCACTGCCGTCCTTCCTCGAGAAACAGAGGTGGCAGTGTAAACGCCGCGGAGGGGTCACTCGGGACCGTCAGCGCACTCACCGTGACGCCGAAGCGGTCCGTCTCCGCGTCCCGGACCAGAGTTCGAAGCATGTACTTGCCGGGGACCAGGGAAAGCTCTCCGTAGATCTTGAGGCCCCCATTTTGGAGAGTCCCCCGCACTCGCGTGAGGTCGAGACCGACGGGCTGAAAGAAAAAGTCCCGCGTCGTGCCCTTCGCGTCGATCGCATAGACGGTCACTTCGACGTTCATCCCCGGACCGTCGTGTTTCGCGAGCAGACGGTCGCCCGGAATCTCCACGACGACAGGGACGCGTGCCGGCCCGTTTTTGTTGGGAAACGGCGCCGCGACGACCCACGCGGGCAGGTCGGACTTCGGGCTTGCCGAGGCGATCGCCGACGCCATCAGGAGCTTTCGCTCGATCGGTGTCATCTGCTGGTGGGTCTTCGGCTCGTAGTACCCGCTGCGGGCGGAAACGCGCCACGACCGGTTCTTGACCCTGACCTTCAGCGTGTGGAACTTCCCGTTCTCGGGAATCCGGACGGGTTGAAACGCGAGGAGATAGGCGAGACCGGTGCGGTCGAGGAGCTTCTCCAATCCCGGCCCGAGATCGTTGGTGTTCTTGAGGTATTCGCCGCCCGTCTGGTCCGCCATCGCGAAGAGAGAATCCTGCCCGTTGACGGAGACCTCCGTCCCGACCCCGCTCATCGACACGCCCGTGCGAAGGCCGCCGATATCGATTGCGTGGATGGTGCAGTCGGACCGGTTGAAAAGCGCGAGCGCCTTCGACATGCCCGTCTTCAAGTTTGTGTTCCCGAATCTGCTGTCGTTGTCCACCTTCCACGTCTGTCCGCGGATCCCCCACTCCGCTTCCTTGGCGCCGGCAGACGGCCCGGTCGAGCCCGAAAGCTCGCGGCTGTCGAATCCTTCCGAGAGGTACAGGACGTGCTTGCGCCCGGGCACGGCGTCGAGCGCGACCGCCAGCTTCGCGAAGGATTCGAGCATCCGCCCAACGCGATCGCGGTAAACGGCCCGCATACTCTTCTGAAACATCGTCTGCATGTTTTCGAGGGCCTCTCCGATCGCGACGTCGTTCGCCCCGCTGCCACCTTCCCCCGCCGTGGCGAAAGCGCCATCGCTCGTCTGGTTGGGAGCGGTCGCCAGTATCCCGCTCGGATCCGGTGATCGCTCCGCGAGGTTGGGCAGTCCGAGAGTGTCGATGGCGGCGGCGAGCTGGGTGCGGTCTCCCGTGAATGGCAGGACCAGCCGGATGCCCGTCTCGACGGAGTAAGTCGCGACACCGGCCGAGTCGAGGTCTTTCATTCGCGAGACGACGAAGTCGCGCGCCGACCGGCGCGCCAGAACGATCCCGCGCGGCGACGAGAAGGAAAGATCGAATAGCAGCAGAAACCGCCGGCTCGCTGCGGGGTTGATCGGATTGTCACCGGAATCGGCGGCCGGCGAGGACTGGCGGGTATCGAGTACCTCGAAGCCCGTGACCGGCTGCAGTTTGCCGTCGTCGTAGACCTCGAAATCCTCCGCTTTGAGATTTTCGACGGGCCGGCCCTCCTTGTCGGTGACGTTGACCGGCACTTCCACGACCACGACGCGTGCCTCCTCCCGTACGGGAGCTCCTGGACGCGCCTTTTCGGCAGGAGACGCGCTCCCGGTCCGGCCGGCGAGAAGAAAAAAGATGAGAATGACGGAGAGGAGGGAGTTCGTTCGCATGCCCACTCCTTGGCTGATCTGCCTATCTTCCCCCCGGCTGTTGCGGGACGCAACCCGGAGCGGCCGTCGGCGGTCAATGGCATTTCCGATCATCGGCTCGTCCGGTCACCCGATCACCCCGGCGCCGGGAACACCTCGCCCGGGCACCGCGTGGCGGCCAAAAGAAAAACCCGGCGGGCCGCGGCCCGCCGGGCGAAAATTTCAAAACGGACGAGCCTAGAAGTTGAGTCGGCCCGAAAAACGCAGGATGCGGGGCGCCTGGGTCTCCGTGATCGTATTCGTCCCGGTCGACAGAGATCCCTGCTTGAGCCGCGCGTTGCGTTGAAGCACCGTGTTCAAGTTCAACACGTTGAAAAAGTCGACAGCGAGGCTCGCCGCGATGCTGCTGGTCAGCGGAATACTCTTCTCGAGCCGGAGGTCGAGTTGGGACACCCAGCCGTAACGGTCCGCGTCGATCGCGGTCACGTACGCGCGGCGCGACAACCTGTCGCGCGAGGCATTGTCGATGACGTAGTAGGCGATCGGGTAACCTTCCCTCCCGAAGTAGTTCGCGGCAATCGTGAACGCGAGCGGCAGCTGGTAAGCGCCGCTGACATTGAACGACCAGCGCGAATTGAGATTCACCTGGCCGAACGACCCGCTGCCGCCGCCGGCATTCGGAGCCACGATCCCTCCGTCCTCACAGGCACCGGGCACGCTGTCTTCGCCCGAGCTGTACAGGCTGTTTGTCGGATCGACGCAGGCGCCGGGCCCGACCTTCTGCTTCGTGTTGTTATAGGCCAAATTGCCGCGCATCATCCAACCGCTCGAGAGACGCTTCGTGAACGTCAACTCCGCGCCGCTGTAGACCTGCGTGTAGTTGGGACGGGCTGTGAAGTAGTTACCCGGGGGGACGGCTCCCTGAATAGCGAAGATCGGAACGGAAAATGGCGCGCCGTTCGGGAGCGTTCCCGTGTTGTTGTGGTCGAACGTGTAGGTCGGGGTCACGCCGCCGTTGGAGCGGTAGGAAAAATAGAAATCCTTGTAATGGCGATAGGTATACGCGCCGCCCACCGCGAAGTTGGGCATCAGCTCGTGGTCGAAGCCGACGACGATTTCGTCGGTCTTCTGCGACTTCAAGTTCGGATTGATCGAATGGGGCGAGGTCGGCGAGCCCGGCGACGCGGGATTGAAGTTGAACGACTTGATGAGGCTCGACGTGTCGAGCTCGCCCGGGTCCACCCGATTGTTCCCGTTGGCGTCGGTCCACGGGTAGTAGGCGTACGCGATGCCCGGGATCGCCGAAAGCTGATTGACCGGGTAGGCGCCCAGCTGATTCGCATACCGCGCATAGGAGAAGCGGGCCAGGGTGCGCCGATTGGCGCCGAAGGCGTACGTGGCGCCGACCCTCGGTGAGAAATCCTTCCATTTGATGACGTCTTCCCGCGCCGGCGCGGAGGCGTCGGGAAGGATGTTGGGATAGAGGGGATTTGCCGGCGCGAAACTGGTCTGGACCGCGCCGGTCTGATAGTCGTAGCGCAGACCGAGAGACATGGTGAGCCGGTCTGCCGTGATCGTGTCGCTCAAGTAGCCGCTGTAGTACTTGACGTCCACCCGGCGGTTCGACCTGCGGGTGATCGCCGCGCAATCCACGTTACACGCGCCGCTTCCCGAAGTGCCGGGGCGCGGGCCCTGGAAAGCGACGACCTCGCCTCCGGGCCAGAAGGCCTCGTTGCGAACCGGAGCATCGCGGTAGCTGAAGCCGCCCTTGATCTCGTGGCCGAGGGAGCCCGTGTTGAAGAAGTAATTCGCGGAAGCCAGCGCCTGGTGCTGCGGCCGCCCGAAAACATTCTGCAAGAAGCTGTTGTGCCAGATCGCGTTGGTGTCCTGAAACACCTGTGGTCCCGTGCCGCCGGTGCCCAGGAGTTTGAAGCCCTCGTCCATGTACGAATAGAACGCGTCCGCCACGAAGCTCGGCGAGAAGACGTGGTTGTCTTCGATCTTCGTCAGAGTCGTCGGGCCGGTCTGGTTGTAAGTCGTCTCCGGGGGCCGGTCCACGGCGGCGTTGCGGCCCTGCTTGCGTTTGTCGCCGCGGAGATAGAAGACGGTGATCGCGTTCGAGTCGAGGGCCTGGACGTTCAATTTACCGTTGATGTCCTCGAGGGTCGTCCGATCCGGGTAGCCGAAGACCGTCAGGAGGTCGATCTGCTGACGGCCGTAGGAGCCCCACAGCCACACCCGGTCTTTAACAACCGGTCCGCCGATCTCGAGACCGTAGTCCTGGATCCCCGTGATCTTGTTTCCCACGAAATTGCCGCCGGTCGTGCCCGCGGCCGCCTGGTTGCGCTCCTCCTGGGTGAAGGTGGGCTTGGCCTGAAAGGCCGGATCCGTAATGAACGTGCGGGCGGACCCATGGACGTCGTTGGTGCCCCGCTTGGTCACCATGTTGAGCGTCACCCCTGCGGTCGCGATCGAGGGATCGCTGCCGCCCGTCACAGCCTGAAGCTCCTGAAAGGAGTCGAAGTCCCAGTAAGTGGGCGACGAAGCGCCCGAGGCCATGTCGGACACCGTCACGCCGTCGAGGTTCCAGGTGCCCTGGGTCGTTTGCGCCCCCTTGGCCATGAAGACGGCTTGCTGGCCGCTCTGGTTGCCCCCGACATTGATGCGGTCCATCTGGACGCCGGGAACCGTCTGCATCACGACCCAGGGGTCGCGGGCGGACGGGATCGCGTCCATTTCGGCTCGCGTGATGACGGCGCCCGTTCCGACCTTTCGGGTATCGAGCAACGGGGCTTCTCCGCTGACTGTGACGGTCGCCTCGACCTTGGAGAGCTTCATCGCGACCCGGACGTCTGTATTGTTGCCGAGAGTGACCGCGACGCTCTTGCGTTCGACAGCCGAGAACCCCGACATGTCAAACCGCATCGAATAGCTGTCGCCGGGTGCGAGGTTCAAGAATCGAAAATCGCCCCGCGAGTCGCTCGTGAACGTTTGGGGAGCTCCGAAACCCGTCAGCGTCACTGAGACTCCCGGGAGCGCGCTTCCATCTTCCGCGACCACCCGCCCGTAGATGTTCCCGCTTCGGGCCTGCCCGAAGGCGGACCCCGCCGCCGCGAGAATCGTTAAGGCGAGTGAGAACACGAGACGCGAAATCCTGGTTTCCTTCATGAATCTGCCTCCTTCCCGCCCGCCGAACGGACGGCCTTCGACCACACACGTTTCCTGAGGGAATCGAGTTCCCGGAGCCCACCCACATCGGACCTGAGTCATGAGTTCAGAAATTTCAGAACGAGAATGAGCAAAATAGACGCCATCTGGGTCTTCCACGCAAGTTGTTGAACCGTCGCCCTTTATGGCAGACGACAAACCGCCCGGTGGAATTTCGATTCAAAGTTTTGAACTTGAATCCAAATTGCCCGTGTTCAATGGGAAAAAGCGATCCCGTTTCCGGGTTTCCGGCGCCTAAAGTTCCGGCGGACACGAGCTTTATTGAGGCCCCGCCTTCGGGCGTCGAGGCCAGCGGCACCGTCTGCTACGATCCCCCTGTGGCCCTGGACAAGAGCGTGTACGTGCGTCGGCTCACAACGATGCGCGAGCGCCTGAGCACCCTGCGGGCCGACGGGGTCTTTGCGACGCCGTCCTCGAACCTCTTTTACTTGACGGGGATCGAGTTCCACCGCAGCGAGCGCCTGACCGCTTTGTTTCTTTTTCGCGACCGGGAGCCCTTCCTGCTCTGTCCGGCTTTCGAGGCGGACCGGCTGCGAGGCATGTCCGGGGCCGTCGCCGAGATCCACACCTGGGCCGAGACGCAAGATCCGTTCGCGCTTGCCGCTTCGCTCTTTCCCGCCGCGGCCGGAACACTCGCCATCGAGCCCTCGACCGCCTATGACGACGTCGAAAGGTTGATGACGGCGCGCCCCGGCTGGAGGGGTGTGTCGGCGGCATCCGTTTTTGGCGCGCTCCGGATGGTCAAGACCGCGGAAGAGATCGATGCCATCCGAAAGGCGATCGCCTCAGCCGTTCCCCGGTTCGAACGCGCGTTCGGATCGCTCGTTGCGGGCAGTGTCGAGGCGGAAATATCGGCGCGTTTCGGCGGAGACAACGTCGTGCAATTCGGGCCTTCGTCCGCGCTGCCCCATGGAGCCTCCGGGCGTCGCGCTCTCGCGCCCGGCGAGGCCGTATTGATCGACGCATGGGACCGGCCCGGCGGCTACTACTACGACATCACGCGCTCGACGTTTTTCGGGACGCCGACGGACGAGTACCGCAACATCTGGTCCGTCGTGCTCGATGCGCAGACCGCCGGGATCGAGGCCGCCGCTCCCGGCGTGCCCTGTTCGGAGGTCGATGCCGCGGCGCGGCGCGTCATCGACGCCGCCGGGTACGGCGAGTTCTTCACGCACCGGTTGGGACACGGACTGGGGATCGACGTGCACGAGCCGCCTTACATGGTGGGCCACGACCAGACGATCTTAGAGCCGGGAATGACATTCACTTCGGAGCCCGGTATCTATCTTCTCGGTCGATTCGGAGTGCGGATCGAGGACGACATCCTCGTGACCGACCGGGGCTCCGAGAGCCTTTCTCCCCGCGTCTCCCGACTCGACCCCATCCCGGCTTGAACCGCGGTCCCGCGGCCGCGGCGGCGGCCGTCCTTTTCCTCTCGGCGGCTTCCCTCGCCGCCGTCCTTTCCCCCGCCGAGATCGAAGAAGCATCCGAGGTCGCCCGCCGCGCCGCGTTTGACGTGCTGAGAAATCCGACCGCGCGCCTTTTCCGCGAGGCTCTCGACGTCGACGGAATCCTGCAGCGCCGCCTCGGACCCGCGGCATGGAAAACGCTCACCGAGCGCCAACGGGAGGAGTTGCGTGGCGCCGTTCAGGAGCGCTTTTTAAAGACTCTCGCCGCGCCGAGGTCGGCGGTCACGGACGTTCCGTGGTCGGCGGTGGTGCCGGCGGGGGACGATGGCGTCGACGCGTTCTTCGGGATGCGGTACGCAGACCGCGTTCTCAAAACGCGCTGGCTCGTCCGGCGAGCGCGAGGCGGCTGGCACATCGACGACATCGTGCTCACCGAACCGGGAGTGTCGCTCGCGGCCGGCGCCGCGGAGGCGGTGGGGCGCCGGCCTCTCCAGCGGCGGACCCCCGGACAGGAAAGCTGGTCGAATGCCGTCCCGCGCGTCGGCGCGATCGCGATTGTCGCCCTGCTCTGCCTCGCTTTGAGGTTCCGGATCCCTCGAGAAAAACGCGCCCTCCTTTATCTGACCGCAAGCGCGCCGATCGCTCTTTTCGCGATCGACGGCGCTCTCGCCGTTCATCGCGCGACGTCCGAGCCCTACGTCATAGGCGCTGCCCCCGCGGCCGAGAGGTGGCGGCAGGAAGAACAGCTCGCCGCGGGAGCGGAGCGCGAAGGCCGCCCCGAGGACGCGCGCCAGCATTGGAGCCGGGCCCTGGCCGCGGGAGGGCCTGCCGGTGCGATCGAGTACGAGATCGGCATGGCGGCGCGCCGCCGGGGGGACACGGAGCGGGCTCGCGCCGGGTTTCTCCGGGCGTTGAGCGAAACAAAGCCCGCCCCTGGAGCGGCCCGGGAGCTCGCCTCTCTGGCGGTCGAAAGCAGCCGTTTCGCGGAGGCGGAACCTCTCCTCCGCCGCTACCTTTCCATGGCGGGGCCCGACCCCGAGGCCCTGTCACTCCTCGCGGTCGTCCAGACGAACCTCGGCCGGCCGGACGACGCGCTCCGGTCCCTCGCGGAAGCGCGTGCGCTCGTCACAGCCGAAGGCTGGCGCGGAGAAGAGCTCGAGGCGCAGGTCCGCGCGCGCGCCGGAGATGCCGCCGGGTGCGTGGCCGCACTGCGCCAGCTCGAATCGCAGGGAGAGCTCGACAGGTCAGCCCTCCGATCGGACCCGGAGTACCTTCCCATCGCCACCGATCCGGTTTGGGTGGCGTTCTTGAACGAGAAGCGGAAGAAGTGACTTCCGGCCCTCGGGTCTCATTCCCCGGGCGGTTCGGACGTCAATCGCCTCTCTTGTCCGCGGTCACGGAGGTTCCAGCCGGAGGGCCTCCGTAGAACGCGATCAGGGCGGAGACCAGGGCCCGGGCGACGCGGTCCCGATACGCTGCCGTGACGAGCAGCTTGCGATCTTCGGGGTTGTTCAGATTGCAGATCTCCAGGAGGACGCGCGCCGGGATGCGGTTGTAGCGGAGGATCGCCGGCACCCATTCTCTGCCGCCGCGGATCACGTTGCGCCGGATGGGCTGAAAGGCGTGGAGAGGAAGACCCGCGGACCGGAACGCCGCGACGATCCTCTCGGCCAGGTCCCTCGACACGCCCTCCGCCTTGACGCGCTCCTTGCGGGAAAAGGAGACGAATGAGGCCTCGCGGACTTCCCGCCGGCTCGCGTAGATCGACCCCATGCGGCCGAAGTGTCCGTCCAGGAATTTCTCGCCGGGGATGTACACCATGAGCCCGCGCACGGCGGGGTGGAGCGAGTCCGCGTGCAGCGAGACGAAGACGGTGCGATCCTCCGAGCCGCCCTCTTTCTCGGCGCGCCGCAGAACCGCGTTGGCGAGGTACCAGCGCAGGTTCACGCCGGCGACGGTGTCTTCGATCGGATACGGCGGATGTGTCTGCACTTCGGCGGTGCGCCAGTCGACGACGGCCTCGGACGCATGGATCCGGCAGGGCGTCTTTCCCGCGACGGTCAAGACGACGCGCGCCTTCGAGTGCTGGCGCAGCAGGGACTCGACGCGGCACGCCAGGTCGTAGACGTGCTTCGCCTCCTGCATGCCGTCGACAGAGGCGCCCGCGTCGCGCCCGCCGTGCCCCGCATCGAGGACGAACGTCACTCCGGAGAGATCGGCAGCCCGAACGCGATTGGCAAATTGTGACGCCTCGATCCTCGTCTTCTCAGCCTCGATGCGGGCCGGGTCGTCCGGCGGCCGGTACTCCGCGGCGAGGTCCTCGACGGGGATCTTGATCGGAAAATCGACGGGGATGGCCCGGACGTCGGCGATGCCGCTGCGCGCCGCGATCTCGATCGCCTTCGCGTTGACGTCCTCGGCGTGAACGCGTCCCGTGAAACGGACGATGACGGCGGAATACAGCGCCTCCCCCCGGCGCAGCCGGTAGAGGGCGAACCGTCCCTGTGCGTCCCGCCCGTATTCGAGGCCCGGCTCGGCCGCGGCCGGCGCGCTGGCGGCCGCCTCGGTCTTAAACGACGGCAGGAGCAGATTCGCCGGCACCCGCACCGTCTGACCCGCCTCGGTCACGACGGACCCGTTCGACCGGATCTCCCGGTAATTTGCGCCGTTCCCGGTAAACCACTCGGCAATGCGCCAGAGGGTCTCGGGGTGACCGTTCGACGAGCCGACCACGTGCGTCCACCCCTTCGGGTCTCCCCGGTCTCCCGGGAAGAGCGCTTCCATCGCGATTTTCTTGTAGCTGTCGGAGAGCAGGCGGTAGGGAACCCGGACGAACACTTCGCGGTGAAACAATTTCAGTCCCGTATTCTGCGCCAGGATTTCCTTTTTGGTCCGTGCGTCGTCGGTGAATCGCCTGATGAAGGCGTCGAGGTTCTCAAGGGGAAGCGGGCGCGCCGCGAGAAACACTTCGTCGGCGGCCTCGATCGAGACCTTGATCTCGTCGGAAATCCGGACCGTCCGAACGGCTCCCTCCTCGTCGGCCGCGAGCGAAACCGCGACGAGAAAAGCGCTCGAAAGAAAACCGAGGCGCCTAGACCATCCCAGAGGGCAACTCCTGCGGAAAAGGCAGTTCCCGCTCGAGCGCCCCGGCCGCGGCGAACAGCGCCTCTTCCGCGAAGCGCGGGGCGACAATCTGGATTCCGAGCGGGAGGCCGCCGCCGGAGAGGCCGGAGGGAACGGTGATCGCCGGCAGGCCGGCGAGAGAGGCGGGAACGGTGAAGACGTCTGAGAGATACATGCTCAGAGGATCTTCCGTTTTCTCCCCCAGCCGGAAGGCGGGGGTCGGAATCGACGGGCAGACCACGACGTCGGCCTGCGAGAAAGCGCGGTCGAAATCCTCGGAGAGAAGTTGCCGCGCCGACATCGCGCGCCCGTAAAACGCCTCGTGATACCCGGCGGAGAGGGCGAAGGTCCCGAGCAGGATGCGGCGCTTCACCTCGGAGCCGAACCCGGCGGTGCGCGTCTCCACATAGAGAGAGAGCAGGTCCGAAGCGGCGGCGCGCGGACCGTACCGCACCCCGTCGAATCTCGCGAGGTTCGAGGACGCTTCGGCGCTCGCGATGACGTAGTAAATCGCCACGGCGGCGGTCGCGCGGGGCACGGAGACCGTCGTCACTTTCGCGCCGGCCGCCCGGAACGCGGCCCGGGCTTCCTCGAGATTCGCGGCCACATCCGGATCGAGTCCCTCGACGTCCGCTTCGGCGAGGAACCCGACGGTCTTCCCGGCGAAGCCCGCCATGGCGGCGCCTTCGGGGTCGCCCACAGGCTCACAGGAGCTCGTCGAATCGCGGGCATCTTCGCCGGCGATCACTCGATAGACCCGCGCCGCGTCCTGCACGCCGCGGGTCAGAGGACCGACCTGGTCGAGCGAGGACGCGAACGCGACCAGCCCGAACCGGGAGACCCGGCCGTAGGTCGGCTTCAACCCGACGACGCCGCAACACGCGGCGGGTTGCCGGATCGAACCGCCCGTGTCGGAGCCGATCGCCGCGGGGACGAACCGGGCGGAAACCGCGGCCGCGCTCCCGCCCGAAGAGCCGCCGGGGATCCGGGAGAGGTCCCACGGATTTGCCGTCGTTTGAACGGAACTGTTCTCGGTCGACGACCCCATGGCGAACTCGTCCATGTTGGTGCGCCCGATAAAGACCGCTCCGGCCCGACGAAGCCGCGCGACGGCGGTCGAATCTTCCGGGGGACGGAAGCCCTCGAGAATCCGGGAGGCGCAGGTGGTTTCCCGTCCCGCAACCCAGAGGTTGTCCTTGACCGCGATCGGGACCCCGGCTAAGGGAAGGTCCTCTCCCGCGGCCACTCGCCCGTCCACGAGTCTCGCCTCTTCGCGGGCGAGACCCGAGGTCACCTCGAGAAAGGCGCGAATGCGCGGGTCTCCCGATTCGACACGCGAGAGCGCCTCTTCCAGGACATCGACGGCCCGGCGAGTCCCGCGGGCCACCTCCCCTGCCGTATCGCGGACGCCGCCCGCCTCCGCTTCCGCGGGGCGACCCTTCACGCGCTCACGAGATGAGGCTGCCGACAATGCGGGGCACGCTGCCGTAACCGTGGACCGTCGACGGACAGTTCGCCTCGAGAGCCTGCGCTCCGTGGCCGGGCCGGGAGGCATCGGAGCGCACCGGGGTGGCCGCCAGAGGCGCTTCAACCGCCAGCGGACGATCCGGGATGCTCTCGAGCTGACCGATATAAGAGAGAATGCGGCCGACCTGCCCGGTCCAGGCGGGCAGGTCCGCGTCGGGGACGCGCAGGCGGGCGAGCGCCGCGACCTTGCGGACCATTTCGGGCGCGACCGGCGGGGGCTTTGAAGACATTTTCGGAATTGTAAGGCCACTCCGCTGATTCCAGACACGCCGAGGCCCCGCGACGCGCGGCGCGCGCGTCGCGGCGGAAAGGCGGCACTCTCGCGCCTCGCCCTCGATTCACTCTGGAAGCGCCCGGTGCTCCGCGCCCTGACGGCGTCCCTCGAGCGGCGCGGTTGCGAGGGCTGGCTGGTGGGAGGAGCTCCGCGAGACATTCTGCTGGGACGTCCATGTCCCGACCTCGACGCGGTCATCGATGCCGATCCGTTCGACGTGGCTGCCGAATTGTCGCGGGCGGGATTCGGGACGGCCGTCCCTCTGTCAGACGCCGCGCCACGCGTGGCGCGCCTGGCGGGATCGACGGAGGTCGATCTCGCGGAGCTCACCCGCGGCGATATTTTCGAGGACCTTGCGCGCCGCGACTTCACGGTGAACGCGGTGGCTGTTTCGCTCTCGGACAGAGCGTGGATCGATCCGCACCGCGGCGCGGAAGATCTCGAGCGCGGACGGCTCCGGATGATCTCCGCACAGAACCTCCGCGAGGACCCTCTCCGGACTCTCCGCGCCGCGCGTTTCATGGCCGCCCTCGGGCTCGTCCCGGACCGGGCCACGTCCTCCGCCTGCCGGCTCACCGCTCCCCTGCTGCCCTCCGCCGCGCCGGAGCGCATCCGGGTGGAGCTCGAAAAGCTGCTGTCGTCCCCCCGTGTCGTTCCGGCGCTTTCGTGGGCGGCAAAGGCGGATCTGCTCGGAGCCGCGCTCGGACGCCCCCTCTCGGTGCGCCAGGCAGGTTCGCTCGTGCGGGGTTGCCCGCTCGACCAGACCGCCGTGCGCCGGGGCCCTCCCTCCCGGCGGCTCGAACGGCGCCTGGTCCTCCTGGCCGCTGGACTCCGGATGCCCCCGGAGGAAGCCGTCGCCTGGCTCGCCTCGCGGCGTTTCTCCCGCTCCGCGTCCGCCCGCATCGGGCTTCTCCTTCGGCTCGCTCGAGATGCAGGACAGGTCGCGACGGCGGACGCGCGATGGGGATGGGTTCGCGACGCGGGCCTGCAGGCGTCGGAGGCGCTTCTCCTGGCGCGCCTGCTCCCTTCCGGACCGCCGCCGGTGCTGGCCGCCGTGGCGCGCAGCCTCCGCGCGGCGCGGCGGCCTCCGGCGGTGACCGGCGGAGACATCCTCGAATGGCTCCGCATGGCCCCCGGCCCGCGAGTGGGAGAGCTGCTCCGACAGGTGGAAATCGAAGGTGTGCGAGGACGCGTGCGGTCGAGGGTTCAGGCCAGGCGGTGGCTGATCCGAACCTCCGCGCCGGTCGTAAAAGCCGGGACATGATCGGGAATCCCTGGCTCCGAGCTATAATTGCAAACCTTTGACTCTCGTCGAGCTCCTCAAGTTCATGGCCAAGAAGGAGGCTTCCGACCTCCACTTGAAGCCCATGCGTCCGCCCCTCCTGCGGATCAAGGGGAAACTCATCCCGTTGAATACGGAGGCCTTACAGCCGAAAGACCTGGAGACCATGCTGCGCGAGATTCTGACCCCGGCGCAGCAGACGAAACTCGACCAGAACCAGTCCGTGGACCTTGGTTACGGCGTCCCCGGCGTGGCCCGTTTCCGGGCCAACATCTTCATCCAGCGCGGGTCCTTCGCGGCCGTGTTCCGGCGCATCTCCTTCAAAATACCCGAAATCTCGGAGCTCGGGCTTCCCGAAGTCCTGGAGACTTTCATTCACATTCCGACCGGACTCGTCCTGATCACGGGCCCGACCGGGTCGGGCAAATCGACCACGCTCGCCTCGGTCATCCGGTCCACCATCGAAAAGCGGGCCGTCCATATCGTCACGATCGAAGACCCGATCGAGTACCTCTTCGCGGACGGGAAGGCGGCCGTCTCCCAGCGCGAGATCGGGACCGATACCCCCAACTTCAACGAAGCCCTCAAGAACATGATGCGGCAGGACCCGGACGTCATCATGGTCGGCGAGATGCGGGACTGGAGCACGATCCAGACCGTCATCACGGCCGCCGAGACGGGGCACCTCGTCTTCTCGACACTGCACACGAACAGCGCGGCGCAATCAATCGACCGCATCATCGACACCTGCCCCGCCGGCCAGCAGAATCAGCTCCGCGCGCAACTCGCTCTCGTCCTGCGCGCCATCGTTTCCATGCGATTGATCGAGAAGTCCGACGGATCGGGCATGGTCCCCGTCTGCGAAATCATGATCAATTCGCCCAAGATCGCCAAGCAAATCGAGGGCGGAGAAACGAAAGAGATCCTGGACGAAATCGAGTCCTCCGTCGGGTATTACCGAATGCAGACGATGAATCAGTCGCTCATCGCGCTCCTCGTCAACGGGAAGATCACGTATCGCCGCGCGATGGAGCTGTCGACAGACCCCGAAGACCTCTCTCTCAAGCTTCGCAAGCTCTTCCCTCAGATCGAGGAAGAACATCGAGGAGGATCCATGGCCTCGGACAACGATTTTTCCGCCATCACCCAGCTCATGGACGTCAAGCGCCTCTACGAGGAGCAGGAAGAGAAATGGCGCCTGCGCCTGACGGAGAAGGAGGAGGAGATCGCCCGGTACGGGGCCGAGATCCAGAACCAGCGCCGCACCGTCGAGGGCCGCAGCCAGGCTGTCTCGGATCTCGAAGACGAGGTGCAGCGGCTCAAGAACGAAAACGACCGGGTCGCCCGGGAGTTCCAGGGCAAGATCGGCCAGTTGAACGAGCGCATCAAGGAACTCAACCAGCGTGTCATGACGACCGAACAGACCGGCAAGGTCGCTCAGCAGGGGTTTTTCAAAAAATAAAAGCGTCTGCGCCGGCGCGAAGACGCCGGCACCCTACCGGGCCCCGCGCGAACGCGCGCTTCATATCCGGTGTGCGCGGCCCACGCGCGCCGGATATGCTCAGAGTCAGCGATGTGGCCCGCGCGAACGCGCGCTTCATGTCCGGCGTGCGCGTCCCACGCGCGCCGGGTATGCCCGGAGTCAGCGATGTGGCGAAAAAACGGTAATTCCAAATCACGTCTCGCGCCCCGCCCCCCCGCCCACAGAATTGCTCTCCCGGCCCTGATCCTCTCCACCGCCGCCCTCCTCGCGCTCACAGCCTCCTCCTGGCTTCCCGTCACCCCCTCCCCCACTTCCTCCGACCTGCGAGGCGTCTCGGCTCCCTCCGAAGGCGTCGCCTGGATCACGGGCACTCGGGGCGCCTGCCTCGTGACCCGGGACTCCGGAAGGACCTGGCGCACGGCCGCGATCCCCGGCGCCGAGTCGCTCGACTTCCGCGACGTCGAAGCCTTCGGCCCGACGGAGGCGGTCGTGATGAGCGCAGGCGAAGGCCCCGCCTCGCGAATCTATTCGACCGCAGACGGGGGATCGCACTGGTCGCTGGCGCTCTTAAATCCCGACCCGAAGGGCTTCTTCGATGCGATCGCCTTCCGGGGTCGCAGGCAGGGCCTCGCCCTCGGAGATCCCGTGGACGGGCGCTTCGCCATTTTCGCGACCGAGGACGGAGGCCTCCGGTGGGCCCGCATGGACCCGGCGGCAATACCGCCGGCCTTGACCGGCGAGGGCGCCTTCGCCGCGAGCGGCACAAGCCTCGCCTTCGATCCGAGCGGCCGGGCCTGGTTCGGCACGGGAGGGGCCGGGCGGGCTCGCGTCTTTCGATCGGAGGATTCGGGCCGGAGCTGGACCGTGGTCGAGACGCCCATCCCGGCGACAACACCGTCCGCGGGCATCTTTTCGCTCGCCTTTGCCGACGCGCTCCACGGAGTCGCGGTCGGCGGCGACTATCGCAAACCGAGGGGCCCGGCGGCGATCGCGCGCACCGGCGACGGCGGAATCACCTGGACGGCGGTCGTCGCTCCCCCTTCCTTCGACCGATTTCTGTCCGCCGTCGCGGTCGTGCCGGGAACGTCTCCTCCAATATTCGTCGCCGCGGGGAGTGAAATCTCAGGATGGTCTTCGGATGGCGGCGCGACGTGGACGGCGGGCGAGGGCGGATGGAACGCCATCGCCTTTGCCGGCGCGGCAGACGGTTGGGCGGTCGGTCCCGCGGGCCGCGTGGTCCGGTTCCATCCGCGCGACGCGGGCTGGCCGAGCGGCGCGCAGACGACACCCTCGACGGGCGGGAGGAGGGACCGTTGACGCCTCCCGCGGAGCGGCGGCGGCAGTCAGTCTCGGCGAGCCTGCCGCTTCGAGCGCATCGGCGGCGCAGCCCGCGGAAGCGCTCGCGCCCGGCAAGTGTCGCCGCGGCGAGATGATCGGGCATCTGATCGATTCGGCGGCGAACAATCACGGGCGCTTCGTGCGCAGCTTTCCGAAGACCTCGTGTTTCCCGGCTACGAGCAGGATGCGTGGGTCCGCATCCAGGCGTATCGCTCCGCGCCGTGGCCCGACCTCATCGCGCTCTGGCGGTTTTACGACCTTCAGCTCGCCCGCGTGATCGGGGCCATCTGCGAGGACGACCTCCGCAGGCTCCGATCCCGGCATAACTTCCACGAGCTCGGCTGGCAGCGGTTCTCCGAGTCC
Source organism: Acidobacteriota bacterium (assembly GCA_040004225.1). GTDB lineage: Bacteria > Acidobacteriota > Thermoanaerobaculia > UBA5066 > Gp7-AA6 > JALYUA01. The sequence goes on from JBDUBI010000087.1 coordinate 39,141, forward strand.
CAACCGGCACGCCTGGAAGACCTGGTCGTCGACTACGTGCTGCACCTGCGGCACCATCTCGAACAAGTGGTGGCGTCCCCTCCGGGAAATAGCGGTCAGGCGGTCGGGACGGCCGCCAACGCTCGTTTTCGACTGATCCAGCCCGACGCCGCGGAGGCCACGACAGCTCCCGCGCCCGCGCCGACCGAGTCCGCCAGCGCATCCGCGGGATCGCACGACCGCCCCGGGATCCACGTCTGGTGCACCTCGTCGACGGTGCCGAAGACCGCCATCGTCCCGACGATCGCGAACACTCGCGCGAACGAGAAACCCGCCCGCCCCGGCCAGCGCACCGCGAGATAGAGGAGAAATCCGGCCCCGCCATAGAGCCCGAAATGCACGACCTTGTCGAAGTTCGGGATTCCGGCGGCGAGCGGGACTTCGGGGGGGCTCGGCCACGAAGTGAGCGCCAAAAGAAAAACGCCCCAGGCGAACGCCGCGAAGCGTATTCGCCCGAGGCGATCGAATCGCCGCGAGAGGAGTCGAATCAGTCCGTTAGGCCCCGCGCTTGGAGGGGCCGGTGCGGTTCGGACCCTTCTTCGGAGCGGGCTTCGCGCCCTTGGCGGCCTTGTCGCCGCGACCGGGCTTCGGCTGCCGTGGCGCTGCCTTCCGTTCGGTCGTCCCCTCGTCTCCGCCCTCTTCTGATTCCGGCTTGTCCTTTCGGACGGTCTCGACACGCCCCCCGGAGGCGCGGCGCGCGCGGTCGGAGAGAGACTCCTTCCGCGGGCCCTTCTCCTTGGCCTCGAAACGATAATCGACGAACTCGAGGATCGCGGCTTCCGCCGCGTCGCCCTTGCGGGAGCCGAGACGGAGGATGCGGGTGTAGCCGCCCGGCCGGTCCACGAATCTGGGAGCGATGTTCTCAAAGACCTTCTTCACGGTCGTCCGATCGGGAATCCACTGCGCCACCTTGCGGCGGGCGGAGACACCGTCGTTCTTTGCGGCCGTGATCAGTTTTTCGGCGAGGGGCCGCAGCTCTTTCGCCTTCGTCAGAGTCGTCTGAATCCGCTCGTGCGTCATCAGAGAATCGAGCTGATTGGAAAACATCGCCATGCGATGAGAGGTCGTCCGCCGGAGCTTGCGCCCGGCCCGGTTGTGCATCATGGTTTATTCGCTCTTCGCTTCGATCGGCTCGATTTCCATTCCGAGCGACAACCCCATGGGCCGCAGGATGTCGCGAATCTCATTCAAGGACTTGCGGCCGAAGTTCTTGGTTTCGAGCATGTCCTTCTCGGTCTTCTGCACGAGGTCCCGGATCGTTCGGATGCCCGCGTTTTTGAGGCAATTGGCGCTGCGGACGGAGAGCTCGAGCTCATCGACGGAGCGGTTCAAGTACTCCGCAAGGTTTTCGGGAAGCTCGCCGTCGCCGCCCCCGTCGAGCGCGGTCTCATGCTCGACGTTGATGAAGATGGTGAGATGGTCCCGCAGCAGCGTCGCCGCGAGTCCGACCGCGTCGGCCGGAGTGACCGTCCCGTTGGTCCAGACCTCCAGAACGAGGCGGTCGTAGTCCGTCGCCTGGCCGATGCGCGCGGCCTCGACGTGGTAATTCACCCGCCGGACGGGAGAGTGGACGGAGTCGATCGGGATGTACCCGAT
>JBDUBI010000131.1:0-13360 GCA_040004225.1 Acidobacteriota bacterium
GGCGGTGCGTTCGCCCGCAGGCGAACGCAGGTCCCGCAGTGAGCGAAGGCGACGGGGACTGTCATCATTCCGGCGGCGAAAGCTTCTCGGCGGGCGCCGCCTCGTCGCGGGCAAAACGCACGACGGCGAGCGCCAGCGCGAGGATGACCGGTCCTAAAAACATCCCGATCGGCCCGAAGGCTCCGATCCCTCCGAGAACGCCGAAGAATATGGGAAGCGTCGAGATCTCGGCGCGGCCCGAGATCAGCATCGGCCGGAGCACGTTGTCGGCGGATCCGACGACGAGCGCGCCCCAGACCACGAGCGCGATCGCCCATCCCCACCGCCCCTCCGCGGCGAGCGCGATAGCCCCGGGCGCCCAGACGAACGCCGTGCCGCCCACCGGCAGCAGGGACAGGATGGCCGCGAGAACGCCGAAGACGACCGGCGACGGGAGGCCGCAGACTTCGAAGGCCAGACCGATGAGCGCCCCCTGAACGAGGGAGGTCAGGAGGGATCCGTAGACGACGGCCTTCGTGACCGAAGACAGGTGCGCTATGAGACGCGCCTTGCGTGAGGGCTCCGTCGGAAGGATCTGGAGAAACTCCCGCGCCATGTCGTCCCCATCCCGGAAAAAGAAGTAGAGGATGAACAGCATGAGGAAGAGAGACGCGATCAGACCGAGCGCGCCGATTAAGAGGACACTCGTATTCGCCAGGGCGAAATCGAGCACGCTTTTCGACGCCGAGATCACCCACTGCTGCACGTCCGCCGCGGTCACCGGCGTCTTCGCGTCGACCCACCGGACGACTCTGTCGAGAGCCGGAATCCGAAAGAGGTCCGCCGGCTTCTCGATCTGGTAGCGGGTGCCGAGCGCCGAGACTTTTCCGGCGAGCTCCCCGGCCTGTTTGGCGAACAACATTCCGAGGAAGACTGTCGGCGCAACCACCCCGATCAGGACGGCGAGGGTCAGGAGAAGGGCGGCGATTCCATTACGCCCGTGCAATCGCCGTCGAAGCGCCGAGTTGACCGGAAAGAGAATAAACGCCAGAAGGCCGGCCCAGAGGATGGGGCTGACGAATGGCCGGAAAATCAGCCACAGCAGGTAAAGCAGCAGCAGCGCAAAACCGACCGAGAATGCCCGCGCGGAGAACCGATCTGCGCTCGCCACTCACCTCCGGCGGGCGATGCTATAGCATGAGCGGTTCGGAAATCGGCGCCCGGACAGGGCAGCAGAGAGGGTCCCGAAAGACGTGACACACATCCCGGATCGAGCGTTGGCGGCGCGGGTTTTTCGCGAAGAGGCGGAGCGCGCAGGATTCGCTCGGTGCGGCGTCGCGCGCGCCGAGACCCCGGCCCGGTTCGAAGTGTTCCGTCAGTGGATCGCGGAGGGTCGGCACGCGGGGATGAGTTACCTCGAAGAGACCTCGGAGGTCCGCGCGTCCCCGGCTGATCTGCTCCCGGGGGCGCGGTCCGTCCTCTGCCTCGCCGCCTCTCACGCGCCGGAGCCCCTCGTCGCGTCCGACGGCTCGCGGATCGCGCGGTACGCGGCCGGTCCGGATTACCACGGAACGCTCCGGGAGAGAGCGACCCGCGTCGCGCTCTCCATGGAGGAGCGCCTGCACGGCGGATTCTCCTGGCGCGTGTGCGTCGACTCGACGCCGCTGGCGGAACGCTCCTTCGCCGCCGCCGCGGGCCTCGGCTGGATCGGGAAGAATGGCTGCCTCATCGATGCCGGTCTCGGATCCTTCTTCCTTCTGGCCGAGATCGTCACCGACCTCGATCTTCCCGCCGACGACCCGGTCGCCGAGCAATGCGGGTCCTGCGTTCGCTGCCTGGACGCCTGCCCCACGGACGCGTTCGTCTCGCCGGGCGTTCTCGACGCAAACCGCTGTCTTGCCTACTGGACGATCGAGCACAGGGGCGAAATCCCGGACTCGGTCAAAGAGAATCTCGGAGACCGCGTCTTTGGATGCGACGACTGTCAGGACGCCTGCCCGTGGAACGCGCCCCTCGGAACCGGTCGCGCGGCTCCCGCGCCTTCGCGCGCGGACTGGATCTCCATGGGTCGTGGCGGGTTCCGCCGGGCGTATGGCGCGACGGCCTTGAACCGCGCGGGGTGGAGGGGTCTGCAGCGCAATGCCGCGGTGTCCGCGGGATGCTCGACGGACGCCGGGCTCCTCCGCGAGCTTGCACCGATCGCGGCGTCGAAAGACCGCGGAGCGTCGGATGCCGCGCGATGGGCGCTGTCCCGGCTCTCCCCGGCGGCCCCCGGGGAGGCTGTCGGATGACGGCTCGCGCCACTCTGTTCCTCGTTCTCTTCGGCGTCTCCGTGGCAGTTTCGGCGTTCTTCGCGGCGGCGGAGACCGCCCTCGTGTCCCTCTCTCGCATCGACCTCCAGCGCCTCCGGGAGAAGGGGGATCGCCGGGGCGTGCTCCTCCGGGCGTTGAAGTCGAAGACCTCCGCCCTTCTGGCGACGATCCTGATCGGTCAGAACCTCGCCCTGAGCTCCGCTTCCGCGCTCGCCACGGCCCTCGCCACGGCGTGGGTCGGCGAACGCTGGGGCGTCCCGGCGGCCATCGTCATCTCGACGGTCACTCTGTTCGTCTTCGCCGAGATGGCTCCGAAGGCGATCGGCGCGGCGTCCCCCCTCGCCATCTCGCGCGCCGTCGCGGTTCCGATGACGTGGTTCATGAAGGTCTTCTCCCCGATCGTGACTCTGGTGGTCCAGTTGACGACGCGCGGGCTGCGCCTTCTCGGGATTGCGGAAAAATCGCCGGCTCTGACGGAAGAAGAGATGAAGAGCGTTTTCAATCTGGGCGCCGACGAGGGCGTCATTCACGGCGAAGAGCAGCGTCTCCTCCACAACGTCCTCGAGTTCGGCGACAAGACCGTCCGGGACATCATGGTCCCGCGAACGCGGGTGGTCGCCGTCCCCGAGACGTCGCGTTTCTCGGAGGTCCGCCTTCTCCTGCGCGAGCACAAGCTCTCGCGCCTCCCGGTGTACCGAGGCTCGCTCGACAACGTAGTCGGGATCCTCCATGCGAAGGACCTCTTCGACGTCACGGACGAGGAGGAACAGGCGTTCACACTGGAGAAATATCTCGATCCCCCGTTCCTCGTCCCGGAATTCAAGCCGGCGGAAGACCTCTTCCGCGAGATGCGACGGAGGCGCACGCACATGGCGGTCGTCGTCGATGAATTCGGCGGGACCGCCGGCATCGTGACGATCGAAGACGCGATCGAAGAGCTGCTCGGCCCCATCCTGGACGAATTCGACGAGGAGGAAACCCCGGGATTCGTGCCCGCCGGGAAACAGCGCTTCATGCTCGAGGGCGCTTTCCGTCTCGACGACCTCGAGGAACAATTTGGAATCGACCTCCCGCGGGACCAGGCGGAGACGATCGCCGGACACCTCATGCACCGCTTCGGCCGCATTCCTCGAAAAGGGGAGCGCTGGAGGGGCCGCCGCGCCGACTTCGTCGTGGAAGAGGCGAGCCCGACGGGCATCGACAGGGTCCTGATGATTCTTCCCGAAAAGAAGGAAGGCGAGGCGCCGCGAGACGCGGCCGCCCGAAAGTAGGAGGCTTTCTGCACACCGTCACGCTGATTCGAGGCGATGGGATCGGTCCGGAAGTCGCCGAGGCCGTCCTCTTCATTCTCGCGGCCGCCGGCGCCCCCATCACGTTCGAAGAGGCGGTCGTCGGCCGCGCCGCCGAACTGGCGGAAGGGGATCCGCTGCCTTCGAGAGTGATCGATTCGATACGCCGGAACAGAGTCGCATTGAAGGGACCCGTCGGAACGCCCGTCGGGAAGGGGTTCGCGTCGGTCAACGTCCGGCTTCGCAAGACGCTCGACCTCTATGCGAACCTGCGCCCGGTCAGGAACGTGCCGACCGTGGTCAGCCGCTTTGAGGGAGTCGACCTCGTGGTGGTTCGGGAAAACACCGAAGATCTCTACAGCGGCCTCGAGCACGTCGTCGTGCCCGGCGTCGTCGAATCCCTGAAGATCATCACGGAGTACGCCTCCACGCGGATCGCGCGCTACGCCTTCGAATATTCGCGCCGCCACGGGCGCCGCCGGGTGACGGCGATCCACAAGGCGAACATCATGAAGTTGTCCGACGGGCTCTTCCTCGACTGCTTCCGCAAGGTGGCGGAGGATTATCCCGACATCCAGGCGGACGACCGCATCGTCGACGCGGCGTGCATGCGCCTCGTCATGAATCCCGAGACGTTCGACGTCCTGCTCCTGGAAAACCTCTACGGTGACATCGTCTCGGACCTGGCGGCGGGGCTCGTCGGCGGACTGGGACTGGTGCCGGGCGCGAACATCGGACCGGATGTGGCCATCTTCGAAGCGGTGCACGGAACGGCCCCGGACATTGCCGGCCAGGACAGGGCCAACCCGACTGCCCTGCTGATGAGCGCGGTCCTGATGCTGCGCCATCTCCAGATGCCGGAGATCGCGGCGCGCGTCGAGACCGCCCTGCTCTCGACACTCGCGGAGGGCTCCCGGACGACAGACATCGGCGGCTCGCTCGGCACCGCGGCGTTCTCCCGCTCGGTGGCCGAGAAGCTCCGGTAGGTCCGGATGCCCGAGACACGCACCCCGGATGACGCGCCCCCGGGCGCACGGCAGCCCTCCTCTTTTCCGCTGTCGGCGGACGAGGCGCTCTGGGCGGGAGGTCTCTCGCCCGCCGCGCTTTTTTCTACGACCGCGCCCCTCGAAGTCGAAATCGGCAGCGGAAAGGCGCGCTTTTTAGTCGAAGCGGCCCGGGACACCCCGGCCCACAACTTTCTGGGCATCGAGCGTTCGCTCTCCTACTACCGGATCTGCCGGGACCGGGTGGCGCGCGCGCGGATCGAAAACGCCCGCATGGTGCGAGCGGACGGGCGCCTTCTGGCCGAAGCGCTTCCCCTCGCGTCCGTGCGCGCCTTTCACATCTACTTTCCGGATCCCTGGCCGAAGAAGAAGCAGAAAAAGCGGCGGCTCCTGGACGGGGTCACGATTGAGATCCTCGCCGGCCGGCTGGAGCCGGGAGGCACCCTGCGGATCGCGACGGACCACTCGGAGTATGGGAGCGGGTTGAATCCAATCTTGGAGAGCGTGGGTTCGCTGCGGCGGCTCGACTGGGAGGCGCGTCCCGCGCCGCCGGCGACGCACTACGAGCTCAAATACCGCCAGGAAGGGCGCCCTATCTGGAGATACCTGCTGGTCAAAGGCCAGGCCGGATGAAAGGCCCCCCGGGAGCGCCCTACCCGGGGGGCGAGAAAGCGACGATCCGGCGCAGAAAAATCGCAAAGTACTGAGCCCCGGACGCCAGCGCAATGACGACGACCACCCACAGCGCCACCCGTCCCGGCATGGCGAGGAAGTCGTAGCGCTCCGACAGGATCAGCAGGCTGATGGCCGCGATCTGCGACGCCATCTTGAGCTTGCCCCACGCCGATGCGGCGATGATCACGCCCTGGTCCGCCGCAATCGCTCGAAGACCGGTGACGGCGAACTCACGCCCGACGACCACGACCGCCATCCAGGCGGGCACCAGGCCGACCTCCACGAGCGAGATGAACGCCGCGGAAATCAGCAGCTTGTCGGCGATCGGGTCGAGAAGCGTTCCCAGAGTCGTGATCTCGCCGCGGCGGCGCGCCACCCACCCGTCCAGAAAATCCGTGAGGGTCGCCGTCAGAAAGATCGCGAGCGCCACGATCTCGCGGCCGTCGAACTTGGTCAGCAGAACGACGACGAGAAAGGGAACGAGAAAGATCCGCAGGAGAGTGAGGGCGTTCGGGAGATTCAGCTTCAAGAGATTTGGGCGGCGGACGTCCTCAGCCCGAGCGCGAAGGCGGCCCCCACCCGGTGATAATAGCTCCATGAACGTTCCCTGCCCGGTGCACGGGAGCAAGCGCGCGCACCGGGGATGCCATCGCTGCCGTCAGCCGATCTGCACTCTCTGCCAGGTCAAACTTCGCGGGCACCTTTACTGCTCGCCAAAGTGCGCCCGGGAAGCGGGCCGCGCGGAGATCGGAATCCGCCTGCGCCGGAAGCTCGGCCGCCCCGTCCCGCCGCGGCTGGCCGTTCTGGCGGTCCTGCTGGCCTGCTCGGCGCCCGCCCTTCTCGCCCTTCGCACGGTGGCCGAGCTCGACCGGTTGAACAGCCCATCCCGGCTCTCACCCTTCCGGCGTCCGCCCCTCGCGAGGATCGAGAGGGTGACCACCGAGCGCGAGGGCGCCCGGATCGAGGGCACCGCCCCGGCAGGCTCGGCCGTCTTTCTCTTCTCGGGCGGGCAGTTCAGCGCGACGACCGTCGCGGGAGACGGCCGATTCCGCTTCGACCACGTCCTGGCGCCGGGTCCCTATCGAATCGGGGCGCTCCCCCTGGCGGCGCCTCCCGCCGAGGAGGTTCGTCCCGCCGCGCCGCCGGCCTCAGCCTTCCTCTCGCCGCCCGCACCTGTTTCCGCCTCGAGCCGCCTCGCGGAGCCTCCGATGGTCCCTGCGCGGCCGCCCGATCCCGCTTTTACCGCCGCTTCCCGGCCCTCCGATCGGGCCGCCGCCCATGCCCCCCTGCCCCTGCCCCCGGCACCGCTGGCGCGCGCGGAGGGCCGGCTTCCTTCGGTTCCCGATCTTTCGCGGGGCCCGCGCGATCGGCGAGAGGTCTTAGTCTCGTTCGACGCGGGCTCGTCGGACCGCGGCGCGGGTGAGATCTTAGACGCCCTGCGGACGCACGGAATTCACACCACGATCTTCCTGACGGGCGAGTTCATCCGGCGGTATCCCGACACGGTGCGGCGGATCGTCGCCGACGGCCACGAGGTCGGGAACCATACGGAGACCCATCCGCACTTGACCACGTATGCGACGGACGGCAGGCAGGCAACAAAGCCCGGCGTCGATCGCGCCTTCCTGACGGGCGAGCTCTCGCGGACAGACCGGCTCTTCCGTGAGGCGACCGGCCGGGGCATGGACCCTTTCTGGAGGGCGCCGTTCGGCGAGCAGAACGAGGAGGTCCGCCGATGGGCCGCGGAAGCCGGCTACTGGCACGTGGGCTGGACCGGCGGACGGGCGGGTCTCGACGGCCTGGACTGGATTTCGAGTCCGCGGTCGCGCGGCTACCGCAGTTCGCGTCGCGTGGTGGAGACGCTGGTCGAGCGGGCGGAAAACGGAGGGATCGTCCTGCTGCATCTCGGAAGCGACCGGGACGACCCGGTCGCGCCGAGGGTCCCGCTCCTCCTGGAAGGTTTGTCGGCGCGGGGGTTCCGCTTCGCGCGCGCCTCGGAATTTCTGGCACGCGAGGGGCTGACGGAAGAACGGCTCGCCGCGCTTCGACCTCCTCGCGCCGAGAAAGCCCCGGCTCGTTGACTTTTCCCCTCGGCACCGACGGATGGCGCGGTGTGATCGCCGAGGGCTGCACGTTCGCGGCCATCGAGCGTCTTTCCTCGGCGATGGCGGAGGTCTATCGCTCGCTTCCGGAGGGAGACACCCGGACGATCGTCGTCGGCCACGACACCCGCTTCTTTTCCCCCGAGTTTGCCCGCCGCGCCGCGGACACTCTCGCCCGCGGTGGTATCGACGTCCTTCTGACGGACAGCCCCATCCCGACGCCGGCCGTGTCGGACCACGTGCGCCGGCTGGGGCTGGCCGGAGGAATCGCCATCACCGCAAGCCACAACCCGGGCGAGTACAACGGCTTCAAGATCAAGTCGCATTTCGGAGGCAGCGCCCCGCCGGAGCTTTACGACGAGGTCGCCCGCGCGGCCTCGCGAGCGCCGGTTTCTTCGAAACGGACGGGGACCGTGCGTGTTCAGGACCTCCTCGGGCCCTATCGCGATCGGATCCAGTCTCGCGTGGACCTCGACGCGATGCGGGGCGCGGGTCTGTCGGTCCTCGCGGATTCCATGCACGGCGCGGCGGGCTCTCTCGTCGCCGACATCCTGTCGGGAGGAAAGACGCGGGTCGTGCCGTTCCGGGCGGACCGGGATCCGCTCTTCGGGGGAGTTCACCCGGAGCCGATCGCGGCGAACCTCCACGCGGCGTCCGAAAAGGTCCGGCACGAGAGCCTCGACCTCGCGGTCGCCCAGGACGGGGACTCCGACCGGCTGGGCGTGCTCGACGGACGCGGCCTCTTCGTATCGCCGCACAAAATCCTGGCGCTCCTCCTCTTGCATGCTTATCGACGCCGCGGGCTGACCGGAGGGATCGCGAAGACGTTCTCGACGTCCCTTCTCATCGACCGGGTGGCCGCCTCCCTGCAGGTCCCTCTCCTGGAGACCCCGATCGGGTTCAAGTACCTCGCGGACCTGATGAATCGCGGAGACGCTCAGGCGGGCGGGGAGGAAAGCGGCGGTTACGCATTTTCCTTCCACCTCCCGGAACGCGACGGGGTCTTGAACGCCCTGCTGCTGATCGAGAGCCTCGCCCTTTCCGGACGGAATCTGGACGGAGCGCTCGAAGATCTCGCGGCGGAATTCGGCGAGTTCGCATACGGCCGCGTGGACGTCTCCCTCCCCGTCGATGTGATCGCGGGGTTCCTGGCGGCGGTGCGTCGAGAGCCGCCGGACGACGTCGCTGGAGAGGCCGTGACGGGGGTCAGCGATCTCGACGGCGTCAAGTATGTGTTTGGCGGAAGAGGGTGGCTCCTTCACCGACTCTCGGGCACCGAACCGATGGTGCGCCTCTACTGCGAACACGAGGACCAGGTCTCCGTGGACCGCATCCTCGAAGCCGCGCGGAGGCGTCTGGAGGGCTTCGCGGGCTCGTGACGGGCAGAGCGAGACGCACGGTGAGCTCCCGTGTCCCTGCGCCCCTGCGCGGGGACCTGAAAGCAGGCGGTACGGCCGCATCGGACGGCGGCCTGCCGCCTGGATCCGGAGGCCAGCTCCCGTGTTTCTGCGCCCCTGCGCGCGGACTTGAAAGCAGGCGGTACGGCCGCATCGGACGGCGGCCTGCCGCCTGGATCCGCGCGGTGTGCGCGCTCCCCTCCGCTTTTTCAGGACCGGCGGTCGGCTTCGGGGGCGCGGGCGAGGTCCGATGCGCGGCGGCGGGGGCGCGGGGGTTCCGTCATGACCGTTCCGCGGCCTTCAAACCGGATCTTCGGCGCGCTGCCGATGTCCGGCATCATCACCTCTTCGAGAAAGCGGTCCTCGAGTACCGACGGAACGAGCTCTCCCGTCCACGCGACCAGGTCGCGGGACGAGACGTTCAAGGGGAACTCAGGAGTGACCTCGTGCGACAGCAGCGCCCCGCCGACGGAAAGGATCACGCTACCGCGCCCGAAGATCTTCAGAATGTCGACGCGGCGGTTCATGCGAAAATCGTGGATCGGCTCGAGGCGGAACGAGAGGCCGTGGTCGAGGGCCAGGACACGGCTCCCTTCGAGGAAGAGCGCGTGGCCATTCATGTCGCGGCGGTACGCCTGCCGTCCCGGGTCGTTGACGAACAGGTACCCGCGCCCGTCTGCTCGGAGAATCTTTTCGAGCCGGGTGCCCCGAAAGGTCGACTCGGAAGAAAAGCGCATCTTGCCGCTGTACCAGACGACCGACCCCTTCCGCACGTAGACGACGCCGCGCGAGGCGATTTCGAGCCCGCCTTCGGGCCTCACGTGGAAAAGGGGGCGCGACTCGATTTCATCGTGCGACGGAGCCCCCGCGCCGGCGGCGGGAATCGCGGGTTCCGAACGCGACAACTCTTCCGCCGCGCGGCTTTTCTGCGCGGCCGCCGCCACACGGGATTCGCGCGAAAGCGGACCCGTCAGCTCGCGGGCCGGCACCGGCGGGCGCCCGTCTGAGGGCCCTGCGACTTCGTCGGGGATTTCGGCTTCGATCGCCTCGGCAACGAAGGGCTCCCGGAGACCGTCCGCCGACGACCGATCGTTGCCGAGAAACGCGGGCTCGTCGGGCAACTCGGCCTCCGGGAACGGCGCGAGAATCACCGGGGAAGCCTCGAGGCGGTCGGTCGTTTCCGGAGACGACGCGTCGGGCTCGGCCAGCCCCGTGGTCTCCCGATCCTCGGCCGGGCACCCTGCGAGATCTTCGACGCCCGGGCTCCCGGGAAGGGATTCGGACTCGTGCGCCCCGTCGGGCGGGGTTCGGGCGCCCGATGGGGCGGGAGCCCGCTCTTCGAGCTCCCTGCCAGACCCTGGCGCGGGCACGTCTCGTGAGAGCGGGAATTCGTCGCCTGCCTCCGCCTCTTTCGGACGCAGGCCGCTCGCCGGCGCGGTCGTGGCCGGGGACCGCGCGGGCCCGAGGGGCCCCGCGAGCTTCAGCGCAGAAGGAGAGGGAAGCGAACGCGAGACCGCGGGCGCGGACACGCGGGCCCCCGGTTCGCGCACGTTCCGCCTCAACGCTTCCTCGATTTCGACGACGACGCGCTTGGCCCCCGCGTATCGAAGGTGCTCGAGGGCGAGCCCGAGCTTTCCGCGCATCCGGTAGAGCAGACCCAGGTAGAGGTGGCTGCGGACGTGATCCGGCTGGAGCTCGAGAGCGCGGCGCAGCTCCTGCTCGGCTTCGACGAGCACGCCGGCCTTGAACAGGATCAAGCCGAGGTTCGAGTGGAGGATCGCGGAAATCGGGTTGTTGTGGAGCAACGCGCGGCATGCCCGCGCCGCCTCATTGTAGTAGCCCCGCTTGAACTCGATGACGGAGAGGAGGTTCAAAACGTCTTCGTCGGCCGGCCGGGCGAGCGCGGCGAGGTCGAGCTCCTGCCGGGCGACGTCGTACCGTTCTTCCTGGAGGTGCTTCCGCGCGCGCGAGAGGTGAACCACGAAAACGCCCTGTTCCGCCGCGGTCACCTCGCCCGTTGTCGCTCGCGACACGCCGCCTCCGACTCTAACTGCGCAGGCCGGAGCGGGCCGAGAGCTCCGTGGTTATTACCGGGCGATTGCGGCGGTCCCGCGTCATCCGTACCGGTCTTCCCACCACCCTCCAGCTCTCGGTCGCGGGCCGGCCGAATCCGCCGCCCAGGGCGGCCTTGCCGTAATACGCGGTCAAGCCCTTGTTCACGTAGAGGCGGGTCTCGTTGAAAGGAGGAATGCCTCCGTACCGCGCTACAGCTCGCTCGCCGGCGTTGTAAGCGGCGAGCGACTTTTCGACGTTTCCGTTGTAGACGCCAAGCAGGTAGGCGAGGTGCCGGGCTCCTCCGGAGATGTTCTCGGCGGGATCAAAAGAATTCCGGACCCCGTACTGACCCGCGGTCTCCGGCATGAGCTGCATCAGGCCACGAGCGCCCTTCCGGGAAACCGCGGAGGGATTGAAGGCCGATTCGATCAGCATGACCGACTTGACCAGCTTCGGGTCCACGGCTGCCGCGCGGGCCGCGTGGTCGATGAGCCCATCGTAGAGGGAGGGGATGCCGACACGCGCCGCCAGCCAGGCGTCGCTCCTGTGAATCGACTCGCGCGAGGAAAAGCCGACACCGTCGTTGTAGATGAAGCGCTTCCCCTCTTTGACGCCGACGCGCACAGTCGCCGAGGCGATGCCGGAAAGCGCGACGAGCGCCCCGAGCGCGGGGAGGATGCGACGTTTCATCTGTTCCTGCCGTTTATTTGTTCAGATTTAGGAGCAGGAAATTATAACGCCCTTCCGGAAGCGTCCGAGCGCGGGAGACGACTCCGACGGCATCCGACCGGGCGGGGTGAGGCCGCTAACTTACTGAAATGGATACACTTAGACGGCGGCGGCGCTCTCAGCCAGGATCTCCCGCACGGCCGCCTCGGCCTCTTTCAGCGCGCCGGGCAGGAGCGCCTCGTCCTTTCCTCCGGCCTGGGCGAGGTCTGCCTTGCCCCCGCCGCTGCCCCCGAGAGCCTTGCCGATCCGCGCCGCCAGCCGCGAGGCCGGAATCCGCGGCGAGAGGTCCGCCGTGACCGCCGTGACAACCGAAGTCTTGCCGTCTTTCGCCGTGCCCACGACGACGATGCCGCTCTTGAGCCGCGAGCGCAGCGTGTCCGAGAGATGGCGCAGCTCCGGGATCGACAGTCCGGCGGCAATTCGGGTGACGACCCGGACCCCGTCTACCTCGATCTCCGGGTTTGCTCCGCCGCCGTCGCCGGAGGCGAGTTTCAATTTGAGCGAGGCGACCTCGCGCTCGAGCGCGCGCACGCGATCCTCTCTCTCCTGCCACCGCGCGAGCAGTCCGTCGCGGGGCGACTGCGCCGCCGCCGCGATCTCTCCGAGGATCCGCTCATCCTGCTGCAGCAGCTCGACCGCTCCGAGCGATGTCACGGCTTCCAGCCGGCGGACCCCCTCCGCCAGCCCCTTGTCCGAGACGATCTTGAAGGCGCCGATCTCGCCCGTGCGATTTACATGACAGCCGCCGCAGAGCTCGACCGAAACTCCCGGGACGGACACGACCCGCACCCGCTCGCCATACTTTTCGCCGAAGAACATGTCGGCGCCCTTTCCGCGGGCGTCTTCCATCGTCATGACTTCCTTGGAGACGGGCGCGTCGCGGAGGACCGCTTCGTTCACGATCCGCTCGATCTCCGCGATCTGCCCGGGCGTGGGAGGCGTCGCGATGGCGTAGTCGAACCGCATGCGGTCGGGCGCGACGAGCGACCCCATCTGGCGAGCACCGGCGCCGAGCACCTGCCGCAGCGCCGCGTGCAGAAGATGCGTCGCCGTGTGGTTCGCCTGCGTCCGCCGCCGGGCCCACTCGGGAACGTCCATCGCGACGGACGTTCCCACGGTCAGCCGCCCCCGCAGCACACGGACGCGGTGGGCGATGATGCTCGGAAGCGGGCGCCGCACGTCCTCCACCTCCGCCTCGCCGCCTTCCCAGCTCCAGCGCCCACGGTCGGCGATCTGGCCTCCGCCCTCGGGGTAGAACACCGTGCGGTCGGTCACCGCGTCGCCGGTTTCTCCCGCCGAGAGGGACTCGGCCGGCTCTCCATCGCGGACGAGACCGACCACGGCCGCCTTCGGAAGCGTCGTGAAGTCCTGCTCGGGGTAGCCCCGGAACTCCGAGTGCTCCGCCGGGAGCCCGAGCCGTTCGAAGACCGCCCCGTCGGACGCGTCGAACCGGGCGGACGCCCGGGAGGACGCCCGCTGCTTCTCGAGCAGTTCCTCGAATCCCCGGCGGTCGATGGACACGCCCTCGTCGCCAGCGATCTCTTCGATCAGATCGAGCGGGATTCCGTGGGTGTCGTAGAACCGGAAGACGGCGTCGCCTCCGACGACCGTCTCGCCCCGGCGGCGTACGCGCTCGAGCTCTTCGCCGACGCGGTCCGCGCCCTCCGACATCGTCTTCGCGAACCTCGACTCTTCGTCGCGAAGCGTTGCGGCGATCGCGCCGGCGGTCTCGCGGGAACCCGCTTTTCCCGCGAAGAAATACACGTTCTCGAAAATTGCCTGAACCGGAGAGACGAGCTCGCTTAAAAATGGCCTCGA
>JBDUBI010000042.1:0-13330 GCA_040004225.1 Acidobacteriota bacterium
GCACTCGATGTAGAGCTGCTCCTGGTGCCCGGTCCGGTACTCGCCTTCGACGACGCGGTCGGCGCGCGCGAAGCCGCGGTCGAGGTCCCCTTTCTCTATCAAAATCTCCTTGAAAACGCGGGGCGAGAGAGCGGGGTCCTCCACGGCGGCCTCGACCTCGTAGTCGATCGACGCCCGGGCTCCGAGCAGGGCTTCCCTGTTTTCGTGCGCGACGAGCAGGATGGGCTCGGCGACATGGCGGACACGTCCGTCGGCCAGGCACGGCTGGTCGTCTTCGATCAGCGCGATGACGTTCTTCCCCGGGATGTCTCGCGCGTCGGCGACGACGAAACCGGCGGGCTCGAACTCCAGCCGGACGGAGCGGATCCGTCCGGCCGGAATCGTCGAGCGGATCGTCGTCCCGTGGAGCATCGCGGGAAAAGAGAGATCGTCGATGTACTTCGCCGCGCCGTTGACCTTCCCTTTTCCTTCCTTGCGGAGGACGTTGCGGCCGACGGCGGGCACGGGCGCGGCCTTCTTCTCGATCAGCGGGCGCCGGCCGCCGCGAGCGCGTCGTGCAGGATCGCCAGGGCTTCCGAAATGTCGGGAGCCGTCACGTTCAACGCCGGCGCGATCCGGAAGACGTTCCCGTAGAGACCGCCCTTTCCGATTAAGAGCCCGCGTTCACGCGCCGCCTCGAAGACCCGATTGGTCAGCATCGGATCCGGGGTCCGGTCTCCTGAGACCTCGTCTACGACCAGCTCCATCGCCTGCATGAGCCCCATCCCGCGCACGTCGCCCACGGAGTGCGGAAAGCGCGCCTTCATCTCCTCGAGCCCGGCGCGGAGGAGCGCCCCCATGCGCGCCGCATTTGACGGAAGGTCCTCCTCCTCGATGATCTGGATCGTCGCGTTCGCCGCGGCGGTCGAGACCGGGTTGCCGCCGAAGGTCGAGATCGTCAGCGCCTTCAAAGCGGAGGCGATCTCGGGCGTCGCGATCGTCATGCCGAGCGGCATTCCGTTGGCGATCCCCTTCGCCGCGGTCATGATGTCGGGCTGGACTCCCCAGTGCTCGATGCCCCACATCGTGCCGCCGGTCCGGCCGAATCCCGTCTGCACCTCGTCGCAGATGAAGACGCCGCCGAACTTCCGGATGATGGAGACGGCGATGTCAAAATACTCCGGCGGGGGAGTGATGAACCCTCCGACGCCCTGGATCGGCTCCGCGATAAACGCCGCGATGCGCCCGGTCGTGGTCGTGCGGATGAGCTCTTCGATGTCCGTCGCGCAGGCGATCCCGCACGACGGGTACGTCAGGTGGAGCGGGCATCGGTAGCAGTACGGAGATACGGCGTGCTTGACCCCGGGCACCATCGAGGGCAAGGGGCGCCACGTGGAATGCCCGGTGAGCGACTGCGCGAGCGTCGACCTGCCGGAGTAGCCGTGGCGAAGAGCGATGATCTCGGTCGAGCCTGTCGCGAGCTCCGCCATCATCACCGCCGTCTCGTCCGCTTCGGTTCCTGAGGCGGTGAAGCAGGTCTGTTTCAGGTTGCCCGGGGTGATCCGCGCCAGGCGCTCCGCGAGCTCCACGACCGGCAGGGTGGGATAGAGGCTCGACACATGGGACAGCCGGTCGATCTGGGCGCGGATCGCGGCGTTGACCCGGTCGTTGGCGTGCCCGACGGAGACGGTCAGGATCCCGCCGAAGAAATCGAGGTACTCGTTTCCATCCGCGTCCCGGATCCGCAGGCCCTTGCCTTCGGTCAAGACGAGCGGTTCCTTGTAGTACTGGATCGTGGCGGGAAAGAGAAACTCCCGGTGTTTCTCCCGGACCGTTCGAGTCAGCTCCGACGTGGGGGCGCTCGTCTTCGTGGTGCTCATGGGACCTCCTCTGGAACCGCTAGGATCGGGCGCTGCGTTTCAGAAACGAGCCGGCGCCGGGCTTCCCGACGAAGCGGCCCCGGTCGATCACGACGCGTCCCCGGGAGAGCACGGTTTCGGCGGCGCCGGTGACTTCGCGGCCCTCGTACGGGTTGTAGTCGACCTTCATGTGGAGCGTCTTCGCCGAAAGTGTGACCTTCTTTTCCGGGTCGAAGACCACGATGTCGGCGTCGGACCCCGGCGCAATCGTGCCCTTGCGCGGAAAGAGCCCGAAGATTTTCGCCGGGGAAGTCGACGTGAGCTCGACAAAGCGGTTGATCGAGATCCGCCCCGCCCGGACCCCCCCGTCCCACACCAGGCTCATCCGGGTCTCGATGCCGGGGGCGCCGTTGGGAATCTTCGAGAAGTCGTCTTTCCCGAGCTCCTTCTGCCCCTGCATGCAGAACGGGCAGTGGTCGGTCGAGATCGCCTGAAGATCGTTGCCGGCCAGGCCCCTCCAGAGCCGCTCCTCGTTGCCGGCGGCGCGCAGGGGCGGGCTCATGACGTATTTCGCGCCGTTGAACCCGGGCTCTTCGTAGTTCGCGTAGGACAGAAAGAGATACTGGGGGCACGTCTCGGCGAACGCCGGGATGCCCCGGTCGCGCGCCTCGGTCACTTTCTCCAGCGCTTCCGCCGCGGAGAGGTGGACGATGTAGATCGGAACGTCCGCCATTTCCGCCAGAGCGATGGCCCGGTGGGTCGCTTCGCCCTCGGCGCGGGAAGGACGGGTCAGCGCGTGATACTTCGGGGCGCGATGGCCTTCCGCCAGCGCGCGCTGGACGAGCACGTCGATGACGCCGCCGTTCTCCGCGTGCATGCAGATCGTCCCGCCGTTCTCGCGGGTGCGGAGCAGCGCCCGGAAGATCGACGCGTCGTCGAGCATGAACACGCCGGGATACGCCATGAAGAGCTTGAAGGAGGTGATTCCCTGTCCGACCAGGGCGTCCATCTCCGCTTCCACCTTGCCGTCGAGCTCGGTGACGATCATGTGGAAGCCGTAGTCGATCGCGGCCCTGCCGTCCGCCTTCGCCATCCATGCGTCCCGCGCGTGGTGGAGCGTCTGGCCGCGGTACTGAATCGCGAAGTCCACCACGGACGTCGTTCCGCCGTGGGCGGCCGCGATGGTGCCGGACTCGAAGTCGTCGGCCGAAGTCGTCCCGCCAAACGGCATGTCGAGATGCGTGTGGACGTCGATCCCGCCCGGAAGGACGTACTTGCCGGTCGCGTCGATCGTCACGTCCGCCGGCATCGCGAGCGCCGTTCCGATCGCGGAGATCTTCTCGCCCTCGATCAGCACGTCCCCGCGGTACAGATCGGTCGCGGTGGCGATCGTCCCGTTCCGGATGAGAGTCGTCGTCATCCGACGAGAGACGCCATCGCTTCGTACGTCTCGGGCCGGCGGTCCCGGTAGAACTGCCAGACGCGGCGGACTTCCTCGATCATGTCGAGGTCCATCTCGGCGGTGATGAGCTCGTTTTTGTCTTCGGAGGCGACGGCGAGAAAGTTGCCGCGCGGATCGACGAAGTACGAAGTGCCGTAGAACTTGCCGATGTTCCAGGGCGCCTCCGTCCCGACGCGGTTGCTGCAGGCCATGAAGTAGCCGTTGGCGACGGCGTGCGCCGGCTGTTCGAGCTTCCAGAGGTACTGGGAGAGCCCGGCCACGGTCGCGGACGGGTTGAACACGATCTCCGCTCCGTTCAAACCCAGGAGCCGAGCCCCCTCCGGGAAGTGGCGGTCGTAACAGATGTAGACGCCCACCTTTGCGTACCGCGTCTGGAAGACCGGGTAGCCGAGGTTGCCCGGCTTGAAGAAGTATTTCTCCCAGAAGCCCGACGTGTGGGGGATGTGGTTCTTTCGATACTTGCCGAGGTACGAACCGTCCGCGTCGTACACGGCGGCGGTGTTGTAGTACACGCCGGCCTGCTCCCGCTCATAGACCGGGATCACCATCGCCATCCGGTACTTCTTCGCGTACTCCGCCAGGCGCTCCGTCGTGGGGCCGGGCACCGGCTCCGCCATGTCGTACCAGCGCGCGTCCTGAGACGGACAGAAGTAGGGCCCGTTGAACACTTCCTGAAGGCCGAGGATCTGAACGCCGCGTTTACCGGCTTCTTCGATCAGAGGAATGTGGGCCTCGATGGCCGCGTCCGATATGTCCTTCGTCGAGGCGTCCGCGTCCGACAGGGGGTTCGCGCACTGGATGAGACCGCCGAGCACTTTCCGTGGCATGTGTCCTCCGCTCACCGACCAAAAAACCCCGTGACTAGAACCAGCGCGAGATCACGACCTTCTTGTCCGTGTAGAAGTCGAAGGCATCGCGCCCGTGTACTTTCAGGTCTCCGAAAAAGCTGTCCTTCGACCCGCCGAACGGAAAATACGCCATCGGGGCGGCGACCCCGATGTTCACGCCCACCATCGACGCCGAGGCGTGGCGCGCGAATTCGCGGGCGGACTTTCCGCTCGACGTGAAAATGGACGTCGCGTTCGCGTTGGGATGCGACTGCATCACTGCGATCGCGTCGTCGAGGGTCCGGACGGGATGGATCGACGCCACGGGCCCGAAAATTTCTTCGTGGCCGATGGTCATTTCCGGCGACACGCCGTCGAAGATGGTCGGTCCGACGAAGAACCCCTTCTCGCGGTCGCGAACCCGTACCTGTCTTCCATCCAGGAGGAGCTGTGCCCCTTCCGCGAGGCCCTTCTCGATGTAGTCGAGAACCCTGTCGCGATGGCGCCCGCTGATCACGGGGCCCATGTCGACATCGCTCTCGGTCCCGTCCCCGACTTTGAGCGCGCCCGCGGATTCGGCGAGGCGCTGGCGCGCCTCGGCATGCGCTTCCCCGACGGGCAGAAGAACGCTTCCGGCGAGGCAGCGCTCGCCCGCGCATCCGTAAAACGATTCGGTGATCACGGGGATCGCGCGGTCCCAATCCGCGTCCGGCATCACCACGACGAAATTCTTCGCTCCGCCGAGAGCCTGGACGCGCTTGCCCGAGTGCGTCGCGCGCCGATAGACGGCGCGGGCGACCGGAGTCGAGCCGACGAACGACACCGCGGAGATTCCCGGGTGGTCGCAGATCGCTTCCACGACTTCGCGCGCGCCGTTGACCAGATTCACAACGCCGGGAGGCAGGCCGCACTGCTCGAGAAGCTCGATCATCCGTTTCTGAGACAGCGGCACCTGCTCGGACGGCTTGACGACCATCGTGTTGCCGGTGGCAATCGCGAATGGAAGAAACCAGAGCGGCACCATGGCGGGGAAGTTAAAGGGCGCGATCGCGGCGCAGACGCCCACCGGCTGGCGGTACGCCTGGCAATCGACACCCGAGGAGATGTTCTCGAGCGAATATCCCATCGAGAGGGACGGGGCCCCGCAGGCGACCTCGACGCATTCGATTCCGCGCCGGACGCTGCCGCGCGCCTCGTCGAGAGTCTTTCCGTGCTCGGTCGTCACGATCCGGGCCAGCTCCTCGAAATGCTCCTCCAGGAGGGTCTTGAAACGGAAGAGGACCTGGGCGCGCGCCACGACCGGCGTATCCCTCCAGGCCGGGAAGGCCTTTTTTGCGGCGGCGACCGCCTGGTCGACTTCCGCGGCGGACGACAGGGGAGCGCGGGCGATGACCTCTCCCCGCGCGGGATTCGTGACTTCCTGAAACTCGCGGGCTGGCGACGCAACCCAGCGGCCGCCGATGAAATTTGGGAGGACCGGCACGTCCTGATGCGTGCCGCGGGTCGTGCCTTCCGATAGCGCCGTGCTGGCCATTTCTCGAACCTCCTTGGCGGAAGGAGAAGAATATCTGAAGGCGCAGGGAAGAGGAGACCCGTCAGGCCAGCCGTCCCGTCTGGCGTGGACGTGGAGGGCCTCAGGGGTCCGGAACCGGGGGAAAATGAAACGCAGGGGAGGAAGCCGGAAACGGGGACGATGGCGGCCCCAGCGCCCGGTGTCCGTCTTCGGGCGTACAATTTTGTGTTTGCAACCGGAGGCCTGATGAGCGTCGATCTCTCGGTCAACTTCACCGGCGTCCGGTTCGAGAACCCCTTCCTGCTTTCGTCCGCGCCCCCGACGGAATCCGAAGCCAACATCCTTCGGGCGTTCGAGTCGGGATGGGGAGGGGTCGTCACGAAGACGATCGGCCTTCACCCGGTCGTCAACGTCCGGGGACCGAAGACGAAGTTCCTGCGATCCGAGATCGAGTCCACGGGCATCTCCATGCAGAAGAGGCCCGGGACCGCCCTTCACTCTTCGTGGAACTGGGAACTGATCTCTGACAAGACCCTCGATTGGTGGGCTCCGCGCATTTCGCGCATCAAGAAGGCGCACCCGGCAAAGATTCTGGTGGCCTCGATCATGGCTGGGTCGGGAAGCGATACCGAGCTCGCCCACTGGCAGACGCTCGCCCGGGTCTGCCAGGAGGAGGGCGCCGACGCGCTCGAGCTGAACCTCTCGTGCCCCCACATGGACCGGCAGGACATGGGTTCGAACATCGGTCGGGACCGGGAGCTTGTGTCGGTCGTCGCCCAGGTCGTCCGGGAGGTGGCGCGGATTCCCATCTGGGCGAAGCTGACCCCCTCGACGACGGACATCGTCGTGGAGGCGAGGGCGGCTTTTTTAGGCGGCGCGGACGCGATCTCCTCTTCGAACACCTTTACCTCGCTGCCGCTCGTCGACCCCGAATCCCTCGAGTTCGAGGTGAACGTGGATGGACTCGTCTCGACGGGAGGACTCGGCGGTCCCGCGATCCTTCCGCTGTCACTCGCCAAGGTCGCCCAGATGACGTCCGCGTTTCCGGACCGGAGCTTTTCGGGAATCGGAGGCATTGCGAGCTTCGCGCACGCGCTGAACTATTTCCTCCTCGGATGCGGAACCGTGCAGGTGTGCACCGCAGCCATGCTTGACCGCGCCGTCGGGCCCAACGTGATCAAGGCGCTTCTTCGCGACATGACCGAATTCCTGGAGAAGCGCGCCGATCGTGGGTGGAGGGGCCTGGAGGATTTCCGGGGACTCACCCGTAACCGGATCGTGCCCCAGTCGCGCATTGCGCGCCCGAGCGCTTCCGACTACCACGGTGGCCATGACGGAGCGGAAGGGTATGCGGACGCCGCGGAGCTGCCCGTTCCCGCGGAGTGATCTTCGCTCCGCATCGCAAATTGGCCCCGGTCGCGCTCTTGCGCCATAGTCGGCAGCTTCCATGAGCCCGGCCTCTTCGCACCGGCGAGCCGCCGGGGAACCGACCGAGAAGTCCTCTCCGGAAGCGTTCCGCAGGAAGGTGCGGCTCGGATTTGCGGGGGCTGCGCTTCTGGTCCTCGTGTTTGCCGCCGCCGCGCTCATCGCGTTGAACCGCGCCGTTTCGAGCAGCCGGCTCGCCCTCGACCAGTCCCGCGAGATCATCGAATTCGGCCGATTCCAGTCCGCCGTCGAACGGAAGACGACGACGTTGCGCGGATATCTCCTGACGGGAGACGAGGCCCGGTTGAAGGAGTTCGGAAGCTCGCGCGCCGCGGTCGGGATCGAGCTTTCGAGGCTCGAGCGGCAGGCTCCGCTGAAGGGCAGCCCTTCCATTCGAGCGCTCCGGGAAGCCGAGGCGGAACACGAGCGCGCCGCCCTGGCGGCGATCGCCCTGCGCCGCTCCGGCGCCGACGCCGAATCCGTCGGGAAGATATTCGGCGACACCGTCGAACCTCGACGAGAAGCCTTCGAAGCCGCCATCGACTCCTTCCTGAAATCTCGCGAACGCTCCCTGGAGGCCGCGGCTCTGGATTCCGAACGCACCAACGTGCTCTCCTTTGCCGTTCTCGCCGGGATCGCGTTGGTGGCTCTCACTGCCACGGTCGTGCTCTCGATCGTCCTGACGCGGCGCCTTTCCGCGCTCTTCGAAGCGGAGCAGGAGGAGCGGCATCGCGCGCAGGCGAGCGCAGGCGCCCTCGCGGCGAGCGAGGAACGCTTCAGAAGGCTGTATGACTCGGGGATGATCGGCATCGGGTTTGGCGATCTCTCCGGGGCTCTCGCCGACGGAAACGAGGCCTTTCTTCGAATCCTCGGCCGCACGCGCAAGGAGCTCGGAACCGGGAACGTGAGATGGGACGAGCTGACGCCTTCCGAGTGGAAGGAAGCGGACGAAAACGCCATCCGGGATCTGAAGACGAAAGGAGTCTTCCGTCCCTACGAAAAGGAATATCTCCACGCGGGAGGGCAGCGCGTGGCGGTGCTGCTCGGTGGGGCGTTGCTGCCGGGAGCGGCGGAGCGGTTCGTCGCCTTCGCGCTCGACGTCACGGAACGGAAAAGGGGCGAGGCCGAACGGGCGGACCTTCTCCGACGCGAGCAGGAGGCGCGCGCCGCCGCCGAGGCGGCTCAGCGGCGCTCCTCTTTCCTCGCTCGCGCGAGTCAGGTTCTGGCCTCCTCTCTCGACTACGGAACGACGCTCCAGTCCGTCGCCGCTCTCGCCGTTCCGGACATCTCGGACTGGTGCTTCATCGATTTGATCGTCGACGAGGACATCCGCCGCGCCGCCGTGACGTGTGCTTTTCCAATGCGCGCCGAGCTCGCGCGAGAGCTCGAGACCGCAAATCTGCTCGATGCCGACGCTCCGGTGGGCCCGCCGCAGGTCCTGCGCACCGGATCGTCCGAGCTGATCGAGCACGTCGATGACGACCTCCTCGCCTCCGTCGCCCGGAACGCCGAATCCTACGAGATCCTGCGGCAGATGGGGATGGTCTCCGTTATGACCGTGGCGATACGGGACTCGCAGGCCGTGGTCGGCATCGTCACGCTCGTCAGCTCCGAGTCCGGCCGCCGATTCGGAGCGGACGACCTGGCGCTCGCGGAAGATCTCGCGGTGCGCGCGGGCGTCGCGATGGAGAACGCGAGGCTCTTCGACCTCGTGCGGCAGGAGCGGGCGCTGGCGGAGTGGCACGAAGCGCGTTCGTCGTTTCTGGCTCGCGCGAGCGAGGTGCTCGCCTCCTCGCTCGAGTACCGCACCACGCTCGCGAGCGTCGCGCGCCTGGCGGTGGCGGAGGTGGCCGACTGGTGCCTCATCGATATGCGGGAGTCCGACGGCACGTTGAAGAGCCTTGCCACGGAGCACGCAGACCCGCGTCTTCGAAACGAGCTGCAGGCGCTCGTCCAGCAATACCCTTCGATGCCCGACAGCCCGTACGGGCCGCCGAATGTCCTCCGCACCGGGAATCCCGAGCTGGCATCGTCGATCTCGGAGGAGATGCTGCGCGCCGCCACCACAAACGAGGCGCACTACGAGGCGATGGCGAGGCTCGGTGCCCGCTCCTACATGTGTGTTCCCATCGGTGTCCGCGGACAACTCCTGGGGACGATCACTTTCGTGGGTGCCGACTCAGGGCGAAGCTACACGCCGGACGACCTCGCCCTGGCGGAGGCCCTCGCTTACCGCGCGAGCCTGGCCATCGACAACGCGAAACTCTACGAGGAGGCGCAGGAGGCGATCCGCGCTCGGGACGAGTTTCTTTCCGTGGCCTCGCACGAATTGAAGACACCCGTCACGACCCTGCAGCTCCAGATCCAGGGCCTCCTGCGGCGGCTTCGGACAGGAGGGACTCCCACACCCGAAGCGCTGGCGGAGCGTCTCTCGACATCCGAGCGCCAGGTGGAGAGGCTCACCCATCTGATCAACGACCTCCTGGACATCTCCCGGATCACGGGCGGGCGGCTCGACCTGCACATCGAGCCAGTGGACTTCTCCGCGGTCGTGCGGGACGTCGCAACGCGCCTCGAGGAATCGCTGGTGCGCGCGGGATGCGCATTCCTGGTGAACGCGCCGGAGCCTGAGGTTGGGGCGTGGGACCGCCTCCGGCTGGACCAGATCGTCACGAACCTCGTCGCCAATGCGATGAAATACGGCGCCGGTCAGCCGATCGAGATCTCTCTGACCGGCACGGGCGACAGGGTGCGCCTCTCCGTTGCCGATTCCGGAATTGGAATCGCCCCGGAGAATCAGGCGCGCATCTTCGAACGCTTCGAGCGCGCCGTATCCGGCCGCCACTACGGGGGCCTCGGCCTGGGGCTCTGGATCGTCCGACAGATCGTCGACGCGCTCGGAGGGATCATTTCCGTTGAGAGCGAGCCCGGCCGGGGATCAGTTTTTTCGGTGGACCTTCCGCGGCAGCGAACGCAGGTAGCGGTCGGAACCGGACGGATATCGGGCGAAGTGCGCCGGCCGGAAGTCGCCGCCCCCTAGTTACACCTCGTGAATCCCCGGAATTGCCGCGCGCGTACTCCGGGATCGGCCCGTCACGGAGCAGAGCTGCGCTCCGGTCGCTCGTGTGACCGAAGGCGCGTCATTCCCCCTGACCGAGCGTGTAGCCCTTCTCCCCGTCGTAAACCGCGAGCGTCTCGATCTTGCCGAAGACGAGCCCGGTGGCGGTGACACGCTCGAGGAGCGCGATGATGTTGCGGGGGGTGAGTGACGCGGCGCCGGCTTCCGCCATGAAGCGGCAGCGGAAGTTGTCTGACGTGAACGTCTCCGGAAATCCATTCGGCCAGACCTTCAGCCCACGGCTGGTAATCAGGGTCGGCTTCAGACCGCCCCCCTCGGCTGCCTGAAGCTTTCGCCCGAGTTCGTCCGGAGTTCCCGTCGGCCAGTCCACGAACACGTCGACTCCGACCACGTCTTTCCGTCCCACCTGAGGCGGCGGCGCATTGGTGAGCTCCGCTCCCCGGGGGGGCGTCTCGCCGTAATGTACGGCTTTCAGTTTTTCGGGGCGGTGCCCCAGTCTCTTCACGACGGCCTCGGCGAACTCTTTCGTGCCGACCTTCTCCCGGCTCACGCCCTCGGCGAAGACGTCGTATGTGTGCACGCCGTCTTCGAGCGTTCGCAACCAGCCGTTGTGTACGCGTTCGGCGACGTCCGGCTGCCCGATGTGCACCAGCATCATCACCGCGCCGAGAAGGAGGCCTGACGGATTCGCCAGGTTCTGCCCCGCGCGCCGGGGAGCGGACCCGTGGATCGCCTCGAACATCGCGCAGCGCGCGCCGATGTTGGCCGAGCCGGCGAGGCCGACCGATCCTGCGATCTGCGCCGCCACGTCGGAGAGGATGTCGCCGTAAAGGTTCGGCATCACGATCACGTCGAAGGCCTCCGGGGTGTCCGCCAGCTTCGCGGCCCCGATGTCGACGATCCAGTGTTCCTTCTCGATATCCGGGTATTCGGCCCCGATCTCGTCGTAGACACGATGGAACAGGCCGTCGGTGATCTTCATGATGTTGTCTTTTGTGAAACAGGTCACTCGCTTTCGCGAGTGGGCGCGGGCGTACTCGAAGGCATATCGAACGATGCGCTCGGTGCCGCGCCGGGTGATCAGCTTCAGGCACTGGGTCACGTCCGGGGAGATCCGGTACTCGATCCCGGCGTAGAGGTCCTCTTCGTTCTCGCGGACGATGACGACGTCCATACCGGGATGGAGGGTATCGACGAAGGGGTGGTAGGCCACGCAGGGCCGGATGTTGGCGTACAGGCCCAGGGTCTTGCGGGTGGTGACGTTCAGGCTCTTGAAACCGCCGCCCTGGGGGGTCGTGATCGGGGCCTTCAGAAAGACCTTCGTCCGCCGCAGGGATTCCCACGCCGAGGGGGCGATTCCCGCACTGTTTCCAGCGAGATAGACCTTTTCGCCGATCTCGATCGTTTCGATCTCGAGCCTTGCGCCCGCGGCTTCCAGAATGTGGAGGGTGGCCGCCATGATTTCGGGTCCGATGCCGTCGCCCGCCGCCACCGTGATGGGTATCTTCTCGTTCATGACGTCCTTTCCCGCTGAAACGCGAATTCTATGTTGCGGGCCGGAAAAAGATGGGTGGTCGCCGGGACAGGAAACGGGTCTATAATGCCTTCCCGCTCATGAAATCCATTCGAGTTGTCGAGAACCCGGCCGGGGGAGGCTCCGGTTTCGGGGAAGCGGAGGCCGCCGCGCTCCGGATCGATCTTTCCCGCCGAATCACGCTCCGATTCGACCTGAAGCTGGTGTCGCCCGGAGACCTGGAAGCCATTCGCTACGCCCGGCGCGCCATGATCCGCGAGGAACGCACCCTCGGCATCGAGTGGGACGAGCCCTCCATGGAAGATCCCAATGTGAGCGCGACGGACATCCGTTGGTTCGTGCTGACCTCGCAGGTCGCCTGGTGCCGCCAGAAGGTGGAAGAGCTGGTCGAACGATCGAACCGGGCCCGCGAAGCGCTGCGCTCCCTCGGACAGTAGCGTTCCGTCACCCAAAGTGACGGTTTTCGGTCTTCCGGACCGGTTTCTTTTCCCCCGAAAATCTCAAATCCCTGTTTCTCCGGCACTTGCGGCGAGCCTCCGTTCGGGCACGACGCTCGCAATCTCCCGTCCTCATGACCACACAAAAGTGGATCGAGCTTTCCGAGAGTCCCGGCGAGCTTCCGGAGGCAGCCGGGTCGAGCGCCCTGGCCGTCGAGGCGGAATCCCCGCTCATGCTGACCTTCCGGATCCGTCCGGGAGCGGAAGCTCTGGACGCGCTGCTCCACGCGCGCCGCTCGATGCTGCGCGAGGAGCGGACACTCGGGCGCAGCGAGGGGGAGCCTTCTCTCGAGGACGCGGTCTTTTCGCCAGACACGATTCTCTGGCAGGCGTTGCCGTCTCAGAGAGGCGCGTGTGTCCGGACGATTTCCGACCTCGAAGCGCGGGTCGAGCGCGCTCTTGCGGAGGTAACGCGACGCTGAGCTCGGCCGGGACTTTCTTCCGGAGATCGACCGTGTTCGCGCGCTCTCTCCCCGCCGGAGCGCCGGAATCTGCGCCCGGGGTGGGGCGATGAAGCGCCTGCTCCTCCTGGTGGTCCTCGTCGTGGCCGTTCTCTGGGTGGTGCGGGACAAGCCCACGGTCGCGGGGTTGATCGACCGGCTCACCAACCCTCTCTTGAAGACGCACGCGGTCGTCGAGGAATCGGAGCACAAGCGGGTCATCGCGGAGGCGGCGCCTGCCGTCGTGGGCGACCAGGACGTCAGCGTCGGGATCGTCAAAGAAGGGATGACGTACTCGGAAGTCCGAAGGCTGCTCGGGCAGCCGGATTCGACCGTCGAGGTCAAGGAAGATGGAAGGCGAAAGATCCGCTGGGATTACCGCCGGGCCGCCCGGCGCGTGGTTTTCGAAGAGGGGCGCGTCGTCTCGATCGCCGTCCTGTAAGCGACCGCCGCGGCGCCGTAGAGCCCGAGCCTCGGCTCCCGGACGATGCGAATCGGGATCCTTGCCAGAAGCTCCTCCATGGGCGGCTTGCTGCGAAACGCTTCGAGGAAGGAGCCGGCGAGCAGGGCCGGGAGAATTTTAGGAGCAATGCCGCCTCCCACGTAAAGGCCGCCGGTCGCGCGGTACTGAAGCGCCAGGTTCCCGGCCTCGGACCCGTAGATGGAGACGAACATGGCGAGCGACTCCGCACAGAGGCGATCGCCGCCGGAGAGC
>JBDUBI010000229.1:0-13326 GCA_040004225.1 Acidobacteriota bacterium
TTGGATCCGAGCAGCCCCTCTTCTTCGCCGCTCCAGAGC
The DNA here is from genome assembly GCA_040004225.1 of Acidobacteriota bacterium. Classification (GTDB taxonomy): domain Bacteria; phylum Acidobacteriota; class Thermoanaerobaculia; order UBA5066; family Gp7-AA6; genus JALYUA01. The sequence continues at coordinate 40 of JBDUBI010000229.1, forward strand.
GCGATGCGGATCGTCCTCCGCGGACGGACGTTCAACGCCTTCAGGATCCGAACGGCTTCCATGGCCACCGCGACACCCGCGCCGTTGTCGGTCGCACCCGTGCCGGCGTGTCACGAGTCCATGTGCCCGCCGAGCATGACGATCTCGCCTCGCTTGTCGGTCCCCGGAATCTCCGCGATGGTGTTGTAGGACATGGTGTCGTCCGTGTGGAAGCGGGTTTTCACGTTCAGTTCCACCTGCACATCTTCCTTGCGGTCCAGAAGGCGCGCCAGGCGTCCGAAGTGCTCGATCGCGAGCATCACCTGCGGGACCGTGGCTGGCGCGTCGGACTTGTACCCGTTCCAAACCCCCTGGACGCGAAACGTGCCTCCGTCGAGAGCGCCGGGCTCCAGGACGGCCGCGACTTTTTCTTCGGCGAGGAACCGATCCAGGGCGCGGCGAAACCGCCGGCGCTTCGCAAACTCTTCGCGGTTGAAGGCGGGCTGTCCCGGCCGCTGCCTAGACGTCACGCCCGGGATTTCATAGGCCCCGATTTCCGTCAGCCGTTTCTCGTCGTACCGTTCCGACAGCGAAGTCTCCGACGGTCTGACGTCCCGCATCTCGCCGAGGAGAAGGACCTTCCCCGCGAACTTTCCCTTCTCGGACTTGAGATCCTCCTCGGTCGCGAGCTTTGCCCGAACGAGGCTCGCGCGCAGGGGCCCGTTCGTGCCAGGGGTCCACGCCACCGGGAGCGCGAGCAGCTCCACGGTGTCCGGGGTGATCATGCGCAGCGTGCACTGCTCGTAGCTCCAGCCGCGGCCGAAAGGGCCCCAGCTCTCCAGATGCGCGTTGACGAGTCCCCACTCCGCGAGCTGGCGCCGCGTCCAGTCGTTCGCCTTTTTCATGTTGGGCGAGCCCGTCAGCCGGGCCCCGATCGAGTCCATGAGGTGGCTCGCGGTCTCCATCACCTTCGAGTCGTGAAAACCCTCCTGCCGGATCCGGTTCTCCATGTCGAGGTCGACCGGCTCCTCTCCCCCGACGGGAAGCGAGGGAAGGAGCAGACAGATCGCGAGCGCTGCCGAAAGAGACTTCAATTTTGCCTCCAGTACCGGGGGCCCCGGCAAAACCGTCGCCCCGCGGAAAACACGAATCGCTCCAGAGACGTCTCGGGAACCGGCAAAGATTACACGGTGCGGAGGGGGTCCGGCTGAGAGTGGCTCCGGCCCGTTCAGTCGGCCAGAAACAGGGTCAGCGCGAAACGCGCGCTCGAGTCGATCCACTGCTCGACGGAACGGAAACCGGCCAGCCGTCCCCGCTCGATGACATCCTCGGGGAGGTACTTGTAGGAGCTTTCCGTCCAGATCGGCTCTCCGGCGGCAAAATGGGGCGAAATCCCGGCGCGCTCGATGGTCACCTCCTGGTCACCCCTCGAGACCAGGTGCATCTCGACGCGGCCTTCCCGGGCGTTCCAGACGGCGCGGTGATCGAACTGGCGGAGGTCGAAATTCGCGAGGAGCTCCGAGTTCATGCGGACGAGCAGGTTCTTGTTGAAAGCGGCGGTGACACCGAGCGGGTCGTCGTATGCGAGCAGGAGGTCCCGCTCCGGCTTGACGAGGTCGGCGCCGATCAGGAGCGCGTCTCCGGGCCGCAGCGAAGCCCGGATGCCGCTCAAGAAGTCGTGCGCGGCGGGCGGGTCGAAGTTGCCGAGATTCGAACCCAGGAAGAGCACGAGCATCGCCGCGCCGTCGGCGCGTTGCGCGGCAGCATGGCGCAGCCCCTCCTCGTAGGTGGCGCGGTGCCCCACGACCGAGACGTGCTGCAGACGCCCGAGTGTGCGTTCGGACAGCTCCAGCGCGACGGGCGAAATGTCGATCAGGTGCACCGCGACGCGCCGGCGTTGCGCCCTCAGGGCCTCGGCCAGCATTGCGAGCTTCTCGCCGCTCCCGCAGCCGAGCTCGACCAACGTGAGCGGCTCCGAGAACACGGAAACGATCGCCGGCGCGAACGTGGACAGGAGACGCGCCTCGGCTCGCGTAATCCGGTACCAGGGCAGGCGGCAGATCGCCTCGAAGAGAGTGGACCCGAGCCCGTCGTACAGGTACTTCGACTGAAGCTGCCTGGGAGAAAGCGCGAGATCCCGCCGCACGTCGGAGGCGAAATCCCTCACGGATTCGGCGGGAGGCGCGGCGAGGCTGGTGGGGAGGCTCATGCTGGATGCGTCGCGCGCGGCTATTCTGACATCAGGCCGCGGGGCCGACGCAGCGAAACGACGCGTACACGTGGGGGTAATGCGGTCGAAACCAGTTCCGCAGTGAGCGGCGGACGAGCTCTCGGCCCGTGACCGGGGACGCCCCTTTTAAAACGTAGTGCCTCCCGTCGAAAAAATCGACCGAGTACTGCGGATAGGAGGCCATCGGCTCAAATCCGGCGAATCCCGAGAAGATGGTGGAGGTCCACTCCCACCCGTTTCCCACCAGATCGTGGACCCCCCACGCCGAGGCGCCCCCCGGAAAGGAGCCGACGGGAACGGGCTCGAAATTCTGGAAGTCAAAGTTCCCCCGGGTCGAATCCGCCGGTTCGGTTCCCCAGGGAAAGGGGCGTTCCTCACCGGACGGGGTGCCGAACGCGGCCCGGTGGTATTCCGGCTCGCTCGGAAGGCGCCGGCCCTTCCAGCGCGCGTAGGCAGACGCTTCCGCCTGCGTCACCCAGACCGGCCAGTCGGGAGGAAGCCGGATCCGCTCGAACATTCCCAGCCACTCGAAACCTTGCGCGCCACGGGCCCAGAAGGAGGGATGCGAAACGTTCTCGGAACGGACCCAGGCCCATCCTTCCGGGTCCCAGAGATCTTCGCGAGCGTATCCGCCCGCTTCGATGAACTCGGAAAACGCGGCGTTGGTCACGTTGTGCACGTCGATCTCAAAAGCCTCGACGGAGACCGCCCGCTTTGGAAATTCGTTGTCCCAGCCGAACGGAATCTCCTCAGGAAGGGCGCCGACGGTGGCAATCCCCGCCGGCACGGTGACGGCTTCGGGCGCCCGTTTTCGGCCGGTGCCGAGAACGAGCTGCGGCGCGTCTCGAGGCTTGATTTTCCTGTCGAACGCCAGGCGCCGCCACATGTAGTGAAGCGTCTCCTGGTGCATGACCTCGTGCTCCAGGACCGTGTAAATCGCCTGCCCGCGCCGCAGCAGCGGATTGTCCTCGGACTCGAGAGGCCGTTCGGCGAAGACGCCCGTCAGAGCCGCGTCGGCCGATCGGGCGTACTCCTTGATTTCGCCGCGGGATGGCCACGCAATGGCGGGCGCGTCGGGCGGCGCTTCCGGATCTATCCCGCGCTCGAACAGCAGTTCGTATTCCGGGTCGAGACCGGGCAGCCCGAGCGCCCGCTTCAAGAGAGTGTTCACCCCGAAAGCGGGAATGTGGCCTTCGTAGAAACAGATGGGGTTTCTGAGGGGGATTGGACGGTCCACATATGCCGGATCGGGAATCATCGCGAACAGCTCCTCGGACCGCCGGCGATTGCGGCGATACCACCCGAGAACCTCCTCGCGGCCGATCTCCATGGCAGGCGGCATGCTAGATCTACGCCGTCCAAAGAATGCTAGATTCCCGCCAATGCGAAGAAGATCCGGGGCGGCGCTTCCTTCCCTCGCCCTCCTCTGGATGGCTTGCGCTCTTTCCGGCTGCGGCCCGGCGGTGAAGGCTCCGACACGAAGTGTCCCGGCGGCGGCAGGAGGTTCCGCGGGAAGCGCTTCCTCTGCCGCGGCACCGGCGGACTCCCTGGCCATAGCGCCGGATGTCCCCGCGCGCGTGCGGCAGTTCCCGGCGACGCGGATCCAGTATGACCGGGGACTCCTGGACGAGCGGGAGACCCGGACGCTCGAGCTCCTCATCGATGCGTCCCGGGAGCTCGACTCCATCTTCGCCCGGCAGGTCTCCGAAGAAGTGCCCTCGATGCGACAGGCGCTCGAACGAGTCGGCGGCGAGAAGCGGGGCCCTGCGGTGGCCGCGCTCGAATATTTCGACATCAACGCCGGACCGTGGGACCGGTTGAAGGGGGACGAGCCCTTCGTCGGGCACCGCCCCAAGCCGAAAGGCGCCGGGTTCTACCCTCTCGACATGACCCGCGACGAATTCGAAAAATGGGTGGCGGCGCACCCCCAGGACCGCGAGAGTTTCCAGAGCCTTTTCACGGTGATCCGACGAGACGGCGACCGACTCGTCGCGATCCCCTATTCGAAGTTCTACCAGCCGGCCCTTGCCAGGGCCGCCGAAAAGCTCAGGGCCGCCGCGGCCTCGACCGGGAATGCGTCCCTGCGGAAATTTCTCTCCCTGCGGGCGGATGCTTTTCTCTCCGATCAGTACTTCGCTTCCGACGTGGCGTGGATGGACCTCGACTCGGATATCGAGGTCGCCATCGGACCCTACGAGGTCTACGAGGATTCGCTCTTCAACTTCAAAGCCGCCTACGAGTCTTTCGTCACGGTGCGCGACAAGGCGGAGAGCGCGCACCTCGCGGTCTATGCGCAGCACCTCCCCGACATGGAGAAAAACCTCCCCATGCCCGAGGCCCATAAGAATTTCAGCCGGAAATTCGAGTCCCCCATCCGCGTCGTGCAGGAGGCTTTCACGTCGGGAGATGCGCGCCGCGGCGTTCAGACCGCCGCGTTCAATCTCCCGAACGACGAGAAGGTGCGCGAGGCGAAGGGATCCAAGAAGGTTCTGCTCAAGAACGTCATGGAAGCGAAATTCCAGCAGAGCGGCCGCCCCGTCGCCGAGCGCGTCGTGGACCCTTCGCAGGCCGGGAAGGTCGCCTTCGATCCCTATTTCAACCACACTCTCTTCCACGAGCTCTCGCACGGACTCGGGCCCGGCGTGATCACGGTGCCCGGCGGAAAGCGCGTCGAGGCGCGCCTCCTGCTGAAGAACATCTACTCAACCATCGAAGAGTGCAAGGCCGACGCGGTCGGCCTCTGGAACATCCTTTACGCGCTCGACCAGAAGTGGCTCACGTCTTTCGACGAGGACGCGCTCGCCGTGACCTACATGGGATTGATGTTCCGGTCGATGCGCTTCGGGCTCGAGGAGGCGCACGGGGGAGGTACCGCGGTTCAGTGGAACTGGTTCCGGGAGAAGGGGGCCATAGTGCCCGCGTCGAACGGACGCTTCCTCGCGAAGAGGGAGAAGTTTCGGGAGGCGGTCCGCTCCCTTTCGAACGAGCTCCTGATGATCGAAGCGACCGGGGACTTCGAGCGGGGCAAACGGCTGCTCGATCGGTACGGAAAGTCGACACCGGAGATCGCCGCCGTGACCGCGCGCCTCTCCGACATTCCCGTCGACATCAAGCCCGTGTTCACGGCGGCCGGAGAGTGAGCGACGAGCTCCCGGCTGCCCGCCTGAGGCCAGATTTCTCCAGGAGGTGACCCGATGGAAGACGAAAACAAAGAAGAAGGTGCGATGCGCGCGCCGAGACCGCGCCGCCGGGCGCCGGCGAAAAAGTCCACCACGGCGACGGCCCGGCGCAAGACTCCCGTTCGCCGAAAGCCGGCCGTCCGGAAAAAGGCGGCGGCTCCCCGGGGCATGTCGCTCGAAAAGATGCTTCGCGGCTTCTCCGAGAAGGCGACGAAAGCGGGCGCGAGCCTCGCTTCGCTGTCGGGCGAAGGAGTGCAATCCGCGCGGCGGGCCATCGGACAGGCGGGCGCCGTTTCGAAGAGCACCATCGACCGGATCACGCGGGAATGGCAGCGGATGGACGGGAAGAAACGCGCGCAGTTCATCGCGGCGCTGCTGGCGGCCCTCGCGGCGGCCTCGGCTCCGATCGTCCGGTCGAAACTGAAGAACCGCTGACTTTCAGAAACGCGACAACCTTCCTCCGCAGAAACCGCTCGCGCGCTCGAGAATACTCACGGTGAGCGACAGCAACGGAGCCCCCTCTCCCCGCGCTCGGGGAGAGGGTCGGGGTGAGGGGGCCCGCAGGTAAACGGCGCGCTCTCGCCCCTGAGGCTGCTCACGTTCACCCTCGTCGCTCGCTGGAAAAGTGGCGCCCCCCGTCGCCTCGTCGAGGCCGTCCCGTCATAAACTCGCGCGCGTGAAAAAACTGCGCTTTCGCGTCCCTGCCCTGCTGGCTGTCGCGGCGCTCGTCGCCGTGTCCGCCCTTCCCGCCTCCGAGCCGCCCGGATCCGCCCTCCCGCCGGCGTCGGCCGGGGGCATCGATGCCATCGACCCGCTCCTGCGCAAGCTCGAGACGAACCGGCGCCTTCTCGTGATCGCCGCCCATCCGGACGATGAAGACACGGCGCTGCTGACGCTCGTCGCCCGGGGAATGGGGGGCGAGGCGGCGTACCTCTCGCTCTCGCGCGGAGACGGCGGTCAGAACCTGATCGGCGAAGACCTCGGGGTCGGGCTCGGCCTGATCCGAACGGGAGAGTTGAACGCGGCGCGTCACTTAGACGGCGCGCGGCAGTACTTCACCCGCGCCTACGACTTCGGATTCTCCAGAACGATCGACGAGTCGCTCCAACTGTGGCCGAAGCAGGCGGTGATGGAGGACGCGGTCCGCGTCATCCGCCGGTTCCGCCCGCAGGTCGTCGTGGCGATCTTCTCCGGCACGCCGAGAGACGGCCACGGCCAGCACCAGGAATCCGGAGTCATCGCGCGCGAGGCATTCCAGGCGGCCGGCGATCCCGCCGCCTTCCCCGCGCTCGCCGGCGAGGGCCTGCGCCCCTGGCAACCCGCCACTCTGTACCAGACCACCCGGTTTCTCGACCGGGAGAAGACCACGCTCGTCCTGCCGACCGGCGGTCTCGAACCGCTGACGGGACGCTCCTTCCAGCAGATCGCCGTCGCGAGCCGCAGCCTCCACCGATCGCAGGGGACGGGGGCCCTCCAGCCGATCGGCCCGAACGAGGCCCGCGTCGGATGGCTCGAGGGCGGCGCCGGCCGGGACGCCAGAGACCTCTTCGCCGGGACCGACTCGGAGCTCCCGTCTCTGGCCGCAAGTGTCGCCGACCCGGCCCGCCATCGCGAGCTCTCGGGGAGGCTCTCGAAGATCGCCGGTCTCGCCCGGGACGCCCGCGCGCGACTGTCTCCCGCCTCCCTGTCAGATTCGGTCCCGGCGATCGCGGCCCTCCTCGAGGAGCTTCGAGGCGCGCGCGCGATTCTTCCAAACGACCCGGGTGCCGGACGCTCCGGTTCCGGCGGGGCCGCGGCCGTTCTGGACGAGAAGATTTCCGCCGCGGAGAACGCCCTCGCCGCCGCCGCCGGAGTGGCGCTCGACGCGCTCGCGGACCGCGAGACCGCTTCTCCCGGAGAAACTGTCTCCGTGACCGTACAGATCTCCAACGCCGGGCGCGGGGAGATCGCGGTGGACCGGGCGGCGCTCATCTCTCCCGACGGCTGGACGGTCCCCGCGCCGGCGGCTGGAAAGCCGGTACCGCCGGGAGCCCTCGCCGAATGGAAGCTCTCCACCGCGCTGCCCACGGACGCCCCGCCCACCGTCCCGTACTTCCTGCGAACGCCGCTGAAGGGCGCGATGTACGACTGGGCCTCCGCCCCCGCGTCCGTCCGCGGCGAGCCGTTCGGGCCCCCGCCGCTCTCGGCCTCCGTGACGCTGCGCATCGGGGGCGTCCCGGTGACAGTGACGCGAGAGGCGACCTTCCGATACCGCGACGAAGAGTTCGGGGAGATTCGCCGCGCTGTTCGCGCCGTCCCCCGGGTCGAGGTTTCCGCCGATCCGCCTCTCCTCGTCCTCCCGATCGCGCGAGCCAGGACGCCCGCCAGATTCTCCGTTACGGTCACCTCCAATTCTCCCGGCTCGCTCGCGGGTCGGGTCGAAGCGCAGGCGCCCGAGGGCTGGACGGTTATGCCGCAGAGCTTCTCGCTCGCCAAACGGGGGGACCGCGCGTTCGTCGAGCTCGAGCTCAAGCCGCCCCCGGCCGGCGCGCGCGCGGGACGGATTGCCGTGAATCTGACAGCCGTCCTCGCGTCGGGCGAGCGCTTCGGAACGGCCATCCGGACCATTGACTACGAGCACATCCGCCCGACGCCTTTCCCCCGGGAGGCTTCCATTTCGGTCACGGCGATCGATCTCCGCCTGCCGAAGCTCTCGGCGGTCGGCTACGTGCGCGGGGCGTCGGACCGCGTCCCCGAGGCGCTTCTCGCCGTCGGGATCCCCGTGCGAATCCTTTCCGGAGCCGACCTCGAGCACGGGAGTCTCTCCGGATTCGACGCGATCGTCCTCGGGGTCCGCGCCTACGAGACGGAGCCCTCTCTCGCCAATGCCAACGGCCGCCTGCTCGACTGGGTGCGTGCCGGCGGTCTCCTCATCGTGCAGTACCAGCAGCTCGGGTTCACGGAGGGTGCCTTCGCTCCGGAGAAGCTCGAGATCATCCGCCCGATCGACCGGGTCACGGATGAGACGGCGCCGGTGACGATCCTCGATCCGACGCATCCCATCTTCCGCTCGCCCAATGCGATCGGGCGTGAGGACTGGGAGGGCTGGGTGCAGGAGCGAGGGATCTATTTCGCGCACACGTGGACAGCCGCCTACACGCCCCTCCTCTCGATGCACGATCCGGCTGAGCCGGAGCAGCGCGGGTCGCTGCTCGTCGCGAAGATCGGAAAGGGCCGTTACATCTACACCGGCCTGGCGTTCTTCCGGGAGCTTCCCGCGGGGGTTCCCGGGGCGTACCGGCTTTTCGCGAACCTGCTCGCGTGGAGGGGCGCCGATGCGCGCTGACGGCGGCGAGCGCCAGCACATGGGCCTGCGCTCCAGGCCGTCCGGCGATCGCGACCGCGCGCCCGTCCCGGCATTCCTGCTGCTGCTGATTCTCTCCGCCTCCTGCCGCGGCGATAAGCGAACTCCCCTCGTCCTCTACTCGCCGCACGGCCGCGACCTGCTCGGCCTCCTGGAGCGCACCTACGAAAAGGCGCATCCCGAAATCGACGTGCGCTGGCTCGACATGGGATCGCAGGAGGTCTACGACCGCGTCCGGTCGGAAAAGGCGAATCCGCAGGCGGACCTGTGGTTCGGCGGTCCCGATACGATTTTCTTCCGGGGGGCGCGCGAGGGGCTGCTTGCGCCCTACCGGCCGACCTGGTCTCCCGCGATCCCGCCCGAGGCCCGTGACTCGCGCGACTTGTACTTCGGCGCTTATCGCACTCCCGCCGTCATCGTTTACAACTCGGCCGCCGTCTCCGCGGCCGACGCGCCGAAGGACTGGGACGACCTGCTCGACCCGAAGTGGAAGGGCAAGATCATCATCCGATACCCGCTGGCCTCCGGGACGATGCGCGCCATCTTCGGATTGATCCTCGCCCGGTCGATCGAAAAAAGCGGCACGACGGCCCAGGGCTTCGACTGGCTGAAGCGGCTCGATGGGCAGACGAAGTCGTACGAGATGAACGCGTCCGTCCTGGTCCAGCGCATCGCGCGCCGGGAAGGCCTCGTCACGGTGTGGGACCTCCCGGACGTCCTCCTCGAGATGACACACAGCCGGGACCTCGCGTACGTGTTTCCGGCGAGCGGAACTCCCGTGATCGACGACGCGATCGGCATCGTCGCCGGAGCGAGACATCCGGCGCAGGCGCGGGCGTTTCTCGAATGGGTCGGAAGCCCGGAGGCACAGCGCCTCGCCGCCGAGAAGGCGTACCGGCTGCCGGCCCGCACGGACATCGCGCCGGCCGACCTGCCCGCGTGGGCCCGGGACGTCCAGCAGAAGCTCGTCCCCGCGCGGCTCGACTGGGGCCTCCTGGAACGCGAGGGGGCCGCCTGGATGTCGGCCTGGGACCGGGAGGTTCGCGGCCGCGGAAGCCGCTGAGCGCGGCCTGCCGGAGGGCATGACTTCCCTCGCGCGCCGGGGGGTCCGGGCGATTGTTTTCAAGCGCTTTCTCTTGACCGCCTCTGGCGCCCTCGCATTGTTCGCGGTTCTCACCGGCCGAATCCGTCTCGGCGAAGTTCTTGCCCTCCTCGACGTCAAACGTGCCGGCGTCGCTGCTTCTCGCCCCCGCCGCCCGAGGCCCGCTCGGTTTCGAGGGTCTTCTCTACCGCGTCACCATCGGAGGCGCCGGCACCCCGATGGCCTCGACCGCCAACCCCATCGGAGCGCAGATCTTCCTTCAGTCGGGCGCGCCCGCCGGCCGGTTCTGGAAAATCTTTCTCGCGGTCTCCGCCATCTTTCCGGTCCTGCTCACCGGAGCGGGTTTGCTGCTCCTGGCCCTCGGGATCGGGGCGTGAAGGCACTCCGGTAATCTCCCACGCACGATGACCGTCGAGCTGGAGCTCCAGTCGCTGGAGAAGAGTTTCGGAACGCAGCCTGTGACTCGCGGCGTCTCGCTTTCCGTGCGTCAGAGCGAGATCGTGGCTCTTCTGGGCCCCTCCGGGAGTGGAAAGACGACCGTGCTGCGCCTCGTCGCGGGATTCGAGAGGCCGGACGCCGGGCGCATTCTCGTCGCCGGAGAGGACGTGACCGGCACCCCGCCGGAGCGGCGCCGCTTCGGGATGGTCTTCCAGCATTACGCCCTCTTCCCGCACATGAGCGTCGGAGAAAACGTCGCGTTCGGCCTCGAGCCCGCCGGCATCTCGAAAGCGGACGCGCCGGGCCGCGTGCGCGAAACGCTCGCGGGGGTCGACCTCGCCGGTTTCGAAGGCCGCCGCGTGACGGAGCTCTCGGGCGGACAGCAGCAGCGCGTGGCGCTCGCGCGCGCTTTAGCGCCCCGGCCGCGCGTCCTCCTCTTGGACGAGCCGCTCTCGAACCTCGACCCGACCCTCCGGGACCGCACGCGCCGCGAGCTGAAGCGCGTCATCCAGCGAGTCGGCATCACGACCCTCTTCGTCACGCACGAGCAGGAGGAGGCGTTCGAGCTCGGCGACCGCGTCGCGGTGCTCCACCGGGGCCGTCTCGAGCAGGTCGGCCTCCCCGAGGAGCTGTACGAAAAGCCCGCGACTCGTTTCGTCGCCACGTTCATCGGGCGCTCGAGCGTCCTTCCCGCCCGTTGGAGAGAGGGACCGGACGGCGGCGGATCGGCGGAGTTTCCAGGCGTAGTTCGGTGGGCGGCCGCCGCCGGCGGGACACTCGCGGAGGGCGGACTCGCGGATCTCGTGGTCCGGCCGGAGGCGCTGGCGCTGGCCTCTCCGGCGGAGATCGGGGCACTGGCCGGCGAGGTCGTCGAGCGGCGGTACGCGGGTCGCGTCGCGTACTACACGGTCAACCTCGCCGGGATCGGCGAGGCGGAGGTGCTCGCGTCGCCCGACGCGGCGAAGCCCGGCGACCGGGTCGGGGTGCTTCCTGCGCCGGGCGCGCCCCTGCCCCGCGCATACCCGCCGGAGGAGGACTCATGAGGCGGACCCGGCCCGCCGGTCTTCTCCTCACGCTGCTGCTCGCCTGGCTCGTCTGTTATCCCCTTCTCCTCACCCTGGCGGAGGCGCTCGGAGATCCGCACTGGACGCTGCGTCACTTCGCGGAATTCGGGCGCCGCCCGGACGAGTGGCAGGCGCTCTGGGCGAGCATCTGGATCTCTCTGGCGACCGTCCTCCTTTCGGCCGCGATCGGGATTCCGCTGGCCTTCCTCTTCGAGACGGCGGACTTTCCGGGCCGGCGCGTCCTCGGCACCCTCGTGGCCCTCCCCGTCGTGCTGCCGCCGCTCGTGGGAGTGCTCGCATTCCTTTTTCTTTACGGGGAAAGCGGGGTCGTCGCGCGCGCCGTGCAGGGCGTCACGCATTCGACCGAACCCCCATGGCGGCTCTCCGGCCCGGCGGCGATCCTGCTCGTCCACGCCTACACGATGTTCGTCTATTTTTACCTCTTCACCCGCGCCGGGCTCGCGCGCCTCGATTCCGCGTTCGGGGAAGCGGCGGCCTCCCTGGGTGCCGGCCGTTCTCGAATCCTCCGAAGAGTCACTCTCCCCCTTCTGAGGCCTGCGCTCGTGGGCGCCGCTCTCCTGACGTTCATGACGTCTCTCTCTTCCTTCTCCGCTCCGTATTTGATCGGTGGAACGTTTCGAGTCATGACGACTCAGATCGTCTTCTCGCGGTTGAACGGCGACACCGAAATGGCCATGGTCGAAACCGTGGCGCTCGCCGTCATCGCGCTCGCGGGACTCGTCTTCCTGCAGAAGGTCGAAAAGCGGCGCGTCGTCTCCGGCGCGATCCGGGGCGCGGCGCCCGCCCGCCGCCAGCTCCGGCGCGGGGGACTTGTCGCCGCCGCCGGATGGATCTTTGCCGCCGTCCTGTTGCTTCCGCACGCCATGCTGCTGCTGGTGTCCTTCGTGCCGCCCGGGACGTGGACCGTGGAGGCCCTCCCGCCAGCCCTCTCGTTTTCCAACTGGGGGGCCGTGTTCTCGCAGACCGAGCGGCTCCGGCCGATCGTCAATTCGCTCTGGATGTCGGCGGTCTCGACCGCGATCGCGATCGTGCTCGGATTTGCCGCCGCCTGGACGGCCGTCCGGGGACGCAGCCGCTTTGCCCCGGCGCTCGAGTCGCTTCTCGCCATTCCGTGGGCGCTGCCGGGGACCGTCTTCGCCGTCGCTCTCGCGGCGACCTTCTCCGTGCGCGCCCCCTGGGCGGGCCGTTTTGTCTTGATCGGCACGGCGGCGATCCTGCCGCTCGCGTACCTCGTGCGGAACCTGCCCTTGACCGGCCGTGCGTCGTTCGCCGGCCTGCGGCAACTCGACCCCGCCCTCGAGGAGGCCGCCGCGTCTCTCGGCGCGAGCCGGACGCGGAGGCTTCTCCGGATCACCCTGCCCCTTCTGCGGCCCGCCCTCGCCGCCGGCGCGTCGATCGCCTTCATCACGTCGCTCGGGGACTTCGTCGTCTCGATCGTGCTGTACACGTTCGACACGCGGCCGATTTCGATCGAGATTCTTTCGAGCCTGCGGATGCAGGAGACCGGAGTCGGAGCGGCCTACGGCGTGCTGCTGGCGCTGCTCTCCGGCGCCTCGTTCCTCTTCTTCGGGACGGGCGGAGAAACGTCGCCTTCGCTCACTTCGTGACCTGCCTTCGCTGACGGCGAAGGCACCGGCGAGCGACTCGGCCGGATGCGGCCTCGATCGCTCGCCTGGTCACTACGTTCGCTGCGGCTCCCGCACCGAGAGGCTCCTCCCTCCCTTCGGTCGGGAGACTCCTCCCGGTGCGAGCTTAGCGACCATCGCGGTTGGCGCGCAGCTCTGCCCCCTCGCCCCGCGCTCGGGGAGAGGGTTGGGGTGAGGGGGGGCCGCAGGCAGGCGCTGCGCACTCACCATTGTCTGTCTCAATCCCGCGCGCCGGGGGGACGGGGATTTTTCACTCCTCTCTTCCGTCAACGCGGAGCCAGGGCT
>JBDUBI010000021.1:0-3932 GCA_040004225.1 Acidobacteriota bacterium
GTGCGTTCGCCCGCAGGCGAACGCAGGTCCCGCAGTGAGCGAAGGCGACGGTCAGTAGCGCGCCCCCGCAGGCGCCGGGATCGCGTCGAGCTCTTCTCTCTCGGCGGCGGTCAAGTCGATCGAGGCCGCCGCCACGTTTTCCTCGAGGTATTTCCGGCGCTGCGTTCCCGGAATGGCGAGGACGTGCTCGCCCTGCGACAGCACCCACGCGAGCGCGACCTGCGCGGGTGTCACGCCGCGGCGCTGTGCCACGGCGCGCACCGCGTCCACGATCGCCTGGTTCGCGGCGATTTCCTCCGGGCCGAAGCGAGGCAGCGTGGAGCGGAAGTCGGAGGCGTCGAACCGGGCGTCCGCCGCGAGCTTGCCCGTCAGGAATCCACGCCCGAGCGGCGCGAACGCGACGAAGGAGGCCCCATGGCGGGCGCACCAGGGCGCGACGTCGGCCAGATAGTCGCGGGTCCACAGCGAAAGCTCCGATTGCACCGCGGTTACGGGATGGATGCCGTTGACGCGGTCGAGCTGCTCGACGGACGCCTCCGAGATCCCGAGTGAACGGACCAGACCCGCCCGGACGAGCTCTGCCATCGCCCCCCAGGTCTCTTCGAGCGGCACGTGCGGGTCGACGCGGTGCAGGTAGTAGAGGTCGATGACGTCGATTCCCAGCCTCTGAAGCGACCCCTCGCACGCCTCGCGAACGTGCGCCGGACTCCCGTCGCGGCCAAAGCGGTACGTCGCCTTGTCCTCGACCACGAGCCCCACCTTCGTCGCGACGGCGACGCGGTCCCGCCGGCCGGCGAGCGCGCGACCGAGAAGCCTCTCGTTGGTGAAGGGCCCGTAGACATCCGCGGTGTCGAAGTGATCGACGCCCAGGTCGATGGCGCGGCCGAGGACTTCGAGCGCCGCCGTCTCATCGACGGATTCGTCTCGATATCCCCAGGAGAACCCCATGCAGCCGAGACCGACCGGGAACACCGCTCGCCCCGATCCGCCGAGCTGCCTTCGCATCGGCAGAACTATAAGCCGCCGTCAGCCCGGAAATCCTGCTGCACGCGATGGTCTCAAATCGCGAGGACCTGCAGACCGAACGCAAATCGGCTTATCGTTCCGACATGCTGGAATTCCGAACTCAATCTCCCGCCCCCGGGGCTCCCCGGGTCATCTGTCCTGCTCGGCGCCGAAGCCGTCGCTGCCGCACCGCCCTCCTCTCTCTCGCCCTGCTCCTTCCTGGCCTCCCTTCGCGCGCAGAGACCCCGGACGACGCCGCCATTCGCGCGATCCTGCAGGAGCGTGTTGACTCCAGACGGGCCGCGGGGATTGTCGTGGGAGTCCTCGACGGAGACGCAAAGCGGGTCCTGGCGTACGGAGCGTCCGGCACCTCGCGCCCCCTCGACGGCGACACGGTCTTCGAGATTGGATCGATCACCAAGGTCTTCACGGCCGCGCTCCTCTCCGACATGACCAGGCGGGGCGAGGTGAAGCTCGACGACCCGATCTCGAAGTACCTGCCCGCGAACGTCCGCGCACCCTCGCGGAAGAGCAAGCAGATCACCCTGCTGGATCTCGCCACACAGACGTCCGGCCTGCCGCGCCTTCCCGACAACCTCGCTCCCCGGGATCCCGCAAATCCGTACGCCGATTACACGGTCGACAAGTTGTATGAGTTCCTCTCGCGATACGAGCTCACACGCGACATCGGTTCGAAGTACGAGTACTCGAACCTGGGCGTGGGGCTTCTCGGCCACCTCCTGTCCCGCAGGGCCGGCGCGCCCTACGAGCAGCTCGTGACGAAGCGCATTCTGGCGCCGCTTCAGATGCGCGACACCGCGATCACGCTCTCCCCGGCGATGACCCAGCGCCTCGCGGCCGGCCACGACGACAGCGGCGCGCCCGTGTCGACCTGGGACCTGCCGGCCCTCGCAGGCGCGGGCGCGCTCCGCTCGACCGTCAACGACATGCTGAAGTTCCTCGCCGCAAATCTCGGAAAGGGCGACGCGGGAACAGTCGCGGTTCTCTCGGAAACGCACCGCGCGCGCCGCGCCACCGGGCAGCCCGGCCTCGAGATCGGGCTCGCCTGGCACGTCCTTCATCCGTTCGGCAGCGATCTCGTGTGGCACAACGGAGGAACGGGCGGATTCCACTCGTGGATCGGCTTCGTTTCGAACAGACGCGCGGGGGCCGTGATTCTGTCGAACTCCGCCGGCAACATCGACGACATCGGAATCCATATCGTCGAGCCCCGTTTCCCCATACCCGGGCCGCCGAAGGCGAGGATGGAAGCCACCGTGCCAGCCGCCGTGCTCGAAACCTATGTCGGCGAATACCAGCTCTCTCCGACGTTCTCGATCGTCGTCACACGCGAGGGCGGCGCGCTCTTCGTGCAGGCCACGAACCAGCCGAAGCTGCCGATCTTCGCGGAGTCGGAGACAGATTTTTTCCTGAAGGTCGTCGATGCGCAGGTGCGCTTCGTCCGGGAGGGTGGCCGGGTCACCTCGCTCGTGCTCCACCAGAACGGCCAGGACACGCCCGGACGCAAGGTGAAGTGACCGGGGCGCCGCGCAGGCGGCTCACTTTCGGCGAGCGGGACGGACCCCTGGGATCCGAGGGCCCGTGAGGGCCCCGCGGCGGGCCCGTGATGTCTGCCCGCCGGCGTTTCGAGTCCGCGCCACTTGACCGGCCTTTCAATCGCCTCGCTGTCGCTGGATGCGAAAGTCGAAGCAGCCGGCCCGGGCGTCGCGCACGTGGATGTAGTCGACCTCGGGGCGCGCCAGGAGACCGGCAACGACGTCGTCGATGACGGCTTCGCTGGCCACGTGTTCCTCGGCGATGAGCCGGCGCCCGACGGCATACGCATCGAGCGTCAGCTCGTGCTTCCGCAGATCCGCGGGAAAACCGTCGTCCCGGGGAAATGGAGTGCACTCCGACTCGTGGATGAAGACGGGCCCGGGCAACGGGTACGGCTCCAGACCGAAGAAAGGGTCATAGGTGAACAGCAGTCGTCTGTCGACGCCGATCCGGAAGTCGCGCAGGCAGAGACGGCAGGGGCCGTACCCCGATGCGACCTCGGAATGGACCGGGTGGCCGTAACCGGGCGATTTTCCACTTCTGCGCACCTTCGAAGCGATCTCTTCGGAGACGCCTACGACGTCGTAATCCGCCATCTCTCACCTCCCCCGCTCTCTAACACCGGATCCGCGGAAAAGGTTGCACGCCCCTGCGACTTCGTTCTTGGATAAAAACGAAGCCTGTCGGAAGCCGGAAGAGGCGTACCCCGCATAGAGCACGCCTCCCCGTCGGGATCTGCCTGGCCGGCCGAACCCGCTTCTAGAAAAGCACCCGCAGCCCGACCTGGATCTGGCGCGGATCGCCCACGCCCGCCTGGACCGTGCCGTCGAAGTTGAAGATCAGGTTCGTCACTTGAGGGCGGCGGAGGTTCTTGCTGTTGAAAACGTTGAAGACATCCACACCCGGCTCGATCGTCAGCGCGGCGACCTGGAATGCCTTGGAGATCCGCAGATCGAGGGAGTTGTACTGGTTGTCCTTCCGCCCGAGGTTGCGTCGGGTCACCGTTCCGTCCGCGTTGATCCGATCCCCGGGACCATTCGTGGGGACCCCGGCGGAGGTGACATCGAGCGGCTGGGCGGAGCGGTACGAGTAGCGGAAGTTGATGTCCACGTTCCCGGGCGCGTTCCAGAGGAACCAGGCGTTTAACCGATGGCGCTGGTCGCGGTCCGAATAGCCCCACTCTCTGCTGAACTCGGCGCTCGGGTTCGACGGATCCTCGTGAATCTTCGCGTACCGGAAAGTAAAGGGGTCGCGCTCGTTGTCGTCATCTGACTTGTCCTTCGAATACGTGTAATAGACCTGGAAACCGTAGTGATTCTCGAAACGCTTGTTGAATCCCACGGTCCAACCCCAGTACCGGCTCGAGGCGG
>JBDUBI010000251.1:0-13303 GCA_040004225.1 Acidobacteriota bacterium
GCACGGCGAAGGCAGCTCCCGCAGTGAGCGAAGGCGACGGTTGGCGACGGTTGGCTTTACTCGAACAAAACGCTCGCGGGCAGCTCGTGGATCAGAAGCTCGGCGCCTTCGAAGGTCACCGCCCGGCCATTCACCCGCGCGTGGTGGGTCCCCGCGGGTAGCGGCGGCTGCAGCGCGATTCCCCCCGCCGGGAGCGTCAGCCCTCCGCCGAGGACCAGCCGCAAACCGCCCTTCTCGCGCCTGAGCGAATAGTCGAGCGGGCCTCGCAGGGTCAAAAGTCCTCGCACGGAGATTCCCTTTCCGTCGAGCCACTCGGCCGGAATCCCTCCCGCCAGCACGAGCGCGCCATCGGACTCGCGTTCCCAGGCGAAGAGATCGAGCGCCGACCGTATGAAGTCGGATCCAACCCAGGCGTGCGGCATGTCGCCGATGAACCGGACCTTCCGTTCCTCCCGGCCCACCCCCTCCGCCCAGCCGTTCCAGGCCGCCGGCCGCCGGCTGTCGAGGAAGAACGGCAGGAGCTCCTGAGCGCGCTCCCGCCAGCCGAGGCGCACGAAGGCCCCGACGTTGCGGATCTCGTACGGCGTGTAGTCCTCCCAGGCGTTGCCGTCCCGCCGCCGGACGAATTCGGACCAGTACCGTTCGAAGGTGCGTCGCAGGGCGTCCGCCGGAAGCCGGCTCTGTTCGCCCGCCGGATCGAGAGCGATCGTGGTCGAGGTCGCGTCAAAATCGGCGAGGTCCGCGGAGCCCGGGATGAAGTCAATCCCCTTCGTCTTCTCGACGAGCCGGATCGACGCCTGCAGATCCCGGGAGAACTCGTCGCGGATAGTGGACCAGCGCGCGTGTTCCTCGGCACGTCCGAGCGCGGCGGCCAGATCGACCGCGTCCTTCAGCCCTTTCAAGGCCCAGAAGTCGTCCCAGTACGAGTGGACGGGTTTCGCCGAATATCCCTCGTGGCTTATCGACTCCGGCAGCAGACCGAAGAAGATCTGCCGGGCGCCCGTCGCGTAGTCCGCCGTGCGGCGACGCTGTCGCTCGCGGTCGATCCAGGCCACCGCTTTTTCCACGTGCGGGAAGATGCGCTCGAGCCACCCATGGTCTTTCGTAAAGCGCCAGTAGTCTGCTATGAGGAACAGGAGCTCGCCGTGACTGTCGTTTTCGACCACGGAGTCGCCCCCCCGCCGGTCGACGCAGCAGGGAACCCGCCCCTCCTCCGACTGGAACCGGGCGAACCACTCCGCATACGCGCGAACGGCCTCCGGGTGTCCCATCCGCAGAAGGGCCGCGGCCATCATGGCGCCGTCACGAATCCACGAGCGCGCGTAAGACCTCGTGCCGGGACGCAACGCCGGGCCATCGCGCTCGATCAAGATCTCGGCGAGATTCGTGCGAAGCGTCCGCAGGAGGGGTTGCGCGGCCGGAGGCCCCTCCAGGACGACGCGGCCGAGCTCCCGGCGCCAGAGGCGAGCGGACTCCACCAGGCGTGCCCGCGCGAGACGCGCCGCCGCGGTTCGAGACCGCACCGGCGGGCCCGACGCGCCCGCCCGGGGGTGCAGGGGGAGCTCGATCGAGACCTCGTCGCGCTCCCCCGGGGCCAGGTCGAAGTTAAACGCGAGCGCTCCCGAGGCCCAACGGGACGCGTCCCGCACGGCGCTGAGGTTCGGGAGCGATCCGGACAGCAGGGACTCCGTCACAACCCCCTGGTCGAAGGCGGCGGCGCCAAATTCCGCCGGGGCGCTCAGCGGGAAAATTCGCGGGACACCGTCCACCACGACCGAGTGAGACTGGTCGTCCCACGCCAGCGTGCCGATGGGAGACACGCCTCCCGGACGATTCAAGAACTGCGAGGGTGGGTTCACCTGGAAGGGGCGCACGGCGAGAAAAAGCCTTCCGCGGCGTCTTACCTCCGCCGAGTTTGCCAGTCGATATCGCACGAACAGAGAAGCGGACCCGGGCCTCCCGACCGCGGTGGCGGTGATTTCGAGCGACATCCCCGCGATGTGCCGGGACACCCGCGGGATCGGAAGGTCTCCTTCGGCGAGGGAATGTCGGGTCTGCCCGTCCGCCCAGGTGGAGAGCACCCCATCGGCATACAAAAACGGCTCCACCGAAAAAGATCCGGCCGCGGGCTCGACGGCGCCGTCTTCAGACAGCAGCGCGCTCTCGGTGTCACCGCTCACGCCGACGACCGTCCAGTACGATTGCTCTCCGGAGAAGGACCGCGGATACGTCCCGCGCGGTGCGTCGGCGGCGATTGCGGCGAAGAACGCGTTGGGCGACTCGCCCCAGAGGAGGGGTCTCACCACGACGTCCCGTATCCCTACTCCCTCCCCGCCGGAAACGGGCAGGCGCAGCCGGATCCATCGCGACTCCGACTCCGGCAGAAAAATGTCGTCGCGGCCGCCATTTCCCGACGTCACGGTGCGCGCGGCGGTCCAGGCGATCCCGTCATCCGACGTCTCCACCGCATATTCGCGGGCGAAGCGATCCGGCTCCCAGAAGATCGTCAAAGCGCCGAACTCGCGCGTTTCGCGAAGGTCGAGCGTCAAAGAGACCGGGGGGCCGGAACCGCTCCGCCACGAGGTCTTCGCATCCCTGTCGACGGCCTGCTCCGACCCGAAGCCCGGCAGCGAGCGCGTCGCGGTGGCAACCGGGACAGGGGCGGCGCCGGAAGGCGGAGGAAGGGAGGTGACCGAAAGCTCGTCGAGAGCGACCCAACCCCGCCCGCCGCTCCGCGCCGTGACCGCGATCTCGAAGGCCGCCACCCGGCGGACATCCCCTCCGCCCGCCGGTCCCCACGCGAACGAGAAATGCCGTTTCTTGAGACGCAGCTTCTGCCAGTCCGCCGACGGCGTGAACTCGCGACGCACCGCCCACCAGACGTTGTCGCCCGACGCGTCGATTAGTTTTACCTCGAGATCGTTCGGCTCGGATTCGCCGCGGATGGAAAACGAAATCTCGTAATTGTCCGGAAGTTCGAGGGACAGCTCCCGCCGCGCCGCCGCCCAACCGGCGTGGCCGCGAAAATCGAAGTCGAGGCGCAGGGCGCCCGCGCCGGCGCCTTCCGTTTTCGAGAGCGTCAGCGCGACGCCTTCCGCCGGGGCGGCCCGCCATGCCGCGAGCTCTTCGAAAGCGTCCCCCGCCGGCGGAAGTCCCGCTGCGAGGACCGCGATCGAGCAGCCGGCGATCGCGAGAAGTCTCGCGAGCATCACTCCTTCACACTTCCCATCATGATTCCCCGGACGTAATAGCGCTGAAGAAGCAGGAAGAGGATCAGCACCGGCAAGACCGTCAGGACCGAACCGGCCATCATCAGTTCCGTATCCTGCACGTGCTCGCCGACGAGATTCGCGAGCGCCACCGGCAGTGTGTACCGGGAGGCGTCGCTCAACACGACGAGCGGCCAGAGGAAGTCGTTCCAGGATCCCAGAAAAGTGAAGAGGGCAAGGGTCACCAGGATGGGCCTCAGGAGCGGGAGGACGATCTTCCAGTAGATCCGGAACTCGCCCGCGCCGTCGAGCCGGGCCGCCTCGAGCACCTCGTCCGGGATCGACTGCGCGTACTGGCGGATCAGAAAGATGCCGAAGATGCCCGCGAGCCCGGGCACGATGACTCCCCAGAGCGTGTTGACGAGGCCAAGGCTCTTCACCATCAGGAAGAGGGGAAGCATGGCGACCTGGACCGGGATTGCCAGAGCTGCCATGAGAAACGCGAACAGCCGATCGCGCCCCCTGAATCTCAGCTTTGCAAACGCGTAACCCGCCATCGAGTTGAAGAGAAGCGACCCGAATGTGACGGTGAACGCGAGCACCACGCTGTTTCGGAAGTTTCTGGCGACGTTCATCCGGGTGAAAAGAGTCACGTAGTTCGCGAGCGTGGCCGGCCTCGGCAGGAGCACGGGCGGCTCGGAGTTCGCCTGACCGGCGGGCATAAACGACGCGGAGATCATCCACAGAAGCGGCAGGAGCGTCACCGCGGCGCCCGCGATCAGGAGAACGTTGACGAGGATGCCGCCGCGCTTCCCTTTCACGCGCGCTTCGTCCTCTGCAGGAAGAGCTGCAGCAACGTCGCTCCGAGGATCAGGAGGAACAGGAAAAAAGCGATCGCCGCCGAGTAGCCCATGTTCCACCAGCGGAACCCCTGCTGGTACATGAAGAGCGCCATGGAGAGCGTCGCGTTTAACGGGCCGCCGCGGGTCATGACGTAGGGCTCCGCGAACAACTGGAAATAGCCGATCATCGTGATGACGCCCACGAAGAGGAAAGTCGGCGCGAGCATGGGCACGGTGATGTGACGGAACCGCCGCCACGGCCCGGCCCCGTCGAGCCGCGCCGCTTCGTAGAGCGACTCCGGAACGCTCTGAAGCCCCGCGATGAAAACAATCATGTTGTAGCCGAAGTTTTTCCAGACGGCGAGGATCACGATGGCCGTCATGGCCCAGCGCGGGTTCCCGAGCCAGTCGATGGGCGGAACGTGCATCACCCGCAGAAACTGATTCAGGAGTCCGAAACGCGGGTGGTAGAGAAATCGGAAAACGGTGGCCACGGCCACGAGCGTGGTCACGAACGGCGCGAAATACACGGTGCGGAAGAACCCCTTCCACCGGGCGGTCTTCGCGTCGACGAGGAGTGCGGCGGCAAGCGAGACGACAACGGTGACCGGGCCTCCGACCAGCACGAAGAACAGCGTGTTGCGAAGCGCCGTCCAGAAGACCGGGTTCCTGAGCAGCCCCGCGAAGTTCGCAAGCCCCACGAGCCGCACGTTGCGTGGATCGGCGAGCGCGTAAATGTCGAAATCTGTGAAGGCGAGGAGAAAGGCGCCGGCCACCGGGATGAGGAAGAACACGCCGACGATCAAGAGCCCGGGCGCCAGAAAAAAGAGAGCGGCCCGCAGCTCCGCGTGGCGCCAGGACTTCCGAGCGCTCACGGACCGGGCCTCATCGCGCCCCGATCCGGAGCCCGGCGGGGACATCGGCAGCCCGTCCGGCCGCGGGCTCCGCCGGCCTGAGGCGCCCGCGAGACAGCATCCACCGCCGCTTCGCCAGGATCGCATCGACGTCGATGTCCAGCGCGGCGAGCGCCTGCGGAACCGTCACCTTGCCGCGGACCGCAGGCTCCAGGTGCTCGAACAGCTTCGTCGCGATCTGCTCCCACTCCGGCACCTTTGGAGTCGGAAGCACGTGCTCGAGCTGCGTCCGGAACGCGGCGATGGCCCCATCGCTGGCGAGCGCGGGATCGTTCCAGGCGCTTTTCCGCGCGGGAAGATCCCCGACGAGCCGGTAGAACCGCGCCTGCTGAGCGGGCTCCGAAAGGTAACTGACGAGCTTCCAGGCGTCGGCCTTCCGCCGCGAGGAGCGAAAGAGGACGAGGCTCGTGCCGCCGGCCAGCGAAACTCCCGCCGTTCCCGCTTCCGGCGCGGGGATCGGCGCCGTGCCCCACGCATCGCGCAGCTCCGGAGGCATCTTCCGGCGAAACTCCCCGATGTTCCACGGCCCCGTGATCCACATGGCGAACGTGCCGCGGGCAAACTCCTGGTACACGTTCCCGATCTCCGACCACGCGAGGATGGGCGCGAGGGAATCGCGAAACAGAGAAACGTAGAACTCTGCAGCGGCGCGGAAGGGAGGATCGGAAAACGCGCCACGCCCCCCGCCTTCCTTCAGGAGCGGCGATCCGCGTTCCATGCCGAGGATCACGGGCTGCGCCCACTCGTCCGTCGGGAGCAGAATCCCGTACCGCGCCTTCCCACCCGCCGAGCGCACACGCTCCATCGCTCGCCGCCACTCCGCCCAGGTCGCCGGGGGCGTTACAAACCCGGCGGCGGCGAGAAGATCCCGCCGGTAGAAGATCAGCCGGGTGTCCACGTACCAGGGGATCCCCCAGAGCCTTCCGCCCAGGACGTTGGTCTGCCAGACCCCGGGGAAATCGTCGGCGCCGGTCAGGTGACCCGACGCCGCGGCCCGGGCCGTCAGATCCTCGAGCGCGCCGATGGCCTCGAACTCCGGCACCCACGTATTTCCAATCGGCGCGAGATCCGGCATCGCGTTGCCCACGAAAGCGGTCAGGAGTTTTTCGTGGGCCGCCGTCCACGGGATCTGCTGCACTTCGACGCGGATCCCGGGATTGCGGCGCGTGAACTCCGGCAGGAGCTGGGTGACCACCTCCCCTTCGCGGCCGAAGGCCCACAGTCGCAGCGGCTCGCGGGGCCCTCCCGCTCGCCCGCGACAGCCGGCCGAGGCGAGCACGAGCGCGGCGAGCGGGAGCGCCGCCGTCAGCGCGAAGCGGCGTCCAGCCATCCGCCCGTGAATCCCGCTCGTTTGAGACCGGTCAGGAAGTACGAATTGCGCCGCAACGTTTTCCACACGAGCTCCGAGCGCGCGTTCTCGACCATCGCCAGGATCGGTCCCTGGTCGATGCCGAGATAGTCCGTGTCGAACCAGCCGGAGCCCGGCACGACGCGGCCGTGGTGGACCGGGATCTCCAGTCGGAATGTGGGATTGAACGCATCGAGAAACCCGTAGCGCGAGAAGAGAGACTCGCCGCGCGCCTTCATCGTGAGAATGGCCGGCAGCACGATCTCGGGCGCGAAAGGCAGCGAGCTCGCGGCCGCGCTCGGGGTGATCGTCCCGTCGTCGCGGACTTCTTTGGCCGATGCTCCGCGCGCGGCGTAGGTGTAGAAGTGGCGGCGCCGTCCGTCGATAACGTAGTCGCCGTCCACCGGGCCGTCGCACGCCGAGAGCCCCCAGATGTCGGGCCCGTAGTCGCGCCAACCCTGCGGATTTTCAACGGCGTACTGCCGGTGCGCGTACGTCGCGCGGCGCGAGTTCTCAAAATAATCGATCCCCTTCTTTCGCATGTAGCGGTCCTGAATCCCCCGGAAATCGATCCAGACGTGAGAGTACTGGTGACCGAAGAGGGGGGCAAACGCGACGTACTCCTGGCCGGCGAACTTCTTCCACACGTAAGTCCGCGTGTACTCTTCCCACGCGGACGGTTGAATCGCGTGAGTCGGAGAGCCGAGCGCGAGCACGTAGAGGAACATGGCCTCGTTGTAGCCCCTCCAATCCCAGTGGCTCATGCCGTTCTCCGGCGTCCATCCCATCGCGACGAGCGGCGCCTTCCTTTGCGCCCAGTTCCAGTCGGCGGCGCGATAGAGACGGTCCGCGAGCGACCGGATCTCCGCCTCACCCGCGTCGTCCCGGTCGAACCAGGACTCGCAGACGAGAGCGCCCGCGAGAAGGATCGTCGTGTCGATCGTCGAGAGCTCCACCTCCTTGAAGCGCGCGCCGCTTTCCATGTCGAGGAAGTGGTAGAAGAAACCGTGCTGCCCCGCGGCGCCCCCCGCGGGAGCCGCGAAGAAGCGCAGGGTCGCGAGCACGCGGTCGCGGGCGGCCTCCCGTGTGACGTACCCGCGTTCGACGCCGATCGGATAGGCGGTCAGGGCGAACCCGACCGCCGCGATGCTCGAGAACGATTCGGAGGGCCAGCGGTCGGGCACGAGGCCGTTTCTCGGATTGGCCCGCTCCCAGAAAAAGTCGAACGTCCGCCGTTCGAGGTCCTCGAGCATTCGCTCGCTGTCGGGCTCGAACCGGATCGGGGGCGTCGAGAACGAAGCCGTCGCCGCCGATGTGGATGGCGGGAAAGCGCGAGGCTGCGCCGGAGCCGGCGCGACCGGCGGGCGGCAACCGAAAAGAAAGAGTGCGAGGAGACTGGCCGCGGCATTCAAAGGCGGGAGACGACAAAAAACGAGGGCGGGAAAAATCCCGCCCCCGTTTCCGTCAGACGCCGCGGAGCGACGAAACGACACGCGCTGAGAAATCCGTTGCCGTTAAAAACCGATGTTCAGGCCCAATTGGGTCCGGCGCGGGTCGGTGGCGAGGCACCTGCCGTTTCCGAGTTTCGGGTTGCCTTCGGGCGGGAGAAAGTCCTCGAAGCAACTGTAGTTGTAGTGGTTCGTCAAGTTGAACCCTTCGAGGACGACGCCGACGCGTGCCGTCGATCCGATCAGGAAATCTTTCTGAAGCCTGAGATCCCAGGATTGATAGGGGAATGTGCCCGGCTGCCGGATCGAAGTGAAGTGAAGCTGATTGATCCCGAAGCCCCGGCTCGCGTCGATCACCTGGATCGGAAGGCCGGTACCCAGCGTGATGAGCGACGATGCCCGGATATCCCACGGGATTCCCACGATGCCGGAGAAAACGATTCGGTGCCGTTCGTCGTTGTTCGTCGAACGCCGGCCGAATTGCGCAACGGTCGGAAAATCGGTTGTGAAGAGGTCATTGCCGGTTTGCGTCGAGTGGCCCCAGGTGTAGGCCAGCCCCATTCCCCACTTCGAAGCGGCGGTGTACGGCTTGTCGACGGAAAGCAGGAGGGCGTCGTACCAGAAGCGTTTCGACGCTTCGGAGATCCAGACGTTTGAATAGTTCGCGATGTTGATGCAGCAGGTGCCGTCCGCTCTCCGGTTGCCGCGGACATAGGTGAGGCCGTTTCGTCCGCGGATGCCCGCGTACGAAAGCTGGACCGCGAGGCGCCCGAAGGCCTGCCGGATGCCCGCGCTGAACTGGTCGGACACGGGCGGTTTCGTATTGTTGTTGAGCAGGAAGACCTCGGGCTTGGGCGCGATTCCGCTCGCGATCAGACCGTTCAGGCCCGAAGCTGAGAGATAGGACGGGTTCCACATGATCGTCGGCTGGCCATCGCGGGGAAGCCCATCCGCAGAGAAACGGAACTGGCGGACGCCGTACTGGAGCCGGTACTTCTCGTCGAGAATGTGGTTGTACACGTCCCGGTCGAAGTAGCGGCCGTAACCGCCGAAGACCACCGTCGTGGCTTTCCCCGACAGGTCGTACGAAAGACCGATGCGCGGCTGCCACTCGTTCTTGTACGCGGGACGATTGGAACCGTCCGTGAAGAATTCGGCGGGAAGAGTCCCTGCGAGATCCGTCCGGACCTGGGTCGGTGTGACGTAATTGTTGTTCAGCCCGTCGGTCTCGTAGTCCCACCGGAGGCCGGCGTTGACCGTGAGACGAGGGGTTACGGCCCAGTCGTCCTGGATGTAGATCCCGTACTGGTTGTTACTCGCCGACACGTCCGGGTTGCCAACGCCGTAAAACGCCTCGAATGGGAAAGCGAAGGTATCCTCTCGCCGGTAATTGAACGACGGATTTCCACTCAGATTCTTCTGGATGTCGTATTTGTTGAAGCTCCCCTCGACGCCCGCCTTGATCACGTGATCGCCCGCCGCGTGGAGGCCGAGATAGGAGAAATCCTCGCGGACCACGAACCTCTTTTGAAGGAAGTTCTGAGACGTGTCGCGGCCGCCGATCCGGAGAAGTCCGAAGTAGTTCTGCCCGACCGCGTTCGTATCGAACGCCGTCGGATTCCAGCGGGAGCTCTGATAGGAGAGTGTCGTCTCCGACAGCAGGTTCTGGCCGGACAAAGAGTATTTCCCCTGGGCGTTCCAGATGTCCTGTTTGGTGGTCTCGGAGCCCTGAAAGCTCGTCGTACCGGCGAAATTGGTGACGTCGGTCTCATGGCGGTAGAAGCCGGAGAGATCGAGGAGGCTCGTCGCCCCCGCCTGCCAGGAGAGCTTTCCGAAGCCGAGGTTGGAGCGGAACGGGGCCGTGAAGGTTCCCGTCTGGCTCTGGAGCTGCGCGACCAGGGCCGGCGGAGCCTGCGTTTCGCCTCCCAGAAAGACGCGGGTCGATCGGTCCTGATGGTTCGTTTCGAATGAACCGAAAAAGTGAACGGAGTCCTTGACGATGGGCCCTCCGATGTCCACCCCACCCTGGTACCTCTTGTAGTCGGGGCTGCCGACGAAAGGATCCTTCGCGACGAGATTCTTGTTCTGGTAATAGACGAAGGCGTCTCCGGCAAAGGCGTTGGTCCCGGACTTCGTGATGGCGGTGATGACCGCCGTCGTCGCCTTTTCATATTCGGCTTTGAAGTTCTGATTGATCACCCGGAATTCCTGGACGGCATTCTGGGGAAACGGGTTGCCTCGGGAGGAGTTCTGACCGACGACGCCCCCTTCCAGGACGTCGTTCTTGAAGCTCGTTCCGTCGATGATGACGTTCGTCGTGAACCCCTCGGCGCCCGCCGCGTTGATTTCTTTTTTCAGCTGGTTGTCGGAAATCCGGACGCCGGGCGCGAGTTCGGCGAAGTTCAGGAAGTTTCGACTTCCCTGGGGCAGATACCGGATCTGCTCCTCCGTCACGTTCGTCGCGATTTCGTTGCTCTTCGCCTCGATGACCGGCGCCTCCGCCGTGACCGTTACGGCCTGCGACGTCCTCGCCTCGAGAATCATGCGAAAGTCGAGCGACTGCGTCTCGCCGAGAAGCACGCGGACCTTGCGGGTCTCGGTGCGGAAGCTCGGCAACGTCGCGGTGACGGTGTAGGGGCCCGGCTGCACCGAGATGTTGAAGAAACCGTTTCCCGCCGTCGTCGCATTGCGTGTGAATCCCGTGTCGTCGTTCTTCGCTTCGAGAGTCGCCCCGGGCAGGACGCCGCCCGTTTCGTCCGTGATGTTGCCGCGCAGGGTCCCCGTGGTCGTCTGTGCCCTTGCCGCACCGGCCCCGATTCCCAGAAACAGAAGCCCTATCGCCAGAGTGTCTCGACCCATTCGGAACCTCATGGGTTCTCCTTCGCTGAAATAAAATTGAATTTGATTCGAAGCCGACGACTCATTTTCCGATGTTCGAGTTCCTCAGCCATACCCGCTCCCCGAGGCGCTCCGCGACCTCGCGCCGTCGGATTCGCCGCAGGACGACCGCACCACGAGCCGCGTCGAAAGCGTCTCCCGCGTGCGCCGCCGTCCGGGACCCGCCTCCAGCCCGGCGATCAAGAGCTCCGCCGCGCGCGCGCCGAGCTCCGCGATCGGCACCCGCACGGAAGTCAGCGGCGGAGTCACGTACCGCGCGATCGGGATGTCGTCGAAGCCGGCGATCGCGACGTCCTGAGGGACGCGTACTCCCTTCTCCTGAAAACCGCAGAGAAGGCCTATCGCCATCGAGTCGTTGGCCGCGAAGACGGCCGAAGGCCGCCGCTTCATCGAAAGTATGCGCCCGGAGGCCTCGTAACCGGATTCCTCGCGAAAGTCCCCTGCGATCTCCACCGCGGCGTCCGCGTGGCCTTGCTCGGCAATCGCGTCGCGGTAGCCGCGAAGCCGCTCGGAGGCATCCCGGTTGGCGGCAGGCCCCTGGAGGAAGGCGATCCGGCGGTGGCCGAGACCGACCATGTGGCGAACCATCTCTACGGCTCCTCCGAAATTATCGACGGCCAGCGAGTCGAAGGCTCCCTGCCCCCCGGCCGTGTTGACCAGAACGACCGGGAACTGCTCGGGCAGATTCGCCTTGAGGGTATGGGGCCGGACATCGGGCGAGAGGACGATGAGCCCGTCGACGCGGCCCCGCATCGCCCGGACCATCTCCTCGCTCTCCGCCCGATCGCTGTGAGAGCTCGAAACGAGCAGGTGGTACTCCTTGCGACGGGCGCAGACGTCGATACCCCGGATGAGCTCCGAAAAAAACTCTCCGTGGAGCTCCGGAAGAAGCACGCCGAGCGTCGTGGTCCTGCGCGTGATCAGACTGCGAGCGCCGCCGTGCGGGACGTAGTGGAGGCGTTTGGCGGCCTTTCGGATCCGTTTCGCGGTGTCCGCGTGCACGGGCCCTTTCCCGTTCAAGACGCGCGACACCGTCGCGACCGACACGAGCGCTTCGCGCGCAACCTCGCGAATCGTGACGCTCATCGGGTCTCAAGCGCGCGCGGACGCGCGTCCCCTTGCGGGGCCCGCCGATTTGTGTCGCTGTAATCGTTTACACACTCGTCTGTAATCGTTTACACCTGATTGGCGGCATTCTCCTGCCGGGACGGCCGAGTGTCAACAACTGCCGCCACTCGATATGGAGCGTTCGGGCTCCCCTCCCCGGGCTCGAAAGTCAACCGGCGAGGGATCCGGACGCCCTGACCGGCCCGGGGAGGGTGCCGCTCCAGTATTCTCGGCGGATGACCTCCGAAGAGATCCCGGGCTCTCCGGACAGCCCGGACTGCGACCCGGCATGGGGCCGCGTCCGAGCCGCCCTGCAGGATCTCGGCGTCACGTACGAACCGATGGCGTGCGACCCGGATTTTGCCGACACGGCCGCCTTTTGTCAGCGCTACGGGATCCGACCGGAGGAAAGCGCCAACACGATCCTCGTCGCGTCGCGCCAGGAGCCGAAGGCGTGGTCCGCTTCTCTCGTTCTCTCCCACACGCGACTGGACGTCAACCACGTGGTCCGCCGCCTGATGGGAGCGAAGCGGATCTCTTTCGCGTCGGGCGAAGAGACCGTCGCGAAAACCGGCATGATGATCGGAGGAGTCTCGCTGTTCGGACTTCCGCCGGACATCCCGATCTACGTCGATTCCCGGGTCATGGACGCGCCTCGGGTGGTCATCGGGGGAGGGAGCCGCTCCTGGAAGGTTCTGGTCGCGCCCTCGATGCTCTTGCGCCTGCCCGGCGTTTCCGTCGTTCCGGGTCTCGCGGGGCTGCGCTCGGACAGCTGACACCCGCGAAAAGCGTTTTCCGACCCGAGCGGATTGGCGGCGGCTAGGCGCGGAAGCGGCCCAGGATCCCGGTCCACGCGGATTGCGGAATGGGGGCGTCGGTAATGTCCTGGAACACGACCCGCCCTTCCCGGCACAGGTAATGAGGCTCGATGCGGGGGTACGGGACGGGATCCGCGCCGGCGACAGTCTGACGCCAGACGAGGGCTCCGACTCGCTCGGATCCGCACCCCGCGCAGGGCTCGATCAGCACGAAGGGGGGGGCCCCGATCGGCACGTCACCGGCCGCCGCCCGGCGAGCCCGCCATTCCGAAATCCGCGTGACGACTGCCATGGGACAAGAGTGAAGCCGCAGCCCGGACAAACCGCGTCCAACCCTCAGGATGGGGCGAGACGAAGACTTGGCCCTCCTGCAGCCAGTCTTCGGCCAGCAAATGTGTCCACCATGTCTTCGAACACCCGTCCGCCATCTGTCCGGGCTGAACACTCCCCGAGCGCGGGGACGCCGTAAAGGTTGTGGTTCCCGGCACGGTCCTCCAAATGAGTGCCGCCCCTCACCCCAACCCTCCCCCGAGCCCGGGGCGAGGGGGCAGAGCTGCGCCTTAACCTCGATGGTGGCTACGCTCGCAGCGGGAGGAGTCTCCTGACCGAAGCGAAGGAGGAGCCTCCCGCTGCGGGAGCGGGAGCGAACGCAGTGAGCGGAAGCGACGTGGAGGCCGCATCCGGCCGAGCCGTTCGCCGGTGCCTTCGCCGCGCACGGC
>JBDUBI010000073.1:0-13277 GCA_040004225.1 Acidobacteriota bacterium
CGGCGCCGCCGGAGCCTGCCCGGCCGGCGGGGAACTCCTTCGAGCTGGAAGAGGCCACGTTCTCCGACCTCCGGAAACGGATGGAATCCGGCGGCGAGACCGCCCGCTCGCTCGCCTCGGCGTATCTCGCCCGCATCGAGGCTCTCGACCGGCGGGGGCCGGCGCTGCGCTCCGTCATCGAAGCCAATCCCGACGCGCTCGCGATCGCCGAATCGCTCGACGCCGAACGGCGCGCCGGCCACGTTCGCGGTCCCCTCCATGGGATTCCGATTCTCGTGAAAGACAACATCGGGACACGCGACCGCATGACGACGACCGCGGGATCGCTGGCGCTCGAAGGCTCGATTCCCTCCGCGGATTCGGCCGTGGCGCGTCGGCTTCGAGAGGCGGGCGCCGTGCTTCTCGGGAAGGCAAATCTTTCGGAGTGGGCCAACTTCCGCTCGACCCACGCCTCGAGCGGCTGGAGCGCGCGGGGAGGACAGTGCCGGAATCCGTACGCGCTCGACCGCAACCCGTCCGGATCGAGCTCGGGCTCCGGCGCCGCGGCCGCCGCGAATCTCTGCGCCGCCGCAGTCGGGTCGGAGACGGACGGTTCCGTGACCTCGCCTTCCAACAACTGCGCCCTCGTCGGGATCAAGCCGACTCTCGGAGTCGTGAGCCGCGCCGGAATCATCCCGATCGCGCACAGCCAGGACACGGCGGGCCCGATGGCGCGGACGGTGACGGATGCCGCACTTCTTCTCGCGGCGATGGCCGGCACCGATGCGGCGGATCCCGCGACAGCCCCGTCAGGCGCGCATCGTCTTCCGGATTTCAACCGGGCGCTCGTTCCGGGAGGGCTCCAGGGGCTGCGGCTCGGCGTGCCCCGAAAGGGGCTCTTCGGCCAGAACGCCGCCGCCGACCGGCTCGTTGAAGCGGCTCTGGAGGATCTGAAGCGGCTGGGGGCGGTCGTCGTCGATCCGGCGGACATCGAAACCGTCGGCGACGTGGACAAGTCCGAGTTCGAAGTCCTTCTCTACGAATTCAAGGCGGATCTCAACGCCTATCTCGCGAGTCTTCCCCCGGCCGCGGGCCGGCCCGGAACTCTCGCGGATCTGATCGCGTTCAACGAAAAGAACCGCGATCGGGAAATGCCCTTTTTCGGCCAGGAGATCTTTCTCCAGGCGCAGAAAAAAGGGCCCCTGACCGAGAAGGCGTACCGGGACGCTCTCGAAAAAAACCTTCGCCTGACGCGGAAGGAAGGAATTGATCGCACGATGGACCGCCACCGTCTGGACGCCCTGGTGGCCCCGACGAGTGGACCCGCGTCGCTCATCGACCTCGTCAACGGCGACTACGGCCCCGGCGGATGCACCACGTTTCCCGCGGTCGCCGGTTATCCGCATGTCACCGTGCCGGCGGGATTCGCCTTCGGCCTGCCGGTGGGTGTGTCGTTTTTCGGGCGAGCCTGGAGCGATGCGACGCTCCTCCGCATCGCGTTCGCCTACGAGCAGGCGACGAAGCACCGCAAGCCGCCGAGATTCCTCCCGACGGCCGAGATCCAATGAGAGTTTCCCCTCGCCCCGGGCGCGGGGAGAGGGCGGGGCGGGGGGCGCAGGTCCGACAAACCGTGCCCGCGGAAGTTCGAGAAGGATGTCCTCTCGGGCGGCCACGCCGCTGAAGGTCGAGGGAGATTCCCCTTCGCGGAATGGGCCTCAGCCTTCGATCTTCAACTCCGAGGCCTCTGCCGCCCTGGCTTCGAGGAGAGAGGAGAGCTTCGAGAAATCGATGGGCTTGGCGACGTGGGCGTCGAAGCCGTTCTCGAGCGCATGGGCGCGCTCGCGCGCGTCGGCGTAGCCGGTGATCGCCACCAGGAAGATGTCCGAAGATCCCAGGGCCTCTCGAATGCGCTGCGCCACCTGGTATCCGTCGAGCTCCGGCAATCCGATGTCGATCAACGCGACGCGAGGTCGATGGAGAATGGCCTGTTCGATGCCGTCCTTGCCGTTGCCCGCGACGTCGACGGCGTGGCCCCAGATCTCCAGCAGGTTTTTCAATCCCTCGCGCGAGTCGAGATCGTCTTCGACGACCAGGATCCGCATCAGACCCCGGGTTTCGCCGGCCGGAACGCGAGCCTCCTCCGCGGAAGAACGGATACTGGAAAGTCGCGCGGACGCCGCGGCAGAGACGCGGGCGATCGCCTTTATGAGCTCTTCCGGATCGATCGGTTTGGCGACGTGAGCCTGGAAGCCCGACCCTAGGGCGCGGAGACGGTCTTCCTCGCGAGCGTACGCGGTGACGGCGAGGGCCGGAACGGTGCCGCCCGATCCGGGGGGAAGCGCCCGGATCGCGCGGAGCAGCGCGTAGCCATCTTCCCCCGGCATCCCGATGTCGCTGACGATGACATCCGGTGGCGACCTCTCGAAGACCTCCAGCGCCGAGCGGGCCGAGTCGGCCGCGGTGACGATGGCTCCCGCACCGCCGAGGACTTCGACGAGGAGCTCGCGCCCGTCCGCCTCGTCTTCCACCACCAGGATCGAAAGGCCCCGGATGTCGCCCGCCTCTTGCGGGAAAAGCCTCGCGGCTGGCGGTCCGTCGAGCGGCCGGTCCTCCGCAGTGTGAATGCCGAGCGCGACCCGGGGCAGGACGACAGAGAAGACGGAACCGGAGTTCTCACCGTCGCTGTGGGCGGAAATCGTCCCGCCGTGAAGTTCGAGAAGGTGCCTGGCGATCGCGAGACCGATTCCGAGGCCGCCGTGCGAGCGTGTGGTCGAGCTGTCGGCCTGCCGGAAGCGTTCGAATACGCGGGGGAGGAACTCGGAGGAGATGCCGCGGCCGGTGTCCGACACGCGGATCTCGAACTCCCCTTCGCCGCTCGTGAGCTCGACTGAAACCCGGCCCCCGGGCGGGGTGAACTTGATCGCGTTCGACACCAGATTCCAAACGACCTGCTGCAGACGATCGGGATCGCCCACGACGACGTCCTGGCCTGGGGCGACCCGGTGGTGGACCACGATCTGAATGTTCTTCCCTTCGGCGGCGGGCCGCATCGCGTCGAGCGCGGCCTCGATGATCGGGCCGAGGGCGGCCGGGCGGACGGTCAGCCGGAGCTTGCCCGTGATGATGCGGGAGACGTCCAGCAGGTCGTCGATGAGCTTCGTCTGGGCACAGACGTTGCGCTCGATGACCTCGAGCCCGTGGGCGAGCTTTTCAGGGTCCGCTGACGCGCCCGTGCGGAGGGTCCGCGTCCAGCCCAGGATCGCCGACAGCGGAGTGCGCAGCTCGTGCGAAAGTGTCGTCAGGAACTCGTCCTTGATGCGATTGGCTTCTCTCGCCTCGGCGTTGACCGTGTTCTCGATGGCGATCGACGTCATCTGCGCCAGCTGAGTCAGGATCGCCGCGTCCTCGTCGGTGAAGTCGCCCTCACGCTTGTCGAGGAGGTGAAGGAGGCCCAGAGCGCGGCCGTCCCGGCCCGCCATGGGGGCGGCGACCCATCCCAGCCGGGCGGGACGGTCGCTCGCGAGCAGGGGCCGCCAGGGAAGCGCGGCATCGTCGGAGCCGCGCGCGACCCGGACCGTTTCCCGGACCTGCGAGAGAAAAGACAGGAGGGCCGTTCGATCCCGCAGGACGCCGCGTTCTCCGGCGGCGGAGTAGCGCCGGGAAAGCGAAAGGGCGGTGCTCGGCTGAAGCCACTTCTGATCCAGCGCGGCGACGGCGACCGCCTGGTGAGCTCCGATGATCTCGCGCGCCATGTCGCTCACGACCTGGAGCATTTCGTCCGGAGAAAGGGCGGAGTTGATCGCGATCGACGCCTCCGTGAGCCGCTGAAGCTGCCGCGCCTTTTGTTCGAGCGCGCTCGCCTGTTCCCGGACCTGCGCCGTCTTCCGGAAGAGCTCGATGAAGACGGTCACCTTCGTTTTCAATACTTCCGGCTCGACAGGAGCGAGGATGTAGTCGACCGCCCCGAGCGAATAGCCTCGGGCAGCGTGCGTCTCGTCGTAACTCGTGATGAAGATGATCGGGGTTTGCTCGGAGCTGCGCCGCTGCCGGATCAGCGCCGCCGTCTCGAACCCGTCCATTCCGGGCATGTTCAC
Organism: Acidobacteriota bacterium; assembly: GCA_040004225.1. Lineage (GTDB taxonomy): Bacteria > Acidobacteriota > Thermoanaerobaculia > UBA5066 > Gp7-AA6 > JALYUA01. The sequence goes on from JBDUBI010000073.1 coordinate 4,074, forward strand.
GTCGAGGAGGATGACGGCGAACTCGCTCGTGAGGATGGCCCGGAGGGCGTCGCGCCCGGAGCTTGCTGTGACGACGTTCTGGCCAAGCTCCGCGAGCACCCCAGTCAGCGCCAGCAGCTTGTCCGGGCTGTCGTCGACGGCCAGGATGTTGACCCTGTTGGGCGGCGGCGGCACTGCGGCCTCGCTCAGCGGAAGAGCCAGTTCCGGAGGACCGAGAGCATCTGCTCCGTATCGACCGGCTTCGAGAGGTAATCCCAGCCGCCCGCCTGAAGCGTCTTCTCGCGATCTCCCTTCATGGCCTTTGCCGTCACCGCCACGATCGGCAGATCCTGGAACCGGCCGATCTTTCGGATCGCGCGCATCGTGTCGTATCCGTCCATGTCCGGCATCATGATGTCCATGAGGACGATGTCGATGCCTTCCGTGGACTGCAGTCTGGAGATCGCCTCCTTTCCACGACCGCGTTGAACGCGTCGGCGATCTTCCCGTCGAGGCCGATCCAGTCCTCGGGCAGCCGCACGTCGAAAGAGCCCTTTTGAAAGGCCGTCAACGCGGCCAGGAGCTGCTTGCGGTCGAGAGCGGCCGCCTCGCGCTCCTCCCTCTCGAGCCTCCCCAGCGTCCGGGTTCGTATGGCATTGCCGTAGCGGCCGTTTCCGCCGGCGCTCCCGGAAGGCCTCTTCATCGGCGTTCCTTTCCCGAAGTTGTTCGGGCGTGAGGTCGTCTCCGCTCGTGACTGCGTCGAGCTGAAACAGCTTCCACGGGGACTTTGAGTTTCGTCAAGGGAATTCGGGGTGTGCATCGTGAAAGCAAAATCCGTACCGGATCAACCCTCGATCCCACGGACTTCGAGGGGTTCCACGTGTCGGACCAGCGTTTTTCGCGTTACGGGCACCTCGAAGACCGGGCTTTCCTCGAGGCCGGACGGGGAGGGCGTTCGACGTTCGAGCTCGAACATGCCATCGAAGCCGTCCCTCGGTCTGCCTCTCCCCAATGGGCGCGCCGCAGGCGCTTTCTCCGTGGTGTCGCCACTTCTCGTCTCTCGGACCGCTTTCGGGATGCCTCACGCCGTTTCTGGTGCGCCTCTTGCTTTTCCTCGAAGCGGAGGGTCGCCATGAGCGCCAGCGACGACAGGGATCTCGAGAGCCGCGCGAGGGAAGAGTCGCTGGACGATACGGCGGAGTTCCCGATCGGCCAGCGCCTCCGCGAGGAGCTCGAAACCGACGGGCCTGTCATGGGCGGCCCGGGCATGGTTCGCACGGGCGGGGACCGCGCCGTTTCGACCGGAACGGGCGGACTTGCCGCCGGCGAGGATCTCGACCCGGTGGCCGAGGGCGACTACTGGCGAGAAAACTTCCGGCGGCGTCCCTATTACGAAGCGGCCAGGGAGTACTCGGACTACGAGCCTTCCTACCGCTACGGGTGGGAGCGCGCGGGACTGTCCGAGTACCGCAATCGGGGATTTGAAGAGGTCGAGCTCGACCTGAAGCGCGACTGGGAGTCTTCCAACATCGAAGGACTCGCCGACTGGGACCAGGCACGCGATCCGGCGCGGGACGCCTTCGAGCGCGCCCGCGGCCGAGCCGGAAGCAGCGACGAGACGGATCGGGACGACGACGACTCGGAACGCTGAGCCCGCCGCGGCGCGGGAGAGCGAAGCACGAGGAACACGCAACAAGGAGGTCTCATGGACAACGACAAGGACTTGAATCGCAACGTCGGGGGCGACGCGAATCGGGACCCGCTGACGGGGGAGCCGGGTTCGCATCCGATCGGAACGGGCATCGGCTCGGCCGGCGGAGCCGCTGCGGGCGCCGCGGTGGGCGGGGTCGTCGGCGGGCCCATCGGCGCCGTCGTGGGCGGCGCGATCGGCGCGGTCGCGGGCGGAGCGGCGGGACATGCGGCCGGCGAGGCCGTCGACCCGACCCGCGAAACCAGCTACTGGCGGGAAAACTACAAGAACCGCCCCTATTTCAAACAGGACCGCTCCTTCGATGACCTCGAGCCTGCTTACAGATACGGGTGGGAGAGCGCTTCGAAGCCCGAGAACCGCAACCGCAAGTTCGACGAGGCCGAGTCCGAGCTCGAGCGCGGTTGGGACAAGTCCAAGGGCACCACGAAGCATGCCTGGTACGAAGTCCGGGAAGCCACGCGCGACGCTTGGGACCGCGTTCGGTCGTAAGGCCGGGTTTCGGTTTTCAGAGCCGCCGGTTCCTTCCGGGACCGGCGGCTTTTTCGTTCTAGCGCTTCGCGGTGAGGATCCCTGCCCCGAAGCCGATCAGGAAACCGACGGCGAGACCGCCGAGGACGGCGGTTCGCGGATTGCGCGACGCCAGGCGGTCGAGATCTCGAGCGGTGGTGCCGTAATCGACGAGCTCGTCGAAGAGGAGCGCTTCGGGAATCACGTTGACGTCGTGCCGTGAGCCGGCTTCGACTCCGCGGCTCGGTTCGCGCGGAGGCTTCCCGGCGCGCCCCCGGGTCGCCGTCGGCCTGGCCTTCCGTATCCCGGGTTCAACAGCGGGGGCGTTTTGTTCTTCGGAACGCGCGGTGCCACTCGCAGCCTTCCGTTCACTCGCAGGGACCGCCCGTTTGCGGCGGGAAGTCCTCGGGCGAGAAGGCGGAGAGGCGCGGGGTGTGTCTTCAGGCATGACGCTCCTTTGCGAAACGAGAGTGCTCGACGGTCGCAGCAAGGCGCATGCCGGTAGGATCTTTCCGCTCCCGGCCCGCACCCGGCTCCCGTGGCCCGATCCTCGCAATCGCGGCGGCATGGGGGTCCGGCGGGAAAGGCGGCTTATGGAGCGGTGCTGCTCGACCTCGATGGTTGCCTCCTCGATTCCAACGACGCGCATGCGGCCGCCTGGAGCGGTGCTCTGGCGAAATTCGGTCGACGGGTGCCCGCGTCCACGCTGCGCCGCCACATCGGCAAAGGCGGGGCGGAGCTGCTCCGCGACTTCGTGACCCCAGCGGAGCATTCGCTGCTCGCGAGCGCGATGGGTGCGGTGCAGACGGAGCTCTTCCTCGGGAGATTCCGGCGGGACGTCCGCCCGCTTCCCGGCGCCGCGGCGGCGATCCGAGCCATGCGAAAGGAAGGCATTCCGGTCGTCCTGGCGAGCTCCGCGCAGAAGGAGGTGATCCGCCGGTCGCTGGCGCTCCTCGGTTTGGACGGCGTGCTGACCGGCCAGACGTCGGGGGAGGACGTCGAGAAAACGAAGCCCTTCGACGACATCTTCTCGCTGGCGATCGATCGCTACCGCCTCCGGTCCCGGCATCCCGTGGCCGTCGGAGATACTCCTTACGACATCGCGGCCGCGCACCAGATCGGAGTTCCGTGCGTCGGAATTCGATCCGGACGCTTTCCGCTCTCCACGCTTCGCTCGGCCGACTCCGTTTTCATGAGTGTCGCCGAGCTCTGAGAAAAGGGGAGGGACCTCTTCGAATGAAAGAGCCGACTCCCCTCGGATTTCACGGATTGACCGTGCGGGCCCGGGACCCCGAGGCTCTGGCGGAGACGTGGCGCGCGCTTCTCGGCTGGGAGGTGCTGCGCCGCCGGCGGGGGGTGATCGTTCTCGGCGCCGGTCCGGAGCTGTTCGTGGAAATCCGCCTCCCTTCCCGCGGGAAACCGGAAGGTGTGGAAGAGGTCCACCTGGCGGTGAAGAACCTCGATCGGTCGCGGCGCCGCTCCCGGCCCGACAGGCTCGGAGGCGACTCCTGGACCCGCCCTCTCACCGACCTCGTTTCACTCACGGTGCGGGAATTCCGGCGGGCGCCGGCGCCGCAGTGGCGCAAGCGGCGTCGGAAGGTCTAGGCCTCCCGGAAAATTCAGGCTGAGGCCGGTCAGGCCGCGCCGCGCTTCGAGCCCGCCTTTCTCGCTCTGGGACGCGCTCCCGCCTTTGCGACGCTCTGACGAAGCGCCTCCATCAGGTCGACCACGTTCTCGCCCTTTTTCTTGCCGTGCGCGGGTTGGGAGACGGCGAACTTGCGCTTGGAGGCGAGCAGCTTCTGGAGAGCCTGCCGGTATTCGTTCGGGTGTGCCGCGGGGTCCCACTCTTCCGTCGAGAGCTGATCGATCAGCAGTCGGGCCATTTTCACCTCCGCCGACTTCATCGTCGAGGCGGGGATCGGAAGGCTGCCCGGATCGCGGAGCTCGTCGAACGAGCGGAGCACCTCGAGAGAGAGCGCTTTCTTCCCGGGGATGAGCGCGGCGAGAAGCGGTTTGCTTCGGAGGTGAAACCGCGTGATCCCCACGCGATTGGCGTCGAGGAGAGCATCCCGAAGAACGCCGTAGGCCTTTTCGCCGCCCTTCAGCGGGGCGAGGTAATACGGCTTCTCGAAAGAAAGGGGATTCAAGGCGCCGAACTCGACGAACTGAAGGACGTCGATGCTCCGGTCGCCCTCGCCGAGCTTCTCCTGAACTTCCTCGAGCTCTTCTTTCTCGACGAGGGAGTACTTGTTTTTGGAGACCTCGTACCCCTTCACGATCTCGTCGTTCCCGACCTCGATGCCCTCCTCGCTGCAGACCTTGCGGTACTGAATGGGCGCCATGTCCTTGCGATGGAGAAGACGAAACGAGACCCTTTCCGACGTCTCCACGGCGGAATACACGCCGACCGGAATCGAGATGAGTCCGAAACTGATGTGGCCGCTCCAGAGGGCTCGCATGGCGACTCCTTTTTCCCCGCTGACAGCAATGTGCTTGCCACGCCGCGCGACCCTTCTAGGGGGCACGTTTCCTGCAATTTTTGAAGCCGGGTGCCATGGTGTTTCCCGGAACCAGGAGGGTCGTCATGCCGAACAAGAGTCGCGAGGAAAACGAAAATAACTCGAGCTCTGGAACCCAGAAGGACCAGAGTTTCAAGAGTCAGGGCAACCGGGGCGGTCAGAAAGGTCAGGGGAGTTCGGAAGGCGGAAATCCGGGCGGGCGCGGCCACACGGGGCCGGGCGGCCGGGGCTCCGGGTCGGGTCTGGAGTGGTGCTAGTTCGGGGGCTCGCGATCCGGCTCGGCTCCTCGGAAACCGGGCGCAGGTCCGGGCTCGACCGGAGCGCCGGAATCGAAGGGCGCAGAAGACGAGAGCGAAGAGTCCTGAAGAAAGAGCCTCTTTCGTGGCTATGATGTGCGCTCTGACGGGCCCGGGCCCGTCAGAGCGCTTTTTTCTGCAAGGAGGATCGTGATGGCGACATCCAGGTCGGGCGGTTCGAGCTCGCGGTCGGGGTCGAAGTCCGGGTCCAGGGCAAAAAGCGGATCGAAGGCGAAGGTGAAGGCGAAGGCAAAACCCGCGTCGCGCTCGAAGACCGGCGCAAAATCCACGAGTCGGCCGAAGTCACGGGCAAGCGGGAAGTCCGCATCGACGAGCGCTCCGAAAAAGCGCGGCTCGGGCAAGCGAGACCTTGTCAAGACGCCGACGGGTACTTTCTTCGCTCACCGGGACGCAGACGGCGAGTTCCGCGAAATGGACGAGATCGGCCGCTCGCTCGCCGCGGATCGCCGCACGAAAGCGAAGAAGAAGGTTCCTTCGGGGTACGGCGACAGCGGCGATAGATAAAGCGGGTCGCCGCCTACCCCGGTTCGTTCAGTTCGAGCCCTTCGTCCCTTTCGGAGGCTTTGCGAGCTTTAGTTTTCTCTGCTGCGCGAGCTCGCGGGAGTCTTCGATCGAGGCCAGTTCCGCCTGCGCCTCCTCGATCGAATGCGAGGTGCCGTAGTCGCCCTCCGTTTTCGCGATCTTCTTGAGTGTTCCGAAGTGCTTCTGCAGCTTCTCGATTTCCTCCTCGGAGAGGTTCTCGACGTCGATCAGGCGGTTGCTCGCTCCATGGAGGGCGGCAACGATCTCGTTCAATTTCAACTGCACGGCCCGCGATTCCTTGTTCTGCGCGCGCTGGATCAGAAAGACCATGAGGAAGGTCACGATCGTCGTCCCCGTGTTGATGACCAGTTGCCAGGTGTCCGAGTAGTGGAACATCGGGCCCGTGATCGCCCACGCCAGAATGACCAGGCAGGCGATGGCGAAGGCCAGGCTGCTCCCGGCCCACGCCGTGACCTTGTAGGAAAAGTTTTCGAGGAAGAGCCCCACCGGGCCCTTCTTCTTCTTCTTCGCAGCTTCGCGAGTTGACATTCCTGGCCTCCCCGCGGCCCTAAAGCAACGCCGATGCCAGCCGGGAGCGGGTCAGCGGTCGATGATCACCCAGCCATCTTTTTCTTTCCCGTTTTCGGGGTGGCCCGGCTCGAAGTTGATCTGCCAGTACTTGTACTCCTTCTTCGGGTCGGCGGGGACCTTCACCTCGTCCGAGAAACACGTCCCCCTGTCGCAGCGAACCGCCCATCGGTTCTTCCCGGTCTTCTTCATGTTGACGAAGACTTCGTCCGCGAATTCGATCGCGATGTGCTTCTTCTTCGTATTGGAAGCCCAGAAAACGAAGTCCTCGGTGGAAATGTTCGCTTTCTCGGGGACGACGTCGGGGGGCGAACCGTTTCCGTCGATCACCGTCACGGCGACGCTGCCGTTGGATGCCGGCGGAGGAGGACAGGGAAAGATCAACTGGCGAGCCAGGAATCCCACGAAGAGCGACACGAGCACGGCAATCAGGATGGAAGATCCCCTGGACATACGCGCCTCCTTCAAAAGCCGGCCGCTTTGCGCGGCGCGGCGACGATGGTCTGAAACGTCGGGTCGGACCGGAGCGGCTCGAACTCGGGTTGACGGGAGACGATCTGGCGGCAATAGCCCCCGGCGACTGCCTTTCGAATCCATTCGATCGACTCCGCGCGACGGCCCGCCAGGGCCGCGACGACCGCCGCATCGAGAAGAATGTTGGGATCGCCGTGCCCGAGTTCGATCGCCTTCAGAACGTGCGGGCCCGCCTCGGCGACGCGGCCCGTCCTCGCCAGGGACGTCGCGAGAAAGGAGTGAGCCGCGGGATCTCGCGCGTTCAACAGAAGCTGCTCCGAGGCGAGCTGGATGGATCTGCCGTACGCGCGCGCGGCGTCTTCTGAGCGGCTCGCCGCGCGGTAGGCGTCGCCGAGGTTTCCCCAGATCTCGAAGTCGCCCGGCCTTTCGCGCGAAGCCTTTTCGAGGAAACCGACGGCCTCGACGGCCCGTCCGCGCCAGAGATGATTCATCCCGAGGTTCGACGCCGCTGTCGCGTTCGTCGGGCCGAGATCGAGGGCTTTCCGGTAAGCCGTGGCGGCGCCCTCGAAATCGCAGTCCATCTGAAGGGTTCCTCCGAGGTTGCTGAAGGCGCGGTAACTGTCGGGGGCCAGTTCCGTGAGCGATCGAAAGACCCTGGCCGCGTCCCGGTAACGCCCGCGCTCCGCGAACATGGCGCCGAGCTCGTTGTAGGGAGCGAAAAGGAAGGGTTGCCGGGCGATCGCTTTGCGATAGCTGCCTTCCGCCGCCGCAAAATCACCGGCGCGTTCTCTTGCTTTTCCGACTCCCACCAGTGCGGCGGCATCGCCCGGGTGCGATACGAGCGCCCGCCGGAACGCCTGCTCCGCGTCGCCGTTCTCCCCGGTTGCGAGGTAGGTTTCTCCCAGGGTGACATCGACCTCCGATAGAGCGGGATCGAGCGTTCGGGCGGTTTCCGCCGCTTCTCTGGCGCGATACGCCCAGCTTCGGTCCTTCTTCAGCTGGAACTCGTAGAGGTAGGCGCGGCCGCGCGCCGCCTGCACGAGCGCCGCCCGCGGAGCCTCCGCGGCGAGAGCGTCGAGAAGTCGGATTGCTTCCTCGACGGAAGCGGCCTTGTCGTACCGCTGAAGGGCCCCGATCGCCTGCAGATAGCGTTCCTGCGCGCCCGCGCTTTCGAGCCCCGGGGGCGTCGGCCGGGTCTTTCCCCCCGCGAGGGCCTTCCGCGCAGGGTCGAGATCCGCCGTCACACTTTCCGCAAAGCGGTCCTGAATCTCGAAAAGGGCGGAGGCGCTTCCGTCGATGGTCCCACCGGCGACCTGTGTGCGGTCGCGCACGTTCCAGACGGAATAGGTGATGCGAACGAGGTCGCCGTTGCGCATGAACGAGCTGCGAACCGCGAAGCGGGCTCCGACACTCTGTGCGGCTTGAAAGGGATCGGTGTGACGATCGGCGGCCGCGACGGCGGCCGTCGGCGTCACGACCTGGACGCCTGGAAGCTGTCCGAGCCGGACGCTCAGCGTCTCGACGAAGGCGTCCCCGACGAGCTGGCCTTCGCGCGTTCCGGAGAGGTCGCGGCTCGGCAGGACGACGAAGGAGCGTTGCCCAACGGCTCGGCTCGAGGTGTCTCGCCGCGCTAGAAGAAGCCATCCGGCGAGAACAGCCGCGGCGGCCACGCCGGCGGCCATCAACAGCCGCCGGATTCTTCGCGGGCTTCGATGTCGGGGCAGGACCGCCTCTGCCGGGCCCGACGGCGAGATTTCGACGACGGAGGTGTCCAGCTCCAGCCGGGCGTCTCCAATGTCGCGCAGTCTTTCGTTCGCGTCCTTCTTCAGGCAGCGCTGCAGCAGGTCGCGGACTCGAGGCGGAGTCTGCTCGGGAAGCTTGTCCCACTCGGGCTCCGCGGTCAGGATCGCCGCGAGGACGTCCGAGGTCGTCTCGCCTCGGAAAACGCGCCAGCCGGAGAGCATCTCGTAAAGGACGCAGCCGAAGGCCCAGATGTCCGTCCGCTTGTCGACGGCCTTGCCACGCGCCTGTTCCGGGCTCATGAACTCCGCGGTGCCCAGGATGACCCCGGGTCGGGTCTGATCGAGCATCATCGTCGGCGACCGCGAGGTGTCGCCGGCTTCGATCTTCGAGTCCATCGCCTTCGCGAGGCCGAGGTCGAGGACCTTGACCTTGCCCTCGGGGGTCACCTTGATGTTCGAGGGTTTCAGATCGCGGTGGACGATCCCTCTTTCGTGCGCCGCTTCGAGCGCCTCCGCAATCTGACGCGCGAGGCGCAGCGCCTCGGCGATCGCGAGGGGACCGCGCGCGAGCTGCTCCGCGAGCGTTTCGCCCGGGACGAGCTCCATGACGATGTATCGGACGGGTCCCGCCTGCTCGATCCCGTAGATCGCGGCGAGGCCGGGATGATTCACGGAGGCAAGAAGGCGCGCTTCCCGCTCGAACCGGGCCAGGCTCCCCGGATCCTGGGCGAAAGCCTCCGGGAGGATCTTGATGGCGACGTCGCGGCCGAGGCGGGTATCACTCGCTCGATAAACCTCTCCCATCCCTCCCGCACCGAGCGGGCCGAGAACTTCGAAGGACCCGA
>JBDUBI010000032.1:0-13207 GCA_040004225.1 Acidobacteriota bacterium
ACTGCTGTCCATCGGAAGCAATGGAGGAAATGGCGTTGTTGCGGTATCCGCCGCCGGCCGCGGTCCACGCGACCCCGTCGCGGCTCGTCAGGATCGTGCCGCGCGCGCCGACCGCGACGAGCGTCGATCCATCGCTGGCCAGGGCGGCGAGATCGCTGATGGTCGGAGAGGGCGCGTGCGTCCACCGCGCGCCGTCCGCACTCGAGAAGACGGTGCCCGCTTCTCCCACGCCGACGAAGCCCGAGCGCGTCCACTGGATCGATTGCATCGGGTACGCCAGACCCTGCGAGTCGCTCGACCAGTTCATGCCGTCGGAGCTTCGCAGAACGCTCGCGCTCGCCATGAACCCGTTCGAGCCGACCACGAATTGCGCGCCGTTCCATGCGACCGACGTCAGCATGTCCCGGGTCAGAAAGTTTGCTCCGGTCCACGAGACACCGTCCGCGCTGACGAGCAGCGCGCCGATGTCCCCGACGGCGACGTAGCGGGAGCCGCTCCAGGCCACGTCGCGCAGCGTCTGAGAAGACCCGGACGTTCGGGGGGTCCACGCCGCTCCATCGGGGCTGGTCGCGACGGCGCCGCCGTCACCGACCGCGACGAACTGCGAGCCGCTCCAGGCGAGCCGCCGCAGCGTCTGTGCGGTTCCGACGCCATGCGCCGTCCAGGAGATTCCATCCGGGCTCGAGAACGCGGTCCCACCCGCACCCACCGCCAGAAACCGGGATCCGTTCCACGACACCGCCTCGAGGTCGGCGCGCGAGTTGGAGACACGGGGCGTCCAGTCCGCTCCGTCCGGACTCGTCAGCACCGTGCCGGCGGCGCCGACCGCGACGAAGGTCCCCTTCCCGAAGGCAATCCCCGCGAGGCGATTCCCCTGAGGCATCGGATTGCGCCACTGAAAGTCTCCGCACTGCGCGCCGGCGGGCGGCGCGACGGCGAGCGTGATCAAAGCGGCGAAGCAGAATTTCTTCAGGATTCCCGTCATGTTCGCCTCCGGTTTCGGTCCTTCGAGTATAGACCGCGGGTCCGGGATCGGCGGGTGCCGAGGGAGGCCGGACATCGAAGCCGCCGGGCGGGCAGGGTTCCTCCAACCGTCGGAAGGTCCCCCGGCTACTCGTCGTCCTCGCGGGGGCCGGCGCCGAGGCGGGCGAGCGCTCGCATGCGGCTCCAGAGGTCGGAGCGCGGAGGCGCCATCGAGGTTCCGACGCCGAAAGAGGCGCAGACCCGCACCGCGACCGCCTCCGGGTTCTCTGCGAGCAATGCCTCCATCTTCCGGTCCCCCGGAAACCCGGCGCTGCGGGCCTGGTAACCGCGCCCGAACGAGCAGGCGAGCGAGACGAGCGCGAGGATCTTCGCGTCATCCGACGCGTCCGGGTTGCGCCTGGCGTAGCGGAGGAGCCACGCGGCCAGATCCGTCTCGACGGCGGCCCCGGTCTCGCCAGCGACCCGATACTCCCCGAGAACGGCCCGAATGGGCGGGAGGGCGCGCCGGAAGATCTCGCTCACGGGAACCCCGGAGGGCTCCCCGTCCTGGACACCGCGGTCTCCCCCGCTGCTATGCGTCATCGCCACCTTCCTGCGGCTGCGCAAATCTTCCGAGGTTCGTTGCGCAAGATCTTACTCCCGCTGGAGTTAAAACGCTTCAGGTCCCACGCGGCGAGCGAAAAAAATTTTCCCGCTCGGGCGGGGCCGTCCCGCCGGGATCACTCGTACCGGAGCGCCTCGGCGATGTCGATGCGCGAGGCCCGGCGGGCGGGAAGCCACGAGGCGACCAGGATCGCCAGCGCCGCAAAGCCGACGATCGCGAGAAGGTCGATGCCGCGCACCAGAAAAGGAATGAAGGACACGAAATAGATCTCGGCCACGCCCGGCGGGAAAGAGAGGAGCCGGAATGCGGTCGCGGCCCGGCAGATGAGCGCGCCGACGAGGATCCCCGCGACCACGCCGCTCCCGCCGAGAAGCGCCCCCAGCCAGACGAAAACGCGGGAGAAGAACCTGGGCTCCGCTCCGAGGGTGGCCAGCACCCCGATGTCCCGCTTCTTCTCCTGGACGGTCATCACGAGGGTTGCGACGACATTGAAGGTCGAGACCGCCACGATCAGCCCGATGACCAGGAAGAGCGTGGTCTGCTGGAGCGCGAGCGCCGAGAAAAGCCCTCCGTTCATCGAACGCCAGTCGGTCACCGAGAACCCGCGACCCGCGACCTTTTCAATGGCCCGCGCCGCGACGTCCACGTCGGCCGACTTTTTGAGGCGCACCTCGATCACGTCCGCCGGGGACTCGAGGCGGCAGAGGGCGCGGAGAACGCCACGGTCCAGGAACACCCATTCGGAGTCGTACTCGGCAAAGTTCGTGCGAAATATCCTCGCGACCCGGAACTGCCCGAATCGGGGGGAAAGGCGCCCGGTCTCGCGAGCCCGGTCGGGGACGCCGAGCGTGACCGCATCCCCCGCGCGCACGTCGAGGCGGCGGGCGAGCTCCGTCCCGATCGCGATGCCGGGCAGCTCGCCGGCGCCGCCGCGCGTCAGGATGCGCTCGGCGAGCGGCAGGTAGGCGTCGATCTCCGAGACGGTCCGCTCCCGCGCCGGATCGACCCCCTTCAGAACCGCGTCCGATCCATCGGGCGTCGCCGACGACGAGGCCACCCCCGCCTGGTAGATGACGGGAGCGACGGCGCGAACTCCCGGGAGCCCGGCAATCCGACGTTCGGCGGCGTCGGTATCGGGGTAGCCGCCCGACGGCAACACCAGAGGAAAGACAACGACCTCGGCGTTTGACCCGATCAGTTTCTCGCGGATCTCGGTGCGGTACCCCGACAGGAGGCCCATCGCGACGACGAGCGCCGCCACGCCGAGGGCGATGCCGGCCATCGACAGCAGAGACACGGAGGAGACGAGCCGGGACGGACGCGCTCGCAGATACGCGAGCGCCACCTCGAGCTCGAGGGGCATCAGGAGCCCGTCTGACTCGCGGTCGCCGGCTGCACCGCCGCTCTCGCGTCCCTCATCGAACGGACGAACTCCTCGAAGAGTCCGTGCGAGTCGCGCGGTCCGGGCGAAGACTCGGGATGAAACTGCGCCGCCAGGATCGGAAGCACCGCGTGCCGGAATCCCTCGAGTGTGCCGTCGTTCAGGTTCCGGTGGGTCGCGACGAGCTCCGGCGGGAGCCGGTCCGGATCGACGGCAAATCCGTGGTTCTGCGAGGTGATCGCGACGGCGCCGGTCGCAAGGTCAGCCACCGGGTGGTTCGCGCCCCGATGGCCGAACTTCAGCTTGAAGGTCTCTCCCCCGAGGGCGAGGCCGAGCAGCTGGTGGCCCAGGCAGATCCCGAAGATCGGGCGCTTCGGAATGAGGTTTTCGATCTGGCGGATGGGGCCGGCGAGCGCGGACGGATCGCCAGGCCCGTTCGAAAGAAAAATGCCATCGGGGTTTTCGGCGAGGATCGCCTGAGCCGTCGTCGAGGCCGGAAACACCGTCACGCGGCAGTGCGCCGCGTTGAGCAGCCGTACGATGTTCCTCTTCATTCCGTAGTCGATGGCGGCGACGTGAAACTGCTCCGCCCCCGAAGCCGGGAAGACGGACCTCTCCGACGGGGACACCCGCAGCGCCAGGTCGCTGCCGATCATTCCGGGGGAGGCGAGCACCTTGAGACGGAGCTCACCCGCATCTTCGATCTCGGTGGAGAGCCCCGCGCGCATGGCGCCCTCGCTGCGGATCCTCCGCACGAGGGCCCGAGTGTCGAGGCCGTGCAGCCCCAGAACTCCCGCCTCCATCAGGTACTCCGAGAGGCTCCGCTCTCCGCCCGTGCCGCTCCAGCGGCCCGGGAAGTCTCGAGCGACGAATCCGGAAACGTGGACCCGCCCCGACTCCGCTTCGTCTTCGCGGACCCCGTAGTTCCCGACGTGCGCCGCCGTCATGACGACGATCTGACCCGAGTAGGAGGGATCCGTCAGGACCTCCTGGTATCCGCTCATCGCCGTGTTGAAGACGATCTCGCCGAAGTACGTGCCCGGGCGGCCGATCGCCTCGCCGCGCCAGGCGCTGCCGTCCTCGAGAACGAGGAGGCCGTTCACGCCGTGCGGCCGACGACGGGCGCGAGGAGGCGCACCTCGCGGACGAGCTCGGCGTACATGTCGGGAAGGAGAGCCTGAGGGCCGTCCGACAGCGCCGACTCCGGGTGCGCGTGCACTTCGATCAGGAGCCCGTCCGCCCCGCAGGCGACCGCCGCGCGCGACATGGGAAGAACCTTCTGCCGCTTCCCCGTCCCGTGAGAGGGATCCACGAGAATGGGAAGGTGCGAAATGCGCTTCACGTAGGGAATCGCGGCGAGATCGAGGGTGTTCCGCGTGTGGTCGGCGAACGTGCGGACGCCTCGCTCGCAGAGCATCACCTCGTAGTTTCCTTCGGCGAGCAGGTATTCGGCGGAGAGGAGGAGCTCCTCGATCGTCGCCGACATCCCGCGCTTCAAGAGCACCGGTTTGCGCATCCGTCCGATCTTCCGCAGCAGCGAGAAGTTCTGCATGTTGCGCGCGCCGATCTGGAGACAATCGGCGTATTCCGCAACCATCTCCGCGGTTTCGGTGTCCAGCACCTCGGTCACGATCGGCAGCCCGGTCTCGTCCCGCACCATGGCGAGGATTTTTAAACCTTCGAGGCCGAGGCCCTGGAACGAATAGGGCGAGGTGCGCGGCTTGAACGCTCCTCCCCGATAGAGGTTGGCCCCCGCCGCCTTCACCAGGTGGCCGATCTCAATCGCCTGCCGCTCCGACTCCACGGCGCAGGGGCCGGCGACCATCGCGAGGTGCGGCCCTCCGACCGACACGCCCCGGATCGAAACGACCGTATCCTCGCGCTTGGCCTCTCGCGACACGAGCTTGTAGGGGGCGGAAACCGGGATGACCTCCGCGACGCCGGGAAGGTTTTCAAACGCCCCGGCCTCGACCGTGCCCCGGTTCCCGGTGATGCCGATCGCGGTGCGCTGCGCGCCGGGGATCGGGTGCGCCGCGAGACCGAGCCCCTGCACGGTTTCGACGACGCGCCGCACGTCTTCGGCGCTGGCCGCCGCGTCCATGACGATGAGCATCGGGGTGCTATCATCATGGCCCGGATCCACCGTGTCAAACCTCGTCGAAAGGCAGCCGGAATGAGACGGATCGCTCTTTCACCGCACTACGCCCGGGCCCTGCGCGCTGCGCTCTTCGGTGTTGCCGTGCTTTTCGCCGCGTCGTCCCTTCTCGCCTACAACGTGAAGCTCAAGGACGGGTCGATCATCTTCGCGCGCACGAAGTACGAGGTGAAAGGCAAGAAGGCCATCATCACCCTCCAGAACGGCACGGTGACGAGCTATGACCTCGCGCAGATCGACATTCCGGGGACCGACCAGTACAACAAGGACAACCCGGGGAACGTACTGGTGATCGACAACACGGGGGACAGCCAGCTGGCGGTCCCTCTTCCCACGCCCAACCCGACGGTGAGCCTCCAGGACGTCCTCCGGAGGAAGAAGGTCTCTCTCGACACGCGCACCGGCCGCAACTCGGCCGCGGAGAACGCGGCGGCGGCGTCGATGCAGGTGGACGCGTCCGTCGACCAGGCGTTTCGCAAAGTGCTCGACGGCGCCGGAATCTCCCAGTACCGATTGACGGCGTCCCACGGCAAGATCCGATTCCTGGCGACGGCCAATAACGAGGAGACCGTCTTCAACACGATCTCGGCGGCGGCGCGCGCGGTCAGCGACCTCGCGGCGAGAGGACGGGACATTTCCGCGGAGATCGTCCTGACCACTTCGGGCGGGGAATCCGGGGGGACTTTCGAAATGACGGCGGATCAGGCGCGCCTGATCGTGAACGGAAGCGTGACGGTCGCGGACTACTTCTTGAAAAACGTGGTCCTCTGACCGCGGTGCGGAGACGCGCCCGGCGCCTCCGCAGCGACTCAAGACACTCAGCGAGAAGGGCGGATCCCCCGATCGAGGAGGCGACATGGCTCAGGCGCGGCCCCAGAACTACAAGAATCACCGGCGTTTCATCCCGATCTACCACTTCGTCGCGTTCGGAATCCTGGTCGTCAACGCCATCTACTCGCTCGTGCGGCTCGTCCGCGCGCCGTCCTGGGAGGGGGGGCTGGCGCTGGCGGTGGCGTTCGCGCTCCTCTGCGTCTTCTTCTTTTCCCGGGTCTTCGCGCTGACGGTTCAGGACAGGGTGATCCGACTCGAAATGCGGCAGCGGCTCGCGGCAATTCTCCCCGCGGATCTCCGCGGGCGCATCGACGAGCTCGACCGCGAGCAGCTCGTCGCCCTCCGGTTCGCCGGCGACGGCGAGATGCCGGACCTCGTCCGCGAAGTCCTGACGAACAAGATCGTCAACAGAGACGAGATCAAGAAGCGGATCAAGGACTGGCAGGCGGATTACTTCCGCTGCTAGGAGAGCTTCGGATCCCGCTTCGCCCTCGCCCCTCGCCGCCGCGCCCGGCGGCCGGCGCCTGACCCCCGCCGGACCCGCGGGCCGCGGCCATCTCCCGGCACAGCCACGCCCCGGAGACCACCGCGGCCGCCCACAGGACGAAGGACGCGACGCGCGTCCCCGCGGCCAGCCCCCGGTCCCAGGACAGGATGCCGAGTCGCGAGAGCATCCAGTTCCAGTCGTGGATGGGGTCGGGGAAAAGCCCGACGAGGGGCAGTTCCATCATTCTGGCGTCGCCGACGTAGGCGGCGAGATTGAAAAGCGACGAGGCGAGCCAGGCGGCGGAAACCGTGATGCCGAACCAGTCGCGCTGCCGGGCGAGCATCCATCCGGCGGCAATCGGGGCCGCCACCTGCGCGAGGCTTCCTCCCGCGATCGATGGCCACCGGCCCGCCCAGGCGAGAACGAGGTGCCCGAGCTCGTGGACCCCGAGAGTGATTCCGCCGAAGAGGTCCGTCGCCAGAGGATCGCGCAACCGCCGCCAACCGGACCAGGCGAAATAGAGAACGAGAGGCGCCCGCCAGATCCACGACCGGCCCGCGCACCAGTCTCGCGCGTCTGCCATCAGGTCGGGGAACGGAGGCCCCCGCTCCGGGCTCGGGCGGTGCGGCGGCGCCGGAGGGACCAGCACTCCCATCGCGGGTCCGGGGTCAGGAGCCTTCGAGCGTGTCGGGGACCGGGGTCAGATGGTACCGCGCGTCCTCCCCGACCGACCGCTGGAACCGGTCCGCGAAAGACGGAAGCTCTCCGGCCGGCTCGTCGGCGAAAATCCGTTCGACCCGGTGCAGGGGAAAAAAGACCGTCGCGGGAAAGAAGGTCAGCGGCTCCCTGTGCGAGATCTCACGCACCCATCCCTCGAACCCATCGAGCGACAGCCCTCGGACGATGATGCCCGTCGCGTCGCGCTCTCGCAGGAGTCCCCAGAACTTCTCCCGCGGATTCACGAGCTGGACCAGGACGAAGTCTCCGCTCTTCATCGCGCCTCCGCCGCTTCCGAAAGCTCGATCAGCAGGCCATGCCCCGCGTCGGGATGCAGGAACGCGATCCGCTTGCCGTCCGCGCCGGGAACCGGGGTTCTGTGCAGGAGTCGGAATCCCCGGGCGCCGAGGTCCGCCAGCGCCGCGTCGATGTCATTCACCGAAAAGCACACGTGGTGCACGCCCGGTCCGCGCTTTGAAAGAAACTTTGCGACGGGCGAGTCCTCCGCCGTCGGCTCCAGAAGCTCGATGCAGCTGTCTCCGACGGGCAGGAACGCCGTGCGGACCTTCTGCGCGGGCACCTCTTCGCGGTGCGCGACTTCCAGGCCGAGCGCGTTGTAAACGTCGAGGGCATCGTCGATCGACACGACGGCGACTCCGATATGGTCGATCCTGTAGGCGGGCATCTGAGAAAAGTTATCAGGTGTCAGGAGCCGGGTGGGGGTTGCCGTCCGCGGACGACATCCTCGAAAAGCCGGGCCGAGGCCGCGTAGGGGTCTTCCGTGCGGGCCGCGACGCGGGCCACCGCGTCGGAAAGCCCGCCCCCGGCGCGGGACGGCGCCTCGACCTCGCGCCGAAAGCGGTCGTCGAGCACCGCGAGGAGACGCGCCCGGGCCCGTCGCCGCGCGCGTCTCTCGCCCTCTCCTCCGGCGCGAAGGTGGCCGGCGTGCAGCTCGAACGCGTCCAGGGTTTCCTTCACCCCGGCGGCGGATGGCGCGACCGTGCGGACGATCGGCGGCCGCCAGCCGGAATCGGGCGCCAGGTCGAGCATCATGGAGAGCTCCGTCTCCGTCCGGGCGGCCCCTTCACGGTCCGCCTTGTTCACCACGAACACATCCGCGATCTCGAGGATCCCCGCCTTGATCGCCTGGATGTCGTCGCCGAGGCCGGGCACCAGGACGACCGCGATCGTCTCGGCCGCTTTCACCACGTCGATCTCACCCTGCCCGACGCCGACGGTCTCCAGAATCACGACGTCGTAACCGGCGGCGTCCAAGACGTCGACGGCATCCCAGCTCGCCCGGGCCAGTCCCCCGAGCGCGCCTCGCGTCGCCATCGAGCGGATGAACACGCCCGGATCGGTATAAATCTCGGACATGCGGATGCGGTCTCCCAGAATCGCGCCTCCCGTATACGGGGAGGAGGGGTCGACCGCGACGATGCCGACCCGCTGACCTCGCGCGCGGTACGCCTGCGCGAGCCGCTGCACCAGGGTCGACTTGCCGGCGCCGGGCGGGCCGGTGATCCCGATCGTGCGGGCGCGCCCGGTGTGGGGGAAGAGAGACGCCAGCAGATCGGGCGCGCCGCCCTCCCGCTCGAGGGCCGAGATCGCCTGCCCGATAGAGCGGGGATGCCCCCGGAGGACCCCCTCGACCATGGCGGGGACTCCCCTGGGCGGTGGCGCTGTCAAAGCGGGATCAGGAGCCGAGCAAGCTCTTGGCGATGACGAGCCGCTGGATCTCGCTCGTCCCTTCGCCGATCGTGCAGAGCTTCACGTCGCGGTAGAACTTTTCGACCGGGTAGTCCTTGATGAAACCGTATCCGCCGTGGATCTGAATCGCTTTCTCGGTGGCCCGCACCGCGACCTCCGAAGCGTAGAGCTTTGCCTGCGCCGAGAAGCGCGTCACTTCCTCGCCGGCATCTTTCGCCGCGGCCGCCCGGATCGTCAGCAGCCGCGAGGCGTCGATCTCGGTCGCCATGTCGGCCAGAAAGAACTGGATCGCCTCGAACTCGGCGATCGGGCGGCCGAACTGTCGCCGCTCCCGGGCATACCGGAGAGACGCCTCGTAAGCCCCCCGGGCGATGCCGATCGAGAGCGCGGCGATCGAAATTCGCCCGCCATCCAGGATCTTCATCGAATCGACGAATCCGCTGCCCTCTTTCCCGAGCAGGTTTTCGGCGGGGACGCGGCAGTCCTCCATGACCAGGGTGCAGGTATCCGACGCCCGCATGCCGAGCTTGTTTTCCTTCTTCCCCACCCGGATGCCCGGATTGTCGAGCTCGACGATGAACGCCGAAATTCCGTGGCGCCCCGCCGATTTCTCGGTCACCGCCATCAGGACGGCGACCCTCCCGACGGAGGCGTTGGTGATGAAGTTCTTGGAGCCGTTCAACACCCAGTCGGCGCCGTCGCGCACCGCCGTCGTTCGAGTCCCCCCCGCGTCGGAGCCGGCTTCCGCTTCCGTCAGTCCCCATGCGGCGAGCCACTCTCCGGATGCGAGCTTCGGCATGTACCTGCGTCGCTGCGCCTCGCTGCCGAACTGAAAGATGTGGTTCGAACCGAGCGAATTGTGCGCCGCGAGCGACAGAGCGATCGACGCGTCGACGGCGGAGAGCTCTTCCACGATCGCGGCGTAGTCGCCGTACGTCAGCCCGGAGCCGCCGTACTCCTCCGGAAAGAGCACGCCTAAGAACCCGAGCTCGCCCAACTGTCGGAAGACCTCGACTGGAAAGTGCTGAGCCTCGTCCCACTCCATGACGTGGGGACGGATCTCCGCGTCGGCGAATTCGCGGATGGTCTGGACGATCGCCTGCCGCTCGGCGGAAACAGCCATGTTCACACACCCATTCTAGCCAAAACCGCGTTCCTTCGAGAGCGCGCCCCGTGTCAGCGGGTCGAAGCGGGCCCCCCGGCGAGTGTGGAGCCGGGGACGATGTCGATGCCCGTGTAGTAGTGGCGCAGGATCTCGTCGAACTTCGCTCCGGCCAGGGCCATGCCATAGGCGCCGTTCTGGCACATTCCGACGCCGTGACCCCAGCCTCGTCCCAGGAAGAGAAACTCGGTCTCCCCCTGAGGACCCCGGACTCGCTGCACGGTGAAGAGGGCGTCGGGCATTTCGAGCGCCTGCCGAAGGTCGAAACGTTTCATCGTGGCCTCCGCGGCATCCGTCACGACCCGGATTTCGATCACCCGCCCGGACGCGCTCCTTCGAACCACCCGGATTTCCCGGACCTCGGTCCCGGCGACGCGCGCGGCCATGCGCCGGGAAAGCTCCTTGCCGGAAACGCGGCGGACCCATTCGGTCCAGGCGGACTCTCGCTCGAACGAGGGGCCCGCCGCGTCGAGCTCGACCCAGAGGGCGATCACGTCGGAACCGCGCTTCCACCAGCGCAGCCGGTCGCCGGCACGGAGCCTCAGGGTGCCTGTGGCGAGATACCGGTCCCCGACGCGGCGGGCAAGAGGCAGCTCCGGATCGACCGGAAGGCCGAGCCGGCCCTCCGCGGTCTTGACCCAGACGTTTGCCCCTTCGCGCCGGAGAAAGCGGCCCGAGCCCTCGACGATGCCGGAGGAGCGCATGGCCGCCGACAGGAGCAGCCCGGCGTACTCCTCCTCCGTCAGGTTTCGGTCGGGAGGTGGGATCGATTCGCCGGCCCCGAACCGGAACCGGAGCAGGAAGTCATACGCCTCCCGCCCGGCGCCGGAGAGCCGCCCCGAAGCGGCAGGCGCCTCCGAGTAGTACTGCTCTTCTGCGGGGAGGAGATGGACCGCACGAGAGGGAGCGAGGCCGAAAGCGCCGACGACCGACGGGTAGACGGCGGAAGGGGCGAGGGTGCCAGGCGGCGCCCCCTCCACCGGGACGCCCGCCCAGCGCTGCGCCGTTTCGAGGGCGCCCGCGCGCGTCGCCCGGCGGCGGCCCGCGTGCCGGGACAGGACGTAACCGCGCCATTCGAGACCGCTCCGGTCGCGTGCGGCCGCGCGACGGTCGAGCGCCGCGCCCGGAAGGTCCGTCGTCACGAGCTCACCGCAGGAGACCGAGACGAGATATGGGACGGGCGTTTCTCCAAACACGTTTTCCACGTTCTCGGTCCGTCCCCCGCACGTCGAGATGAACAGCGCGTCCGCAAACTTTCCTCCGGACGCGAGGGCAAGTCCGCGCGTCGCGTCGACCGCGGCGCTGGACAGAGGGTCCTCGGAGGCCAGCCCCGAATACACCTGGCATTTCGGCGTGGCACAGAGGTCGTACCCCTCGGCCGCGAACTGCCCGCGGTGCGCCATGGCATAGGTGCGGGCCGCGATCGCCTGCGCCTTCAAGGCTTCGAGCTCGTCGAAGCGTTTGGGGCCCATCTCCGCGGGCACCACTCCGTAAAGGTACTCCTCGAGGTCGACGCGATTGACCACGTTCAGGGTACCTCTGCCGTTGACCGAGACTCGCAGGCTTCCGCGGTACGGTTTCCCGTCCCAGAGGACCGTCCCGTCGGAACCGTCGGAGAAAAGGGAGACGGGAGAGGCGAGGCGCCGGGTGACCCCATCCTCCCCGGTCACGACGATCGTCGCAGCCGGGGCCGCCGGGTTGCCCGCGGAGCTGCCCTCGACCGCAATCGCGTCGCCGCCCGCCGCGCGGAGCGTCGCCGCGAACGTCTCGGCGGCGGCGCGGTTCGGAAAGTTTCCGAGAAGCGCGCGATACACCCCGCGGTCCGCCGAGAAGGCGACGGTTCCCGTGGTCGCATGGTCCCGCCCGAGCCGCTCCACGAGCTCCCGCGCGGGCTCCTCCTGCGAGAACGCGCCCGCCTGGACCTGGAAGGAGGCGGCGCGTCGGCCCTCCGGCGTCAGCCGCAGCGTCCCCCGCAACATCTCGGCCCGGCCGCCGGCCGCCACAATCCAGCGCCGGCCGGGAGGGCCGTACTTCAGCTCCGGGAGATCGCTCTTCAGACCGACGGAGAAGAGCACGCCGGAGGGCGCCGCATCCGAAGGCGCGGGAAGAGGGCCGGGTGCAGAGCGCGGGCCCGGCGGAGGCAGGGGGACAGGCGTGGCCGTCGCCTTCGGGGCCGCGGCCGCCGGCGCGCTCGCGGGTGCGGGCCCGCGAGGCGCCGGTGTCGAACGCGCGCAGGCCGCGGCGACCAGGAGGGTTCCGAGAACCGCGCCGCGGAGGGAGCTCCGGGAGACTGTCCCGGGTTCGAACGGAGGTCTCAAAATCGGGATCGGATCTGACCCTGAACCACAGTCCGGCGGAAGTCGTCCCCCCGCATCGTCACCATCAGGCACATCTCGAAAAGCCGGCTGCGAATCCGGCTGCCGATGCGATCCTCGAGACGGTCGCGCTCGCCCGACTGGGCGTCCGGTTCATCCTCGAAGTTCGAAGTGGCTATTGTGATTTTTTTCCGGTTGTACCGGGTATTGAGCAGGTTGTAGAGAACGTCGAGCACCCACGGATGGGGCTTCGACGCTCCGAGCTCGTCCAGCACGAGCAGTTCCGCTTCCGCCATCGGCGACAGGATCGACTCCTTCGAGAGGTCCGCGTCCGGGCGGAAGCTGGTCTGGATCTTCATCAGCAGATCCGAAAAATCGACATAGAGGCCGTTCACGCCCTTCTTCGCGACCAGGTCCGAGAGGATGGCGCACGCGAGGTGTGTCTTGCCGCGGCCCGAGGGACCCAGGAGGAGGAGCCCGGCGTCCACGGCGGGCCACGTGTCGACGAACTCGCGCGCGATCCCCTTCGCTTTCTTCAGGGAAGCGTTGGTATCCGAGAAGTTCTCGAAATTACAGACGCGATACCGCTCTGGAATGCTCGCCGCCGAGACGCGGTCGGACTTGAGCAAGCCGTCGCGACAGGCGCACGAGCGCGCCAGTTTCCGCCCGTCGATGTTCTCGAGCATCCACCCCGTGCCGCCGCAGGAAGCGCAGGGAACCGGGTCGGAGGCCATCGCGGCATTGTAACGTCGCCTTCGCTCACTGCGGGACGTGCCTTCGCCGTGCGCGGCGAAGGCACCGGCGAGCGGCTCGGCCGGATGCGGCCTCCACGTCGCTTCCGCTCACTGCGTTCGCTCACGC
>JBDUBI010000162.1:0-13204 GCA_040004225.1 Acidobacteriota bacterium
CTGAACCTGGCCGAGGGTCTGAAGTAACCGAAGAGAACTCGGGGACAGCGGTCACCCGGCGAAACCACGAGGGGGGCGCGGCATTCCCCTCCTTCCGGCGGCGGGGCGCGGCGCGGTCGGAAAGCGTCGCCCGCATACAATCGGGCAAACATTCCGGGGGATTTACCTGACATTGGCAGCGGGTTCGAAGCTCGGCCCCTACGAGATCCTGTCGCCTCTCGGAGCCGGCGGCATGGGGGAGGTATGGCGCGCGCGCGACGACAAGCTTGGCCGCGACGTCGCGGTCAAGGTGCTCCCGGCTCGTCTCGCCTCGGACGCGGACGCGCTCGCCCGATTCGAGCGCGAAGCAAAAGCGGTGGCGTCCCTCTCCCACCCGAATATCCTCGCGATCTTCGATTTCGGCGCCGAAGGCTGCGTGGCCTACGCCGTCATGGAGCTACTCGAAGGCGAAACCTTGCGGCAGCGGCTGGAGACCGGCGCCCTCCCCCCGCGCAAAGCGATCGACTACGGCGTTCAAATCGCGAGCGGGCTCGCGGCGGCGCATGAGCGCGGGATCGTGCATCGGGATCTCAAGCCGGAGAACCTCTTCGTCACCCGCGACGGCAGAATCAAGATCCTCGACTTCGGGCTTGCCCGGGTCGACGCTCCGCCCTCCGACCAGACCCATTCCCCGACTGCGGTGCGGGCCACCGAGCCCGGCACCGTGATGGGGACCGTCGGATACATGTCGCCCGAACAGGTGCGCGGGCAGGCGGTGGACGCCCGCTCCGACATTTTTTCCTTCGGCTCGGTCCTCTACGAGATGCTGGCGGGACGGCGTGCGTTCCAGGCGGATTCTGCGGCGGAGACGATGGCGGCGATCGTTCAGAAGGATCCCCCGGAGACGTCGGGCATCGATCACGCCCTGTCTCCCGCGCTGGATCGGATCGTGCGGCACTGCCTCGAGAAAAGTCCCGGGGAGCGGTTCCAGTCGGCGCGCGACCTCGCCTTCGATCTCCAGTCGGCCGGAACGGGCTCCGGCGTTACGGCATCGGTCCCCGCCGTCACTTCGACCTCGCGCTCCCGGCGCCGCGCGGCCTTTGCTGCCGTCGGCACGCTCGGGCTCGCCCTGGCCTGGGCGCTCGGCCGGTGGACCGGCCGACCTCCGGAGCGATCGACCCCGCCCGCGGGCCGATTCTCGATGCTCACCGATCGGCCCGGAGTGGAACGATCGCCGGACGTTTCACCGGATGGAAAATCCTTCCTTTACGTGAGCAACGCGGGCGGCAAGGACGAAATCTATTCTCAGAGGATCGGCGGCCGAAACGCCACGAATCTGACGAAGGATTCCGCGGCAGCCGACTACTCCCCCGCGTTCTCTCCCGACGGCGAGAAGATCGTCTTCCGTTCGGAGCGGGACGGCGGCGGGATCTTCGTGATGGGGGCGACCGGCGAATCCGTCCGGCGCGTCAGCGATTTCGGATTCGACCCGGCATGGTCGCCCGACGGCCGCGAGATTGTCGTGGCGACGGAGCCCGTCAAGGACCCGACCAGCCGGGTGGGCGTAAGCCAGCTCTGGGCGATCGAGGTCCCGACCGGAAGGCGGCGCCTGGTGCTCGAGAAGGAGGGCGTCGCGCCCCGCTGGTCTCCGCATGGTCGACGGATTGCCTTCTGGTCCTTCATGGACAGCTCCGGAAAATCCAGAGGGCAGCGGGACATCTGGACGGTGGCGGCGGACGGCTCGCAGGCGAAGGCCGGCGCGGTGCGTGTGACCAACGACCCGGATTTCGACTGGAGCCCCGAGTGGGCGCCCGACGGACGATCCCTCTATTTCGCCTCCGATCGCGGAGGCACGATGAACCTCTGGCGGGTTCCAATCGACGAGTCCTCGGGGCGGGTCCTCGGTCCGTTCGAGGCGGTGACCACCCCTTCGACGTGGGCCAGCCACTTCCGCTTCTCGCGGGACGGCGGAGTGCTCGTCTTCGCGGCCCTGGACGAGCGGTCGACCATTTTCCGGCAGGGTTTCGACGGCGGTGCGGAGGGCGCGTCGGGAGCCCCGGCTCGGATTTTCGAGGGATCGCGCCGGGTGAGCACGCTCGAATGGTCTCCCGACGGGGCGTGGGTGGTGTTCGACTCGCCGCGCGGCCGGCGCGAGGACGTGTTCCTGGTACGCGCCGACGGGACCGACTACCGCCAGTTGATCGACGAGCCGTTCCAGCATCGGGTGATGCGCTGGCTGCCCGATGGGAGCCGCATCTCGTTCTACTCGAACCGGGCCGGGGCAACCGACATCTGGACGATCCGTCCGGACGGTTCCAGCCTCGAGAGGCTGGCGACGGGTAACAGCGTTTACCGCGCCTGGGCGCCCGACGGGACCCGGCTCGCCGTCGGCACCGGAAACGAGCCGATGAGAATTTTCGAGGCCGGGCGGCCTCCGGGTCGAGAAATCCGGAAGACGGAGTCCCGTCTCTCCCCCTGGTCGTGGTCCGCGGACGGACAGCGCATCGCGGGGGTCATCAACCACCCTGACCGGACGACCGGGGTCGGGTTCTACGTCCTTGCGACCGGGCGCGAGACGGTCATCGATCCGAATGGCCACGGACCCCTGTGGCTTTCGGACAGCCGGCGTCTTCTCTACGAACGCGACGGGGGGATCATCCTTTACGACTCCCTGACCGGCCGGAAGAAACAGATCCTGCCCGCCGGCACGTGCGCGACCGGCTGGGGAATGACGTTCAGCCTCACGAAAGACGATCGGCAGATCGCCTATCTCCAGACGCGCCGCGAGGGCGACATCTGGCTCATGCAGGTTCGTCCGGAGGGGGAGAAGAAGCCGTGACGACGCACGATCCACGAACCATCCGCCGGATCGCCTGGTGACGATTGCCGCAGGCAGCCGCCTGGGCTCTTACGAAATCCTGTCGCCGCTCGGAGCGGGCGGGATGGGCGAGGTCTGGCGCGCGCGCGACGCGCGGCTGGGCCGCGAGGTGGCGATCAAGGTGTTGCCGGAGTCGCTCGCCGGGGATCAGGATCGGCTCTCCCGGTTCGAGAAGGAAGCCCGCTCCGCCTCCGCTCTCAATCACCCCGGCATCGTCACGATCTACGAGGTGGGCACCACGGACTCGGTCTCCTGGATCGCGATGGAGCTCGTGCAGGGGTCCACCCTCCGCGAGCTCATCGCCGAAGGCCCCATGCCTCCCAAACGCCTCCTGGTCCTCGCGGCGCAGATCGCGGACGCGCTGGCGAAGGCACACGAGGCCGGGATCGTTCACCGGGACCTGAAACCCGAAAACCTGATGGTGACCCCGGATGGCTTCGTCAAGATCCTGGACTTCGGCCTGGCGAAACTCGCAGGCGCGGGAGAGTCCGACGTCACATCCGCGCAGACGGTCGGAGATCCCACGACCCCGGGGATGGTGCTGGGAACCGTCGGTTACATGTCTCCCGAGCAGGCGACCGGGCGACGCGTCGATTTCCGCTCCGACCAGTTTGCTTTCGGTTCGGTGATTTACGAGATGCTGACCGGCAAACGGGCGTTCTCCCGAGGCAGCACCGCGGAGACCCTGGTGGCCGTCATCCGCGAGGAGCCAGAGCCCCTCGAGGCGGCCGCACCGCTCTCGCCGGTCGCATTGCGATGGCTGCTCGAACGCTGTCTCGCGAAGGACCCCGGGCATCGGTATCTCTCGACGCGGGACCTCGCGCTCGACCTGGCAAACCTCCGCGACCATCTCTCCGACCTCTCGCGGGAGCAGGTGCCGCTTCCGGTCTCGCCAGGGTCACGGTCCCGCCGCCGGTGGACTGCCGCGGCGGCCGGCACCGCCCTTCTTCTCCTGCTCGCGGCTCTGGGCCTCCTGTTTCGACGCGCCCCCCGGGAAAACGCCGCGCCCCCCATGAGGTTCACCGTTCCCGTCCCGCCCGGCACGACCTACTCCCCGCCCGAAGTCTCCCGCGGCCTGTCGGTCTCGCCGGACGGCACCCGCCTCGTGATCGAGGCGTACTCGAAGGGACGGCGCCGGCTCTTCGTCCGACCACTCGACTCGGAGGAGGCAACGGAGCTCGAAGGTTCGCTCGACTCGACCGGCCATTTCTGGTCGCCGGACGGCCGTTTCATCGCGTTCTACGCCGACGGGAAGTTGAAGAAAATCCCCGCCGCCGGCGGTCCCGCGGTGGAGCTCTGCGAAGCCGCCTTTGCTCTCGTCGGAACCTGGAATCGAGACGGAACGATCCTCTTCTCGAACTTCAACCCGCCGGGGATCTTCCGCGTCCCGGATACGGGAGGCCGGGCGGAGCTCGTTCTGGCTCCCGACCACGCACACGGACAGACGACTCTGATCTGGCCGCACTTCCTGCCCGACGGAAAGCGGTTTCTCTACATAGCGGGGACCGGCGGTCTCAACATCCGCGAATTGAGAGTGGGGTCGCTCGAGTCGAAAGAGACGGCGCTCGTCAGCCGTCTCAACTCTCGCGTTGAGTATGGCGCGCCGGGGTACCTCGTCTATGCGCGGGAGAGCTCGCTCTTCGCCCAGCCATTCGATGAGCGAAAAGCCGCTCTGTCGGATGAGCCGCGGCAGATCGCTTCCAACGTTCATTATTTTTTCGGCCCGAGCCATGCGGCGTTCTCGGTCTCGCAGACGGGAGTCCTCGTCTACCAGACGGCTGCGCGTACGTCGCGACTCGTGTGGCTCGACCGCCAGGGCAAGGAGGTCGGGCAGCTCGGCGAGCCGGCGGTTGTCAAGGGTCTGCGGATCTCCCCCGACGGCGCGCGCGCAGCGGTGGACATCGAGGACCGCCGAACGGGAACATCAGACTTGTGGGTCTTCGAGCTGGCGCGCTCGGTCTCGACGCGGCTCCATTCCGATCCGGTCGACGAGTTCATGCCGGTGTGGTCCCCCGACGGCTCGAAGCTCGTCTACCGTTCGGATCGTGGAGGCCCCCCCGACATCTACGAGATCGCGCCCGGAGTGCCCGGCAGCGAGCGGCCTTTGCTCGAGCAGCCCGGCGTCCAGCAGCCGGAGGACTTCTCGCGCGACGGCCGCTTCCTCGCGTACTTGAACGAGGCTCAGTCCGCTCTGTGGCACATCTGGCTGCTGCCCCTCCAGGGGGAGCGCAAGCCCGTTGCCTGGCTCGGCAGCCGTTTCCACGAGACGAGCCCTCGCTTTTCGCCGGACGGCCGGTGGATCGTCTTTGAGTCGAACGAGTCGGGCATCCCGGAGATCTACGCGGCGCTGACGGACGGCGCGGGGCAACAGCGGCGGATCTCGCCGTCGGGCGGGAGGCTCCCCCGCTGGAGGGCCGACGGAAGGGAGATCTACTACATCGCGCCGGACGGTTCCGTCATGGCTGTGCCGGTCGGGGCCGGCCCGCGCCTGGACGCCGGAGTGGCGGCGCCGCTCTTTCGCGCAGAGGCCGAGATCCAGAACTACGACGCTCTTCCCGACGGATCACGATTCCTCGTGAGCACGCCCCTCGAAAAAAACCCCAGGTCGCCCATCCGCGTGATCGTCAACTGGACCGGGTTGCTCGCGAGGGAAAAGTGAGGGTGCCCGGCGCCTCGCGGATCGCGCGCTCCTTCGCGTCGGCCGCCGGAAGGGCGACGTGAAGCGCGCAGCGGACCCACGGCGACGTTGCGCCGTTGCGCCGAACGCCGCGCGATCCTTGCGGGCAACCTTGCGAGTCGCAGGATCCGGCGTGATGACTGCCGGATCGCCGGGGCCGGTACCATCACCGCGGGCCGGCGGAGCACCGCGTCCCCGACGCCGGACGGGAGGAGCCTGAAATGACGCTCGCAGGGGGCACGCGCCTTGGGCCCTACGAGATCCTCTCGGCGATCGGCGCCGGCGGTATGGGAGAGGTGTACCGGGCGCGCGACACACGGCTGGAGCGCGAGGTCGCCATCAAAGTGCTTCCGGCCCAGCTCTCGGCGTCTCCCGAGATGCGCCAGCGCTTTGAGCGGGAAGCCAGGGCGATCTCTCAGCTTTCGCATCCCCATATCTGCGCGCTCTACGACGTCGGCTCACAGGACGGAGTCGAGTACCTGGTCATGGAGCTCTTAGACGGCGAAACGCTGGCCTCGCGGATCGCCCGCGGACCCGTGCCCTCCGAGCAGCTCCTCCGCTGGGGCCTCGAGATCGCGGAGGCGCTGGACCGGGCGCACCGTCAGGGGATCGTGCACCGGGACCTGAAGCCGGGCAACGTCATGCTCACGAAATCGGGTGTGAAGCTGCTCGACTTCGGGCTGGCGCGCGTGCTCGCTCCGGCGGTGCCGTCGTCCGGTCTTTCGGTCCTGCAAACCATGGCCGGCGGCCCCAGCCTGACCTCGGCGGGCACGATCCTCGGGACGTTTCAGTACATGGCGCCCGAGCAACTCGAAGGCCGCGAAACGGACGGCCGCAGTGACATCTTCGCGCTCGGAGCCGTGCTCTACGAAATGGCCACCGGGCGAAAGGCGTTCGAGGGCCAGAGCCAGGCGTCCTTGATTGCCGCGATCCTGACCGCCGAGCCGCCCTCGGTTTCGGCGATTCAGCCGATGACGCCGGTGGCTCTCGACCGCGTCGTCCGGAGCTGCCTCGCGAAAGACCCCGAGGAACGGTGGCAGAGCGCTCACGACATTGCGAGCGAATTGAAGTGGATCGCGCAGAGCTCGCAGCCAGGGGTCGCGGTGACGGCACCTGCGAGCCGCCGCAACCGGGAAAGGCTCGCCTGGATCGTGGCGGCGGCGGCGGTCGGGACGGCGATGGCGATGGCGCTTTTCTGGCGCCCCGGGGCGGTGCGGTCCCGCCCGGTCCGCCTTTCTCTGGCTTCGCCGGCGAAGGCCCCGTTCCAGTTCTTCGATCACGCGAAGATTTCGCCCGACGGCCGCACGGTCGCGTTCATCGCCCACGCCGGCGGCGGAAAGACTTCGATCTGGGCACGGCCTCTGAGCTCGCTTTCCGCGACGGCGCTTCCCGGAACGGAAGGCGTGGGGGATCTCTTCTGGTCTCCCGGGAGTACGTCCATCGGGTTCTTCGCAGACGGGAAATTAAAACGGGTCGAGGCGTCGGGGGGGCCGCCGCAGGTCCTGGCCGACGCCGATTCTCCGGTCGGCGGGAGCTGGAACCGCGACGGCGTCATCGTTTTCGCGCCCAGGCAGTACGCGCCCCTGTACCGTGTCGCCGCGACCGGCGGCCCCGTCGACGCCGTGACGAAGCTCGGCCCCCGCGAGGACGCCCACTTCTGGCCCTGTTTTCTGCCCGACGGGCGGCACTTCGTGTTTCTGGCGGACGCGTCCAGCACGCCGGACCATTCCATCCGCATCGGCTCGCTCGACTCGACGGACAGCGTGAAGCTCCTCGCTCCCGCCGTGACCAACCTCGGTTTCGCGCCGCCGCACTGGCTGCTCTTCGTCCGCGGCGGCACCCTCGTCGCTCAGCATCTCGAATTAAAGGCCCGCAAGCTCGCTGGAGAGCCGATCCCGCTGGGCGAGCAGATCGCTCACATGGGTTCGAATCACGGTTTCGACTTCTCGACCTCCGCGACCGGCGTTCTTCTCTATCGAAGCGCCATCCCCGAGACCCAGCTGGTCTGGTTCGACCGGAGCGGAAAGCGTCTCGCCGCAGTCGGAGAGCCGGCCCGTTACGGCCACTTCGAGATGTCGCCCGACGAGAGACAGGTCGCGTTCGAGCTGCGCGATGCCGACCTGCGGCATGGAAATCTCTGGCTGATGGATCTGCTTCGCGGATCGGCGTCGCGCCTGACGTCGACCGCGAGCTCAGACTACGGACCGGCCTGGTCCCCCGACGGAAAACGGATCCTGTTCGGATCGGCGCGCTCGGGCCTCGCCGACATTTACGAGATCTCGTCCACGGGTTCGGGCGAAAAGCTCGTTTTTCACGACGCCCAGGATAAAAACCCCACGGGTTGGTCTTCCGACGGGCGCTTCGCCCTCCTTTCGGTGATCTCGCCGGCCAGCCGGGAGGACATCTGGATTCTTCCGCTCTCCGGCGCAGGCAAGCCGGCGGCTCTCGTCGCGACGCGGTTCCCCGAGATCGATCCACAGATTTCGCCGGACGCACAATGGTTCGCCTATGCCTCGGACGAGTCGGGGCGGTTCGAGATTTACGTTCAATCGGTCAGTGGCCCCTCAAACAGGATCCGCGTGTCGACATCCGGTGGAGAACGGCCGAGATGGCGCCCGGACGGGAAGGAACTTTTTTTCCTGGCCGGGTCCCTTCTTCAATCCGTCGACCTTCACGGCGCGGACACGCTGGAGGCGGGCCCGGCAAAAGACCTCTTCCGGCTCTCCATGGCGGCGGACTACACCGTCGCGCGGGACGGCCGCATCCTCGCCGCGGTCCCCGTGGACGAGAACCCGAACTCGGCCGCTACGGTCGTTCTGCACTGGGACTCCGAGCTTCCGCGTTAGAGCGCGACGGAAACGCCGCACTCCACACTCGAACGACGACCGCTGGGAGTCGGTCCCCGATCCTGTCTCTGACTCCCGGAACGCGGGCTTTCGCCCGTCCGAGATCGTCCCGCCACTAATCATGTGGAACCGGACGTCACTTCTGAGGATGGCGGGTCAAACGCCCCCTGACGCCCCGGAATCAGAGTGGCAGATCCGCCGCCGAACGAGACCGATACAATCAGAACACAATCCATGACCATTCCAGGGGGCGCGAGCCTCGGTCCCTATGAGATCGTCGCCCCGATTGGCGCGGGCGGGATGGGAGAGGTTTATCGGGCCCGGGACCCGCGGCTCGGCCGCGACGTCGCGATCAAAGTGCTGCCGACGTCCTTCTCCGCCGACGCCGACCGTCTGCGCCGCTTCGAGCAGGAGGCGCGGGCCGCAGGCGGCCTGAACCACCCGAACATCACCGCCGTTTACGAGTTCGGTTCGCACGAAGGTGCGCCCTACATCGTGACGGAGCTGCTCGAGGGCGAAACGTTGCGCGCGCGTCTGGCGGCAGGACCGCTTCCTCAACGCAAGGCGCTCGACTATGCCGGCCAGATCGCGCAGGGCCTGGCCGCGGCGCAGGAGAAGGGGATCGTCCACCGTGATCTCAAGCCCGAGAACCTCTTCGTCACGCGGGACGGCCGCGTCAAGATTCTCGATTTCGGACTGGCCAAGCTCACGGGGCGGACCTCGGAGGATGGCATCCAGACGAACCTGCCCACGGCCACCGCGGGCACGGAGCCCGGCGTCGTGCTGGGTACGCTCGGCTATATGTCGCCCGAGCAGGTGCGCGGCAAACCCTCCGACGCACGCAGCGACATTTTCGCCTTCGGGGCGATCCTCTACGAGATGCTCTCGGGCAAGCGCGCTTTTCACGGGGAGTCGGCGGCGGACACGATGAGCGCGATCCTCACGAAGGAGCCGCCGGACCTTTCCGAGACCAACCGCAGCATCGCGCCGGGGATCGAGCGCGTGGTCCGCCATTGTCTGGAGAAGAACCCGGAAGAGAGGTTTCACTCCGCGCACGACCTCGCGTTCGACCTTCAGGCGCTTTCGGGAGCATCGTCGCCGGGCGCGCGAGAAACGGCGAGCCCGGCTGAGAAGTTTTCGAGGCGGCGGATCGGGCTGCCCATCGCGGCGGCGCTCGTCGCGGCGGCTCTCGCCGTCGGAGCTCTGGGGGGTCGCGCGCTTCTGCGCGGGTCGGTGAGCACGCCGCAGTTCACGCGCCTGACCTTCCGGCGCGGTCTCGTGCAGAGCGGGCGGTTCGCTCCGGACGGAGACACGATCGTGTACGGCGCTGCCTGGGAGGGCGCCCCCTTCGAGATCTTCACGACGCGGTCGCAAGCCCGGGACTCGCGGGCCCTCGGCCTGCCGCCGGCGGACGTTCTGTCGGTATCACCGTCGGGAGAGCTCGCGGTGTCGCTGGGGCGCCGCTTCACAGTCGGCTGGGAGAACAGGGGCACCCTCGCCCGCCTCCCCCTCGACGGAGGCGCGCCGCGCGAAGTGCTCGAGAACGTGCAGGAGGCCGACTGGTCCCCGGACGGTAAGGAGCTGCTCGTCGTCCGCGAGACGGGAGGCCGCAGCCGACTGGAGTTTCCTCTGGGCAAGACGTTGTACGAGACCTCCGGATGGATCTCCCTCGCGCGGATCGCGCCGGCGGGCGATCGGATCGCGTTTGTGGACCACCCGCAGCGCGGGGACAACGTGGGGAGCCTGTGCCTCGTGGACCGGAGCGGGAAAAAGTCGGTTCTCCTCAAGCGAACCGTGCAAGGCCTGGCGTGGTCGCCCCGCGGTTCCGAGATCTGGGCGTCGTCCGGCGGGACGCTGCTCGCCGTCTCCGGTCCGGAGAAGACGAGAGTGCTCGCCCGGCTCCCCGGAGGCAACTGGCTCCTGGACGTCTCGAAGGCGGGCCGCGCGCTGCTCGCGCATTCGGTCATCCGCCGGGAGATGGTGGGACTCGCGCCGGGAGAGACTCGCGAGCGGAACCTCTCCTGGTTCGACTGGTCCTATCCGGCGGACCTCTCCGCCGACGGGCGCACCGTCCTCTTCGATGAGTCCAATCGTTCGAGCGAGGCGGGTAACGAGATCTATGCCCGGAAAACCGAGGGCGCGCCCGCCGTACTGCTCGGCGAAGGCTCGTCCGTCGCACTGTCTCCTGACGGCCGCCTGGCGGTCTCGATCCTGCACCCATTCGGGCAGACACAACTCGTGATGCTGCCGACCGCGGCAGGGCAGCCCCGCCCTCTTCCGCAGGATCGGATCCGTTACGCGCATAACTCGGCGGGGTGGCTGCCGGACGGCAAGACGCTCGTGATCGCCGGGGCCGAGGAGGGGCGCGGAACGCGAGTGTATGTGCGCGACATGGACGGCGGCCCCGCGCGCCCGATCACACCTGAGAATGTGCGTATCGCCTTCAACGCGATCGCGGTCTCTTCCGACGGAAAATCGGTGGCGGCGATCGACCCGCAGGATCGCGCGGTATTGTACCCGGTCGCGGGTGGAGAGCCGCGCCCGATTCCCGGAATCCTCCCGGGCGAGCTGCCGGTGCGGTTCGGCTCCAATGGCGGGCTGTTCGTTGTTTCCCGGCCGGGCATGCTGCCCGTCGAGATCTTCCGAGTGGACGTCGCGAGCGGCCGGAGAGAGCCGTGGAAGCAGTTGACCCCACTCGATCCCGCGGGGGTGTTCTCGATCGACCCGGTGCGCCTCTCGGCCGACGGGAAGAGCTACGTCTACTCTTACCGGAGGCTGTTGTCCGAGCTGTACCTGGTGGATGGGCTGAAGTGACCTGCCGGCATCGCGACAACGGCGCGCCTCGTGGCTCCTTCACCAATCAGGCGCCGGCGTGACCCTTGATTCCCTCCCGCGCCCATCGGACCGGGGCCTTGATCCCGCGCCCGCTCAGGCCGTGACGGGCCGAGCCGCTTCGCGTCGCCGTCGCGGATACTTCGTCGCCACGTAATCATCGACCAGCGCGCGAAACGCCGACGCGAGCTCGTCGGAGTTGCCGGCCAGCGTCGTGAAGTGCTGGCCGTCTATGTACACGGGGCACCGCGGCTCCTCGCCTGTGCCGGGCAGCGAGATGCCGATCGACGCGGCTTTCGATTCGCCCGGGCCGTTGACCACGCACCCCATCACCGCCAGTGTCATGTTCTCGACGCCCTCGTACTCGATCTTCCAGACCGGCATCTGGTCGCGGACGTAGCCCTGGATCCGCTCGGCGAGCTCCTGGAACGTCGTGGACGTGGTGCGGCCGCAGCCCGGACACGCCGTAACGGACGGGGAGAAGGAACGGATTCCGAGAGACTGGAGGAGTTCGCACGCCGCGTAGACCTCCTCGCGCCGATCCCCTCCGGGCCGAGGCGTCAACGAGATGCGGATCGTGTCCCCGATGCCCTCGTTCAAGAGCACTCCGATCGCAGACGCGGACCAGACGAGTCCCTTCATTCCCATTCCGGCTTCGGTGAGCCCGAGATGAAGGGGTTGATCGGTTCTCGCCGCGAGGTCGCGATAGACGGCAATCAAATCGAGCGGCCGCGAGACCTTGCACGAAATGATGATCTGGTCCTTGCGAAGTCCCGACTGGAGCGCAAGCTCCGTCGACTGCAGCGCTGAAAGCACCATGCACTCGTTGACGATCTCTTCCGACGATCGGCCAAGATCGCGGTCGGTGTTCTCCTGCATCTTGTCCATCACGAGCTCCTGGTTCAGGGAGCCGCCGTTGACGCCGATGCGAACCGGCTTGCCGTGATCGCGGGCGATATGGCAGATCGTCGCGAACTGCTCGTCGCGACGCGCGCCTTTGCCGACGTTGCCCGGATTGATCCGGTACTTGTCGAGGGCGGCGGCCATCTCGGGAAACTTCGTCAACAGAACGTGTCCGTTGTAATGGAAGTCGCCGATCAGAGGTGCTTCGACGCCTTCGGCGAGCATCCGCCGCTTGATCTCCGGGACCGCCGCCGCCGCGTCCGGCACGTTGACGGTGATGCGAACCATTTCCGAGCCCGCGCGCGAAAGCTCGATGCACTGCCGGGCGGTCCCCGCGATGTCTGCCGTGTCCGTGTTGGTCATCGACTGGACGACGACCGGAGCCCCGCCGCCGACCAGGACGTTGCCGACCCGGACCCCGACGGTCGAATGCCGGTTTCTCCCGCGCGTCCGTTCCACGATTGGAATTTACCAGAGGCGCCCGGCAGGGGGCGCCGGGTCGCTGCTAAGCTCCTGGCGAGGCAGGCGATCGATTTCGAAGGACAGCTCATCTTAGTTTCGGGCTTCCTCGAGAAGCACGGCTACCGCCATGCCCTCGTCGGCGCCTTCGCGCCCGCCGCCTGTGGGCTTCCCCGCACGACCCTGGCCCCCGACATCGCGGTCGAGGCGACGGCGCAGGACTCAGTCGTGGCGTTCCTCGAAGTGTTGGGATACGAGACGATCCATCGATCGGAGGGATACTCGAACCACCTGCACGCCGACAGGGATCGAGGAAGGATCGACCTCGCTTCCCTCGACGCCAAAACCGCCGAGGCGCTCTTTTCGGCAGCCCGCCCGTTTCCGGGTCCGGGCGGTCGTCCGATTCCCGTTCCGAAGCCGGAGCATCTGGCCCCTATGAAAGTCGTCGCGATGAAGAACGATCCGGGCCGCACCTTTCAGGACCTCGCGGACGTGCGCTTCGTTCTCGGTGCTTCCCCTTTCCGTCGTCGTTCACTGGACGGCGGAGATCCCGCGATGATCCCCACATGACGATCGCCGCCGGGACGCGCCTCGGCCCGTACGAGATCCTCGCGCCGATCGGCGCGGGCG
>JBDUBI010000183.1:0-13200 GCA_040004225.1 Acidobacteriota bacterium
GTGCCTTCGCCGCGCACGGCGAAGGCAGCTCCCGCAGTGAGCGGAGGCGACGGTTTAGAACGCGATGGCGAGGCCGCCCAGCAGCCGGTTGCTGACGGGCGGATCTTCGCGATCGGTCGAAGCGGTGCTGCGGGCGGATTCGAGGGCCATCAGGAGCTTGCACGCGGACCCGAACGGGGTCAGGCCAATGACAGAGAGGTCCTGGGCGATCGAGATCGCCACTTTGTCCGACTGATTCAAATGCACGCCGGACGGCGTCGTCAACTGCTGCCGGGCTCCGCGGAGGAGCAGGGCGATGCCGGTCCGGGTCGGGAGCACTTCGATGCCGGCGCGCGCGGTCCAGAAGCGCCCGCGGTTATCGTCGATCCCGAACAGACGGGACGAGGTGGCAACGACCTGTCCGTCGATCGAGCCGTACCGGACGCCCAGGGTGCCGGAAACCGTGTCGGTGAGCCTGTGAGTCAGCGTTCCCTGGTACTGCCTCAGGATGTTCCCATCGAAGAGATAGACGCTGTCGAAATCGGTCAGGAAATCGCCTTCGAAGAACGCGCGCACCGCCTCGTTCATCCGCTGACTGGACGCTTCGAGCCGGAAGGACGCGCCCTGCCCCGCCCGGCGCTCCAGCCCGATGGCGAACGCCTTGCCGGACGTCGCTTCGCTCGGATCCTCGATCGAGGCCACCAGCGGTA
The DNA here is from genome assembly GCA_040004225.1 of Acidobacteriota bacterium. Lineage (GTDB taxonomy): Bacteria > Acidobacteriota > Thermoanaerobaculia > UBA5066 > Gp7-AA6 > JALYUA01. The sequence goes on from JBDUBI010000183.1 coordinate 690, forward strand.
AGACGTTCGGGGAGACGGCCGTCGACTCCGCCACCCGGTAGAGCCCGCGCACGAAGAGGTAGGTCTGGTCGCCGACGTCGTAGCGCGCGGCGATCCTCGGCGCCACTCCGTAACCGCCGGAGAGGTACCGCGCCACGACTCCGCCCTCGAGCTCGCCTCGGGAGAAAACACGCGTGGAAGCGGCCGCGGCGAGGTCCGCATCCGGAGCCGACAGCAGGAGCGCCCCGTCCGTGCCGACGCCCGAGGGACCTATCGTGCCCTCCCGATGGCGGTACGTCATCGAAACCGAGGCGCCTGGCGAGTCGCCGGCGGGCCGCGCGTACCGGCCCTTGACCTCCCAGGTGCGGGAGGCGAGAGGGAAGAACGACGTGCCCGCGGAAGTTGCGCGATAGAGATTGGTTTCGTCGACGTAGCGCGCGGCGACCGACTCGACGTGGCCTTCCTCCTCACCGCGGCTCCAGCTGACCGCATGGCTCTGAAGGCTTGCGGCCCGGTCATCGGAGAAAGAAAGTGTGTGTCTCCGGCTGGCCACCCTCACGTGGTCGGCGTCGGAAGCGGAAAGATCGACGGAGAGACCGGCGGAATTTCCGGTCGCCCGAGAGGGGTCCGCGATCACGCCGGCGGCATCGCTCAAAGCGGCGTAGTCCCCCCGCAGGTCGTACCTCCAGCCGTTCGGAAGTCCTCCGCGAACTCCGACGGCCGTGCGCGAGAGCGAAGCGTCGGTCGACATGCCCGCAACCGAGCGGACTTCGCCGCCCAGCGCGCGATCAATACGCAGGTGCTCGCCTCCGGCCATGGCGGGGAGCGGGGTCGGTCCATCCTCTTCGAGCGAGATCTCGCGCAGGACGTCCGGGGGCACGCGATCGCGCAACTCCCACACGCTCGACACAGCCGGGCCCTGGCCCTGCGGCGCGGGTCCCCGGACCTGGAGCTGGATTCGCACGGAGGAAAGGGCGCCCGTCAGGGACGGATGCCAGATCCGGATCAGCGAGGGAAGGAAGCCCCGCTTGTAAGTGACGAGGTCGTAGACGCCGACCGGAGCGGAAGGCACGACGAATGTTCCGTCGGACGCGGTCCGGGAACGCGTGAGCGACGTGTCGCCCAGGTTGTAAAAAACGACGAGGGCATCGGAAATCGGTTTCTGAAGGTGGCTCACGACTCCCGAGATCGGGGGAGCGGGAGGCTCAGCGGCCGCCGATCCCGGCGACAGGAGCGGGATGAGGAGGAGCAGGGAAACCGGAAACCGACGTCTCATACTGTAGGACCCAACGGTCCGGCTTCCAAGTATATGCCCCCAAAAATTGCGAGGTCAACCCGCGGAGGACGTATTCATCGCCTCCCGGCCGGGGCTTCCGGCGATCGACCTCCCCGGGGATGCCGGACCTCTCGCCCCGGCCGATCGGGGACCGGCTTCCGTCCTCGAAGACCGGGCTTTCGTCCGGCCGGGATGGCCGTTCGTTCCGTTTTTCGGGAGCGACACGTGATGGCCGCGGCGCGCTCTCCTACCGTCGTCCGCCCGAGAACAGGTTATGGAGGACGTGACCGGCGATGGCCGGATTTTCCTTCAACCGCCGCATCGAATAGCCGTACCAGGATCGGCCGTACGGAACGTAGACGCGGAGTCGGTGCCCCGCGGCGACCAGGCGGCGGCGCAGATCGCCGGCCACTCCGAGCAGCATCTGAAACTCGTACGCCTCCGGTGAAAGACGCAGACGGCGGATCGTCGCGAGCGCCCGGTCGACCAGCGTCTCGTCATGAGTCGCGATTCCGACATAGCAACCGGCGCCGAGGAAGTCCTCGACCATCGCAGAGTAGTTGTCTCGGATCTCGTCGCGGCCCTGATAGGCGATCTCCGGCGGCTCGACGTAGATGCCCTTGCAGACGCGAACGTTGCCTCCGATCGCGACGACGCGCGCGACGTCCGCGCGGCTGCGGCGGAGATAGGCCTGGAGGACGATGCCCACTTTCGCCGTGCGCTGCCTGGCCTCCAGGTAGACGCGGAGGGTTTCTTCCGTGACGGAGGAGTCCTCCATATCGATGCGGACGAAGGTGTCGTGCGCGGCGGCCGCGTCGAGGATTCGCGCGAACTGCCGGCGGCACTGAGCCACGTCGAGCTTCAGGCCGAGGGCAGTCAGCTTGACGGAGATGTTCGAGTCGAGGTGTTCCGCGGCGAGCGAGTCGACTGCCCGGCTGTACTCGAAGACGGTTTCTTCCGTCTCCTCGGATCGCGTGACGTCCTCGCCGAGCACGTCGAGAGTTGCCATGCACCCCTCGGCATTCAACTGCCTCACGACCGCGAGCGCTTCCTCCAGGGTCTCGCCCGCGACATATCGAGACGAGAAAACGCGGACGAGGCGCTTGGGAACGAGAGGAAGGGTTCGGACGATCACGGAGTTTAAGGCCTTCACGCGAGTCCCGCCTGCCGGTCCTGCCAGGAGGAATTCCGAATCTCGTCGTCCCGCGTTGCGCGGGCGAAGCACCAGACCTCGACCGTGTTCGCGCCGGCGGCGAGGAGCGCGCGCGCACACTCCCGCGCCGTGGCTCCCGAAGTGGCGACATCGTCCACCACCAGGATTCTCGAGGGCGCCGGGCCTTTCGCGGCGAACGCCCCGCGGACGTTGGCGGGGCGCAAGCGCGCGGGGAGCCCGCTTTGCCTGCGGGTCTTCCGCACCTTGACGAGCCTCCCGGCGGCGAACGGGAATCCCAGAACCGCGGCGACCGAGTGCGCAAGCAGCTCCGCGGGATGGTCGCGCGCAAGGCGGGAGAATCGGGTGGCCGGCACCGGGACGACTTCGTCGAAGGGCGCCGGACCCTGGAGGCCGCGCATGAGGCGGGCGAAGTGTCCGGCGAGAAATGACGCGTTTCGAAACTTGAAGGCGATCAGGAGATCCCGGGCCACGCCGCGATAGGGCGCCGCCGAACGCAGTCTGAGAAAGGGGGGAGGATCGATCGTGCAGCGTCCGCAGATTCCGGCGTCTCGAGCGGGCAGAGGGTCATCGCACCGCCGGCATCCGGGTTCGGCATCCGGAAACGCTGCCCAGCATGCCTCGCAGACTGCCCCCGCCCGGAGAAATTCGACGGGCCGCGTTCCGCACGCGAGGCAGACGGAAGGAAAAAGAAGAGACGCGGTGAGGCGTAGAAGCGATCCATGTTTCGCGGTCCGCGAACTGGGCTCCGCCTCCGTAGACATGGAAGGCGGATTGTAGCCCCGGGTCCGGTCCGCGCCGGAGATTGTTCGCGTCTCTTTTTTGAAGCGCCGCGGCAGCGGGCTTCGGCGGATCCGTCGCCGTCGAGGCGTTGCGGCTAAACTCCGAGTGGAGGTGCCGATGTTCCAGCGAATCCGAATTCTGACGCTTGCGGCGGGCCTGCTGACCTGCGGCCTGCCCGCGCTGGCGCAGACCTGGGGCCTCGGCGCCGCGCTCGGGACCGTGAACGACGTGTCTCACCGGTTTGCGTTCGAGGAGTTCCGATCCAGGAATCTCTCCTTGTGGGGAGAATTCGCTCTGGAAGACAGGGTCCAGCTCCGCGCGACCTGGGGATCTCTCAACACGACGGGCGCGAACTCGGGCCGTATCGTCACGGACGGTGCCGGCGTCAACTTTCTCGCGCCGGAGCTCCACACCCGGATCGACTACGGGACGATCGGCGTCTCGTACGAGTTCTGGGAAGGCGACTTCACGTCCGGCCTTTTTGCGGGCATCGGTGGGTACAGGATCCATCCGGGCGTCGCGCCCGCCGGGTTCGAACCTTTCGCCGACCCGAAGGAGACGGTGCTAGGAGGCCATGCGGGGATCGACGGGTCGCTCAAGGTCTGGAGGCAGCTGTCCGTCGTCGGCAGGTTCACCGTCCACGCGTTCAAATCCGGAGCCTCTCGCGCGATTCTCACCGCGGACGGAGGAGTGATGTATCGGTTTTAGCGCCGGGCGCTGCGGAAGGGCTTAGGCGAAGGGCGAAGGGCGAAGGGCGAAGGGCGAAGGGCGGGGGCGAACGGCGGGCGGGGGATCCGAGGGCAGCCGGGACGCGGTGTCCGCCTTTGCTGGAGGTTTCCGATGTTTGGACCGGCGGACTGCCCGTCCCCGGTTGGCACTCTTGTTGCTTTCGTCGGGGACAAGCTATGTGGAACAACCGAATCTCTCCCGCCGCCAAAGCCTCCCTACAACCAGACCGTGCGCTGCGCGCATCCGTCCGGCCCCGTTTCTCCCCCAACTCTTAGGCAGCCCACCTTTTAAGGCCAACCGGCCGATCCGTCCGGCGAAAGCCGGGCGGACGCCCGCCATTTCCGAAAAGGTGTGCGCGACGATCCCCTGCGGGCGTCGGTGTGCGCCCTGGAAGCGCTGGTGATGGGTTGACCGGAGGCATGGGAGCCGCGATCGCCGGTCAATGCAGAGGTTACTTCTTCTCCTTCTCCGCGTCCGCTTCGATGATGAGGGGCAGGAGAGTGGATTCTTTCTTCGACGAGAGGGAAATCTGTGTGCGTGTCCGCGTGACGCCTTTGATCGGAAGGAGTCGCCTCTGGAGAAAGTCCGCCAGGGCCGCGGTGTCCGCGGCCTTCACCTTCAGACGGTACGCGTACTCTCCGGCGAGGTAATGACACTCCTGGACCCCCAGCAATTTCTCGAGATCGTCGACGAATCCCTTCTCGAACCGGGGATGCTCCAGAGCGACGTCCACGTATGCGGTCAGGGGAAAACCCATCTTTTCGTGGTCGAGCAGCGCGACGAACCCCTTGATCATTCCGTGGCGCTCCATTTTCTTGATGCGCTCGTTCACGGAAGGGGTGGTCAGCCCCACAGCGCCGGCGATTTTGGCTTGCGATAGCTTGCCGTTTCGCTGGAGCATGTCCAGGATCCGGAGGTCGATGTCGTCGATCGTCATGTCTCCCTCGCGGTGCCTCACCTTATAAGATTAGAGCCAGATCCCGGAAGCGCCTAATAATATTAGACCGCCGGCGCCTGTCAATAGGAGATTTTAGGGCTCGGTATAATCTCGGAAACCCATGAAAAAACGCGACTACTACGAGGTTCTGGGGGTCTCCCGGGAGGCTTCCGAGGCCGACGTCAAAAAGGCCTACCGACGGCTGGCCCGCAAGCTCCACCCGGACGTCAACCCGGGGGACAAGAACGCCCAGAAGAAGTTCCAGGAGGTCCAGGAAGCCTACGACGTCCTGCGGGAGCAGGACAAGAGGCGGGCCTACGACCGTTTCGGACATGCCGGACCGTCGGGCGGCTTCGATCCGGGGACGGCACGCCAGGACCGCCGGGGAGCGCCGCCTCCGCCGGGCAGCGGCGGTTCGCCTTTTGAGAGCTTTCAGTTCGATCCCGCGGACCTCGGGGACATCTTCGGAAACCTCTTCGGCGGTGGGGCGAGAGGGCGCGTGCGCGAGCAGGGCGAAGACGGCTCCGGAAGCATCGAGATTCCATTTCGCGACGCGATCCTGGGAGGATTTGCCTCCCTCTCGATCCGGCGGGAAAAGGAATGCGCTCGCTGCGAGGGGAAGGGCCGCCTGGGCCGGGACGTCTGCCCCGTCTGCCGCGGATCCGGTCGCGTCGCCGAGGCGGAGACCGTCAAGATCCGGATTCCGGAGGGAACCGAAAACGGGGGAACGATCCGGATTCCGGGCAAGGGATCGGAGGGCTCGCGCGGCGGGCCGGCCGGCGATCTTTACGTCACCGTGCGCGTGGCGCCGCACCCCTACTTCGAGCGCCTGGGCAACGATATCCACGGCATCCTCCCGGTCACGGTGAAGGAGGCGTACGCGGGTGCCGAAATCGACGTGCCGACCGTTCAAGGATTGCGGCGCGCCAGGATACCCGCGGGATCGCAGGGGCGGCAGAAGTTCCGCCTCCGCGGTCAGGGCGTCAGGAACCCCCGGACGGGCCAGACGGGGGACCACATCTATACGATCCGCGTCATGCTCCCGAGGACGGAGACGCCGGCGGGCATCGACGCCGCCACCCTTCTCGACTCGCTCTACGAGAAGCCGGTCCGGGGGGAACTGCCGAAGGGCCTTTAGTTTATTGGGCGCCGGGCGGGGGCGGGGGGCAGACGGGAGCGGGGAGGCGGGGCTAGTTCCTGGTCGCCATCTCCTGCACGAGCTGCATGGCCTTTTCCACCGACATCGTTTCCGTGACGGCGATCGCGCGCGGCGCGGACCATTTCCCGGAGACCACGTCGTAGCGAATGAACTTGACCGCTTTTTCCTGCGACCAGATCAGGGTCGGGTTGTAGGTCGGACCCACGATGGTCAGGATCGGGCTCGACACGTCGGACGGGAGATTCATGGCGACGGGCCCCTGCATCGTGATGCCCACGACGGGAATCCGGCGGCGCAGGGAGGTTTTCGTGCTGGGCCCCGCCGTCCCGAGATCCGTCGGGAAAGCGATGCGGGCCACGTACTGTTTCTTGGTCGCGAGGTCGGCAAAGCTGGCCAGGATCGCGCCGCCCGGCCCTTCGAGCTGCAGGCTCGGGTACAGGTAAGCGCCGGGGGGGATCTCGTCGTAAGAGGTCGGGACTCCTCCGCCTCCGACCATCGACGGGAGATCGTAGACCGGGACGTCGTTGGCGCTCGTGTCCTCGTCCAGGAAGATCGGGGCGTAACGCGCCTGCGCGTACTGCGACTCTTCCCACCAGATCACCGAGAGAAGGGAGCGCGTCTTCCACGCGTCCCTGCCGTTTTCGTCGATCCAGTGCACGACCTGGTGCGACAGGAGCATTCCCGGGTTATAGGCATGCGCGAAGCCGAGGTTCGGGAGCAGGTCGAGTTGCTTCCAGACGCCCTGCTTGTAAACGCCCAGATGCAGGACGTTCAGGACGGAGAGCTCTTCCTTCCAGAGGAGGACTAAGGAAGCGCTTTGCTCGTCGAACGCGAGGTCCAGGTTCAGCTTGGGGTTGTGGGAGATCGTGTTCGGGATGACCCCGAGCCTGCGCTTGCCGTCCTGCGCGAGGGAAGTCCATTCGATCAGGTTGTCGTCCGGCCGGATGCCGGGACCGGACACCGCGAGGTCTCCGGCAGTTCCGGAACGGACCGTGTAGACGGTGCCGTCCGGCGCGAGGAGCGATTTCTCCTCCGCCCGCGCGTGGCCGGACGCGAAAAGCAACGTCGCGGCGAGCAGGGAAGCGGCAGTCAGAGGAAGGCGCGGCCTGTTCATCTCAGGCTCTCAGGTTGATGACTTCCATCAGGCTGATCTGACGGAGGTAGTGCTTGAGGGCGGGGAAGCTCGGGTAGTAGCTCGCCAGAGCCTCGTAGTGCTCGTCCGCCTGCGATTCGCGCCCCATCTCGGAATAGGTCTCGGCCAGCAGGTAGTGGGAGTTCTTGACGACGTCGTCGCGCCCGAATTCCTTGCCGAGGCCGAGCGCGCGGATTCCCCAGCTCTCCGCGTCGTCCAGCCGGTTCCGCTTCACGTGAGCGAAGCAGAGGTCGAGCGAGGGGTAGTCCATCGCCTGGCGGGCGCCGAGCCGGTCGAGGACCGACAGCGAGCGCTCGACGAGCGGCACGCCGACGTCCATCCGGTCGAGCGCGATGTGGCAGTAGCCGAGGTTGTCCGCCGCGACGGCGGCCTGGCGCGAAAGGCTCTCTCCCTCCGACTCGAGCCGCTCGAGGGCCTCCTCGAAGAGACCCCGCGCCGCCTCGAAGCGGCTTTCGTGGAGCTCCAGGCTGGCCAGCAGATTGAGCGAAGTCCCCGTGAGCTCCTCTTCCCCGAGGTCGCGCGCTTTGGCGAGCGCCGTCTGGGCGTAGAAGCGGGCCTTCGCATACTCGCCTCGCGCCTCGTGCGCGTTCGCCGAAACGTATGCCGCGAGGACGCCGTTGTAGCTCGACGGATTCCGCAGCAGAACTTCCTTCAGGCGCGACAGGTCGAAATCCTGCCGGTCCATCTCGATCAAGGTCGTTGCGCGGTTGCAGGTGAAGAGGTCTTCGAGGTCGCGATCCTTCCAGGAGCGCGCCAGAGAGAGCGCGTCGTCGTAGAGCGTGAGCGCCCGCTCGTAGTCACCGGCCCAGATCGCCTCGCGGGCGGTCTTCCGGAGAAACTCGAGATGCTTTCGGCGCTCGCTCATGAATTGTCCGGACTCACGAATTGATCCGGCTCCCGAATCGTCGATTTTGACGAATCGTCGAGGACGGTCCGATCATTGTCCGGGAGGGGTCTCTCAAACTCAAGACCTATCTTCCGTATCGCCCGCGACGGGCTCCGTTCTGGCCTGTTCCTGCTTTTCCTGCTGCTGGAGCATCTTTTTGAAGCGGACGAAGTCGCGGACCTCGCGCTGCGCCTCGCCCGAGAGGGCTTCGAAGTCCGAAACGAGCTCGCGCGCCTCGGCCTCGGCGGCGGCCTCGGTCTCGCCGAAAAACTCGCCCATCTTGAGGTCGAACACCTGCAGGATCTTGAAGAGGGTGTCGAGGCCGACCTTGTACTCGCCCTGCTCCATCCTTGACAGATCCGACTGCGCGACGCCGATCTTCTCGGAGAGCTCCGTCTGCGTCAGCCGGCGGCCCTTGCGCAGCTCGCGAATGCGAGAACCCACCAGGTGAATCTTGCGCGGCGACAGCGGGGACGACATGGGAATGGGCCTTTGCCGGGTGGCTGGTTGGAGGTCGCTCTGGATGAGTTCTTGTGTCGATTGAGAACAGCGCCGACGAATCGAACCAGAAACTCGATTCAGAAGCGGGAGTGAACGATGGAAGCGGGAGAGTGAAAGGAGATGCTATTGCAACATACGCTCCTCTCACTATAATCCCCCTCCCTCTCTGCATGTCAAGCGATAAACCCCTCTCCGCCCGGCTTTTCCTGCTGAAGGAAATGGTGGTCCGCGACCTGCGGTCCCGCTACGCGGGCTCGGGCCTCGGGGTGCTCTGGGCCTTCGCCCTGCCGGTGCTCTGGATGTTGCTGTATACCGCGGTTTTTGCCGTCATTCTGCGCGCGCCGGTCGAGAAGGGGTATGCCAGTTTTCCCGAGTTCCTGATGGCGGGGCTGCTGCCCTGGATGGCCATTTCCGAGGGGATCTCCCGGTCCTCCTCCGCCCTGCTCGACAACGCGGCCATGGTCAAGAAGACGGTGTTCCCGATCGAGACCCTGATTCTCTCCGTCATTCTGGCGGCCGTCGTCAATCAGGTGATCGGGTTTCTCGTCTACGCCGTCTACGTCGCCCTGGTCGGGCATTTCTCCCTTTTCTGGGCGTTGCTGGCCATACCCGCCCTTTTGCTGCAGGTCTTGCTGACCTTCGGGATCGGCTGCCTCGCGGCGACCGTGACGACCTTTCTGCGGGATGCGGCTCAGGCGATCTCGATCGGGCTCACGGTCGTCTTCTGGGCGACTCCGATCGTCTACCCCGCGGCTCTTGTCCCGGCCCGCTTCCGGCCGATCCTGGCCGCCAACCCGATCGCGCACCTGACCGAGTGGTACCGGCGCGCCTTTACCCTGCACATGCTTCCCGACGCCCGATCCGCGCTTTATCTCGTAATCTGTGCCGCCGCGGTTGCCGCGGTCGGCACCGCACTCTTTTTCCGTGCGCGCCCGCATTTCGCCGATTTGATTTGAGCGCCGCATGGAAGAGCCGCGGACCCGTCCACGTTGGACGGTCCGAACCGGCTCTTCCCATACCCGTCGCCGAGGAGGTTTTCGTGAACAGGATTCCGTCGAATCTGGCCGCGCTCGCTGCGGCCGCCGCCGTCTCGCTCGGGATCTGGGCCTGCACCAGCTCACCGTCTCCGGCGCCGGCCAGGGCCGCCGTGGCTCCCCCGGCCACCGCCGGCGATCTCACTCCGACGCCTTCCGCGCGCCGGCGCGTGAACCCGAACGTCGTCGAAGAGGACGAGACGCACTTCGTCGAGCGGTTCCCGAAGAAGGAGTACATCCGCGTCGACGAGCGCCACATGCGCAGCCCGATCATCGCGCTCCCCGTCGAGTTTTTCAAAGAGGATGAAAGCTATTACTACGTCTGGACGACGAAGATCCTCCCGGAGCAGGTCGCGGCCGCGGCGAACGCTCAGCGCGGCGTGACCCCGACGCCGATGCCCCCGGAGCGGACGCCGGTTGCCCCGCTCGCGGATTTCGAGGACATCCTCCCCGTCCGGGCCACAGCGCCCCTGCGATTCGAAGAGCTCGCGAATACGGGGCTGCCCGCCGAAGGACTCTGGAGGGCGAGCTTCGTCATGGCGGACATGAACGGGGACGGCATCCCGGACATCGTGGCGCCGCCGGCGCGCCTCGGAGGCGACGGAAAACCCCATGTGTGGCTGGGCGACGGGAAAGGTCACTTCACGGCGTGGACTCTCAGCTTCGTCGAAGACGGAAGGAAGCGGCCGGATTTCGCCGTCGATTACGGCGGCATCGCCGCGGGCGACGTCGACGGCGACGGCAAGATGGACATCGTCACGGCGTCCCACAACGGCGGCCTCGTCGCCCTTTTCGGCGACGGCGCCGGCGGCTTCACGGTCTCGCGGCGGGGGCTGCCGCAGCGCGATTTTTCGAGCCAGGCCGTGGCCCTGGTCGACGTCGACGGCGACGGGCGCCTCGACATCGTGGCCTCGCGGGACATCGTGGACAACTCGGGCGATGCGGTCGATTTAAACCAGGTGCGCACGTATCTCTATCGCTCCCCCCGCGCCTTCGAGTTCCGGACCCAGAGCCTGCCCGGAGGGGCCTACTCGTACTCGATGAACGTCTGGGACTACGACCGCGACGGGAAGGTCGACTTGCTCACGGGAAGCCATGTTTATGCGGCGCAGACCCTCCTCTGGAAAAACGCGGGCAAGGGCGCCTTCCTCCCGATCGCGTTTCAGCAGCTGGAGTCGTACGCGTTTCACTTCTCGACGCGCCCGGGCACTTTCGGGCCCGCGAAACTGCCTGCCTTCGTAGACGCCTACAGCAAATTCATGCAGGAGCCGCTTCGAAACGCGCTCGGATTGAACGTCTATTCGCTCAAGGACGGCGCCTGGACGGTCCACCGGGTGTTCCGGAAGAAGGGCAGTAATGCCTTTCTGTACGCGGTCGCCATGGGCGACTTAAATAGCGACGGGCTCGACGACGTCGTTTTTCCCGACAGCGAGCTGAAGAAAGTCAGGATTTTTCTGCAGACCGCGGACGGGCAGTTCCGGGAGCTTCCAGACGCGCAGGAGCCCGCGATCAACTCGCAGGCGCAGTGCGTCCGTCTCGTCGACGTCAATGGCGACGGTCGTCTCGACCTGGTGATCGCGAAGACGATTCCGTCCTCTTCGCCGCGCGACCCCGGAGGGTGGAGCGTGTATCTGAATCGCCCGTGAGGGGTAAGCTTCTGCAGACGCTCGGGTTAACCCGAGTTTAATGATCCGAAAGCATAAATTCCGATCTTTTCCCTTGACTCCCCCCGGGGCAGAGTCGAAGATGTCCAAAACCCAATAGGGGTCGAAGCTTCCGTCCACTTTGCTCAAAAAAGCCTTTTAAGGGATCCGAGAGAAAAAAATAAACGGGAGGTGATGGGATAGAGACGATGAAGTCTCAAGCGTGTGTGTTCATTTCCGCAGTTAACCGTAACGAGGAGATCTCAATAATGAAGAAGACTTTTGTGACGTGCATGGTGCTCGTCGCTCTGTTCGCCGTTGCGAACAGCGCGAGCGCCGTCACGTGTACCGTCGACCAGCGGCCGGCGGCGACCCTGCTCGTCCCCTGGTTCCAGGTGACGTTCAACCCGGATGGTTCGCCCCAGACCTCTACGAGCCCCGCGCTTCAGGCCGCTCTGGACACGATCGTGACGATCGGAAACGCCTCCTCGGCGCCGACGATCGCCCACGTCTCGGTGTTCAACGAGCGATCCGTGCTGGTTCTCGACTTCAACGTCGCCCTGACTGGCTTTGACATTCAGGCGATGCGGATGTCCGAGATCCTGCGCGGCAACCTCCCCTCGACTCCGATCACGACCAGCCACGTCTCTGCGGCCAACGACGTGTGTCAGCGCAACGCTTCGGCAGCGGTCTACCCGATCGGCTTCCTCCGCGTGCGTCCGAACGCGCCGACGACCCCGGAAGACAACACCCTGGCGACGGCGCTCTATCCGACGCCGGCGTTCACACAGGGCGGTTCCTTCCAGTTGAACACCCTGGACTCGCTCGACACCTCCGCGGACTCGCTCGGCTGCACCGCGGCGCCGGATCAGGTGATCACCGGGTTGATCCACGGTTACATAACGATCGACATGGTCAACTACTGCAACCTGTCGAACCCGTCCGATCCTCTGTACTACGCCAACGACGCGATCGGTATGGAGAACAACCTGTTTGGCGAGGTGATCTTCACCTCCTCCACCGGTATTCCGACCTTCGGCGCGTCAACGGTCAACATCGAAGCCGATCGCTCCTTCTCGAACCTCGTCAATGGCGGGCAGTTCGACCAGACGGCGACCGCGCGTACCCGCACCTTCTATGGCCGTTACTGGTCGCCGACGACGGAAAACTTCTGCACGAACTGCGGAACCGGCGTCTCCCCGACCGACCTCGCGGTCATCGCTCCCTGGGATCGTGGATTCGGCGACGAGCGTGAGCCCC
>JBDUBI010000114.1:0-13176 GCA_040004225.1 Acidobacteriota bacterium
AGCAAGAACTTCGAATCGAGCTTTTCGATCCGCCCCGTCACAAGCGCCCGGATATCGCCGTCCCGCAGGCAGATTTCGCGGCCGAGCGCCGCATCGATCCTCGTGTCATCGGGCTTTCTCATGAGTGTTAGGGCATCGTTGATCCGCTCGCGCGGGACGACGTTCAAGTACCGTGAGTTCCTCAACTCTCGTTCGAGCGCGGCTTCGAGAGTGCCGTCGAAGATCGGCCGGCCTGTCCGGTTCTCGAAGCGCGTGACCAGAACCCAGTCGCGCGCCTTGAAAGGAAGGGGCCGGAGCGAAGCGGCCGACCCGCCCGAACCGTTGTGCGAAAGCCAGGCGATGCCAACCACCAGCAGGAGCGCCAGCGCAAAACCCGACCCGATGAGCAAGCCTCTGTGGGATGCGGGCGGAGAAGGAGGCGCGACCTCCTCTTCGAGTTCGGGCTCCTCGACACCTGGCTCGCCGCCGGGTGTCTTCTCCTCGAGTGAAGGGGCCGCATCCTCTGCGCCGTTCTGCTCGCTGAGCTTCGCTCCCCGATTCTTCCACCAAGAGTCCAGCTCCGCCCTGTAGGCGTAGACCGAGTCGCGTTTGCCGTGGAGGTGGCGGTGGACCGGAAGCCTTTCCTCTTTTTCCCATCGCTTGGCGCTGCGAACGCTGCGGCGCAGGTAGGAGGCGATTTCTTTCCAAGAATCCAGCCGGCCGTTCGAAGCCGGCTCGTCGCCTGGAGGGTCAGGCCCGCCGGAGGAGCTGCTCATTTGGAGACGGGAAAACCTGCCGGAATCCTATCCTATCCACTCGCCAGCCCGACCAACCCACCCCCGCCTCGGTGCCAAGAGGTGCCATCTCCCCGTGGCCTCTCTTGCCTTCTTGACCCAACGACTTAGCGGGCAGAGAAGGGGATCAGAAAGGTGGAAAGCACGAGCAGACTTTGCTGCCTTGCTCTCGCCGGAAGAGAAGGAGGATTTCCTCAGTCAGGGCGCGACTGACGCGGCTCGGCAGTTCCCGAGGCATCGAGTTCATTGACAAAACACGAATGGAAAGAAGGAGCGGAACAAATGAACAGGAATTCGATGAAGACGGTCATCCGGCTCTCTATCGGAATGGTGGCGCTGGGTTGGGCCTCTTTGGCGGTCGCCGCAAGATCCCAGAACACCCCCCATCCGTGCTCGGTGACGGTTGCCGACCGAGTGGGCGACGCGATACTGAGTGACGGTCATGGGGTCTACACGGACGGTATTGACGCTGAGTGCAGGCTCTGGGACATGGCGAGCGTCGCGGATCACCTCTACTTCGTGGCCCCTGGCGGGGTGCCCCAGAGCACGCGGACCCTGAAGCTTTCGATTCCAGGCGTCACCAACGGTGCGGAGATATGCGGGACGGGTACGCTTCAGCCCAACCAGAACAGCAGCAACTATCAGTTCTACAACCTCCTTGCCGTGGGCTCGAGCACGAACGACGTGGGTCAGAACTTCGGGGGCACTTTCAAATGCACCAGCGGCATCAACCTCTGGACCATTACGTACGAGTCACAGTGCATTGTGATCACGCACGGTCAGTACGGAACCCCTGGTTCGAATATCCGCGAATGGACCATCACCGCCAACGGGGCGCCATGCACGGCCACGGTAACCAAGAGCCAGAACCGGAAAGTCGTTGGTACATGGATCAACCAGGACGTTCCGTTTCAGGTCACGGCCACGGAACTCCCCTGAAGCCCTGTTGATTGATCGTGTCGGGACAGTTGTGGCGCGGAGCCGCTTTCCCGGGCGGCCCCGCCACGCTGTGATCCCCGGCGACAGACCCTCCTCCGACTCCTGCAGCCGGCTCCGGGCCGGAGGGCATCGTCGCGGGACCGGACGCGGCGCCCTCTGGTTTAACGGGCGGAGCACCAACCGGATCGGACGGATCACGACCGCGGGCGCGATCACCGAGTTCTCGATCCCAACACCGTTTCCGAACCCCCCTCCATTGGGGCGGGACCCGACGGCGCCCTCTGGTTCACGGAATCGACGGCTCCAGGATCGGGCGCATCACGACCTCGGGCTCCAGGGGAGGATCTCGAGGGCGGACACGCGGCTCTCCTGCTCGACCTGGTCCTTTGTGCAGTCCTTCGCCGCCTTGTCCGGCCGGAAGCGAAGCAGCTTCGTCCCGTGGCGGAAACGGCCGCCGGTGTAGTGGTCGTACTGGATCTCGACGACCAGCTTCGTCTGAAGCGGCTGCCACTCTCCCGTGCGCTCCGTGCTCCAGCGACTCGGACCGCCCGGCGCCTGGCCCGAGAACCCGGGAGGCTGGACGAGCTTCTCGAGCTGCGGAAGGAGCTCTTTTTTCAGGTCGGCGGTCAACCCGGAACAGAAGCCGACGTGGTCGAGCTTCCCGGATGCGTCGTAGAGGCCGAGGAGCAGCGAGCCGAGCGCCTTCCCCTTCGAGGCGTACCGGAAGCCGCCGATCACGCAATCGGCCGTGCGGAGGAGCTTGATCTTCTGCATGCCGGTCCGATCGCCGGAGCGGTAGTCGAAGTCCGCCCTCTTGGCGATCACGCCGTCCATCGCGCCGCCGGAGGACCGCAGCCACTTCTTCGCCTGCGCGAGGTCCGGCGTCGCGGGCGACAGGCGAATTCCCTGGACTCTCTCGAGGTGCTTCGCGGCGAAGGCCTCGAGACGCTTGCGCCGCTCCGAGAGCGGGAGTGAGGTCAAGAGCTTGCCCTTTTCGTCGACGAGCAGATCGAAGACCAGGTACAGGCCCGGCGTCTCCGAGGCCAGCTTGCGGATGCGGCTCTCCGCCGGATGGATCCGCTGCAGGAGATCGTCGAAAGACAGCTCGTTGCCGACCGGGATGACGATCTCCCCGTCGAGCACGAACCGGGACGCGCCGATCGCCTTCACGCTCGCCACGATCTCGGGGAAGTAACGCGCGAGCGGCTGTCCCGCCTTGGATTGCAGCTCGATCGCTTCGCCGTCGCGAAAGGCGACACATCGGAAACCGTCCCACTTCGGCTCGTACTGCCACTCCCGGCCGGCGGGGATCTCGGCGACGAGGAGGCCGGCCATCGGAAGATATGGCGGCCGGATCGGCAGCGTGATCTCGGTGGGCGCCGAGTCGGAACCGGGGCGCGGCGGAGGAGTCTCCTTCGGGGCGGCCTTCTCCTTCCGGCGCGGGCTCACAGGTATTTCTCCAGACGGAAGCGGCCCTTCGCGGCGAGCACTGGCGCCCAGAGATCCCCGAGCGCCGCGACACGCGCGGGGAGGTTGTCGATCCGGAAGTCCTCCAGCCGGACGCCCTTCTCAATTTCCTTCCAGGTGACGGGAGCCGACGCGGTCGCCTTCGGCTTGGGCCGCACCGAGTAGATCGAAGCGAGGGTCCGCCCCCAGGCATTCTGGTTGTAATCGACGAGGATTCGCCCCTTCGGCCGCTTCACGATCTTGTACTCCGCGGTCACCAGGGCGGGATCGCGCGCCTCCATGGCGCGCGCGAACTCCTTCGCGAACGCCCAGACTTGTTTCTGCGTCGGTCCCCGAACGATCGGGACATAGACATGAATCCCCTTCGACCCCGTCGTTTTCGGATAGCACGGCATCCCGAGGGCTTCCAGGGACTGCCGGACGAGACACGCGCTCTCGAGCACCTGCCGGAACCCGGCGTCCGGAACCGGGTCCAGATCGAAATGGAGGTAGTCCGGGCGGTCGACATCGTCGCAGCGGGCGTACCACTGATTCAGGTCGATGCAGCCGAGATTCACGACCCAGAGCAGAGACGCCAGGTCCTGGACCATGGGAAAGTCGATGACGTTGCCCGACGCGTGCCCGATGGAGCAGAGCTCGATCCAGTCCGGACGTGGCGCAGGCGCCCGCTTCATGAAAAAGAATTCGCCCGCCGCCCCGTGCGGGTACCGCTTCATGACCATCGCGCGGTCCTTCAAGTGCGGCAGCAGCGCCGGCGAGACATCCGCGTAGTACTGCAGAAGGTCGCCCTTCGTGACGCCGATCTCGGGCCAGAAGATCTTCCCGAGATTCGTCAGCTTGACGGAGCGCCCTCCGACGTCGAGCTCGGCATCGCCTTCCCGCGGGATCGAGAGTCCGCCTTTGCCGGGGTTTCGCGCTCCGGAGGCGCCGGACGCCGCGGTCCGCCTGGACGGATGGCGGTCGCGGGTGACCGGCGCGGCGGAGGCTCCGAGAGTCACGCCGGAACTTTTCGTGCGCCGGCTGCGGGTCCCCGTTGTCGTTGCCATGACGATTCCCCATTCAAGAAGGAGGCCGAACCAGTCAGTCGCCCGGCGTCTGGAAGCTCGCGTCCGTCTTTCCAGCCGCCAGCCGCTCCAGCTTCGGGGGCCTTTTCCCGTGCCGGGCGCCCTCTCCGACGGGACGATAATCGAGCTGCCGGCCCTCGCGCACGCATCGCAGGAGCAGCCCGCCGCGGCTCATGTCGCCCCGGCCCACGAAATCCCCCGGAAACCGCAGCCGCTGACCGAAGGCCTTCTGAAGGATGTCGACGTATTTTCCGGTCGCAATGCTTCCGAGGAGCACGATTTCGCACTCCGGACCGACCGTCTCCGCGAGGACCCGCGCATGGCGGGCGAGGGGGCGGCGGTAACGCGCTTCCGTCGACTCGATCGGGACGCGCGCGAACCCTTTCAGCCGGGCCAGAGTGATGGGCTCGTCCGCGGAAAGGAGACCCTCGTTCGACGTGATGACGAGGACGCCCGGCGCCCCAGCCGGAGGTCTCGCAAAGGCGCGGGCGTATTCGAGCTTGCCGCGGAAATAGAGGCCCGAGAGAAAGGTGAACACGACTCCGAGAGCGACGCCCTCGGGAGAGCGGAGCCGGACCGCCACGTCGAACTGCGCCCTTTCGTTGAAGACGAGGCGCGCTCGCTCGCCGCCGCAGCTCGCCGGAGAAAGCAGGAAGATGCGCGAAGTCGGCACGGGGAGAGTCTGCAACAAATTCCGGGCGCCCGCTCCCTCTCCCAGCGCCCGGGGGCAGAGGGCCGGGGTGAGAGGAGAAACATCGAGCGCGGGCACGATTCGAGGGAAAGACGCGACGTCGCGACTCTTTTCAGTTCCCCGGAACAAGTGACTCGGGTCGCCGGCGGGGCGTCAACGTCGAGTCGGCGACGGCGTCACTGCCCGTGCCGGAGCCCGGCGGAGAAACTCGTCGATCCGATTTTTGAAGTCCGACGTCAGGTCGTTCGGGATCGGGATCGACAGGTTGTACTGCGCGATTTTCCAGTCGGCTCCCGATCGAACGAGCACTCCCGACCCGCGGGCGGGGCCGAGGTTGGGGGTGTCGAGCGCCTCGTCGAACCAGGCGACCGTTCCCCCGGGAGAGAACGCCACGTGCCGCGCCCGCGCCCGGAAGCTCCACGCCTTGCCCTTCGCAAAATAGGGGTGCGCGAAGCGCCGGAACTCTTCGACCGTCCAGCGTTCGGTGGCGTCCGTCCCGAGAAACACCCCTTGCGGCGCAAAGTGCGAGAAGTACCGGTCCTCGTCCGCGGCGGCCGCGGCCGCGTGCCAGTCGTCCAGGACTTTTGCGACGGGCGCATCCGAAGGGCCCGCGGAAGCCGGGGCCGGGGTGAGAACGGCCGTCAGGAGAGCGAGCGCGAGGATCATTGGATCGTCCTTTCGAAGTGAAGAGAGCGCCGTCAGGTCGCGCGGTCCCTCGCGACGGTGCGGTCCCGTATACCGCGAAGCATCGAGAGCCGGATGGCTCCGCTGAAAATCTCGATTGTGTGCCAGTACAACCCGAAGAGCCGGCGCGCACGACGGCCGAAGCAGAGAATGCGGGTCTCCGTCGTCACGAAGGAGGCCGCCTCCCCCGCGGGCTCGACGGCAAGGTTCCACGCAGCTTTCGCGTATCCCTCTTCCGCGAATTCTCCAAAGGCCTCCGCGTCGAGGACGCGCAGCCCGCCGTTTGGCGTCCAGAACCTGCCGGCGAGTCCGAAGACGTGCTCCCGGCCGGGACGGCTGCCGAGGTGGACGAAGCGGGAGCGTGTCAGGGACGCTACGAGCCCCTCCGGAGAGGCAGTCCGCGCGGCCGGGCGGCCATACCCCCGCAGGAACATCAGGACCCGGGCCGTGCGCGACTCCCGGATGTCGTAGCTCTCGAGCGCGGCAAAGGTCGCGGCGGCCGACGCCGGAACGGACACGCGGTAAGACTTCGAAAAATCGAACCGGGGAAGCACCTCGTCGAGGCGCGTCCTCCCGGGAGCGCCGGAGGGCGGACTACGACGCGGGTTCGGCGTCGTTGGGAATCTCCACGGCGGGAATCAGGGACGCTTCGTGCTCGCGCAGGTACGCCTGGGCCTTCATCATCCGCTGCGTGCGCAGGAGGACGCGCGTCAGGTACGGGATCTGCGCGGGCCGGACCTGCCGCATCCACCCGATCCAGGTCTTCTCTCCGCTCGTATTCAGGATCGACCGGCGCCAGGTCTCCGCGTAGAGCTCGAAAAAGCGCCTCGCCCCGAGGCGCGGCTCCCACAGGACGTGGTGCATGTCGTACTTGTACCAGGGCTGACCCGCCAGGATCGGCGCGAGCTTCTGAAAGAGCTCCGTGCCGGGCAGGGGCGTCAGGATGGTGTAGCCGGCACGCTGGAATCCGTGCTTCGCAACGAACTCCCAGAGCTCGTGAAACTGCTCTTCGTGCCAGTCCGGGTCGACGAGAAAATTTCCGGTGACGCCGTAGCCCATGGAGCGCGAGAGGCGCGCCGCTTCGACGCTCGAAGAGACTCGGGCATCCTTCACGACGTTTGCCAGGCCCTCGTCCGACGCGGATTCGAGGCCGAAAAAGATGTCGAAGTCCTTCGCGAGCGGCCGCCACGCTTCGAGCAGCTCCGGGTTCCGGCAGACGAGATCCGTCCGCGTCTGGACGAGCAGCCATCGTTTGAACACGCCGCGTTTCTTCAGCGCCTGCGCCAGCTCGAGGCTTCGGGCGGGGTGGTTCCAGAAGAGATCATCCGCGATGAAGACGGCGTCGCCGACAGAGGCGAGGTCGTCGACGACCGCTCCGATCGACCTCTCGCGGAAGGAGCGGTCGTAGAGCTGCCAGACCGAGCAGAAATTGCAGCGAAAGGGACAGCCCCGGGCCGTTTCGACGAGCCACACCGGCTTGAACAGGAGGCAGTGATATCCGTTGCGATGCCGCTCGACCAGGTCTCGGGCCGGCACGGGAACGCGGTCGAGGCCGGTGCGGTTGGAAAGCGGCGCCGTCGAGATCCATCCATCGGGCGTGGCCAGCCGCAGCGCCGGAACGGTCTCGGGCGAGACACCCGCGGCCAGAGCGTCGGCGAGCGCGGGCAGCACCTCTTCGCCGTCGTCCACACAAATCGCGTCGATGTCGTCCGTCTCGAGAGGGCCGGAGTAGGCGGCCGCCGCGTGACCCCCGACCACGATGAACGCGTGAGGTGAGACGCGCCGGACCTCCCGCGCGGTCGCCAGCACGCGGTCGAACTCGAGCGCGTGCATCGCGGAAATTCCGACCACCGCGGGCCGGGTGCGGCGCAGCGACGACGCGAGGCTGCCGCGAAACCGAAGGTCCAGGATCGCCGGGGCGTGGCCGCGCGCCCGAAGAGCCGAAGCGACGTACTCGAGGCCCAGAGGTTCGACGCGGAAGAACGGACCGAGCCCGAATCGTTCGTTGCCTGGATCGGGACGAAGGAGCAGGACATTCATCGTGTGTGCTGACTTCGAATTGTATAGTCGTTGGACGATGCGAAACAGGGGCGCGGAGGCGCCCGGCCCCGCGAGCGCCCCGCGCGCCCGAAAAAAATGGGTCAGCCACGGCCTCTCGAACGCCGTCGTCTACGGGGGCCTGCACTACGGCGCGCGCTGGCTCCCGATGGCTGTCTTGAACACGATCAATCTCGTCGGCAATTCCCTCGCGATTCTTTTTCTCCGTGAAACGCAGGCCGGGATCCAGGACAACTTCGTGCGGGCGCTCGGCGTGCCTCCGCGGGAGGCCGCGCGGCTGGCCCGCCAGCTTTTTTTCGAGTACGGCCGTGCCACGATCGACGTCTGGAAGATGCGCAGCGAGGCGTTCGTGCCGCGGATCACCACCCTCGAAACGGACGCGGCGGTCCTCGCTCGCAGCCGGGCGGGCGGGCGGGGGTTTCTGCTCGTCACCGGCCACGTCGGGAACTGGGAAATGGGGGCGGTCACTCTCCGCGCCCACCGGTTGACCCCCGCGGTGGTCGGGCAGCCTGAGCTCGACCCCGACGTGCAGGCGATGCGGCTCCAGCTGCGCACGCGCCTGGGGGTCGAGTCGATCGACATCGGCTCGTCCATGGCGACGGCCTTCAAGGTCCGCGCCGCCATCGACCGGGGGCGGGCCGTGGCACTCCTCGTGGACCGGGCGTACCCGGAAGACCAGGTGATCGTCCCCTTCTTCGGGCACCCGACGCCGTTTCTGCGCTCCCCCGCGCTCCTGGCCCGGTTCTGCGGATGCGACGTTCTGCCCGGATTTTTCCTGCGCGGGCGGGACGGGTCTTACGCAAACGTGTGGGGACAGCCGCTCGCGCCCGACCTCGCGCTGTCGCCCGAAGAGGATGCCGTGCGGATCATGACGCGCGTCGCCGCGGACCTGGAAAGCGTCGTTCGCCGGCATCCGACCCAGTGGTTCAACTTCTACCGCTTCTGGGGCGCGCCCCCCGCTCGAGAGGCTGATTCGCAGACTTAATTGTCTCGGGCGTGCGAAAGAAAGACACGGCGGCCTTCGAGTGCCCCCAGGCGGGAGCACGAAAGCCGGGGAATCCATCGGTGGCGGGTCTGTCCCCTCCGGGAAGGGGGCAGACCCTTCGCAGCGACCGGGTCTGCGTGGAGCGCTCCCGGAAGGACGGCGCAGGGCCGCCCGCCGAAGTCACGCGACGCCGAGCTTCTCCGAAGCCATGTCTGTCCCTTTGACCCGCGCGGTGATCTTCTCGAAGGCGATGTCCCGGGCCACGTCCGGTGAGCCGTGTTTGGGTTTGACATCGATGCTGAAAGGCGAAAAACCACAGTCGTCGGTGGAGCCCAGACGTTTCACGGGGATGTGTCTGGCGGCGGTCACGAGGTCGTCGCGGACCTGTTCCGGCGTTTCGACAGCGGGGTTGAGGGGGTCGATCACGCCGATGAAGCAGACCTGCGGCACGCCGTTGGCGTCCTCGCGGCTGTGCTTTCCGCACAGCTCGTAAACGCGCTCCTTTTCCTTCTCGCTGGCCAGCTGAATGAGGAAATATCCCGCGTTCATCTTGAACATGCTCGGGAGCATCTCGGCGTAGTCGACGTCGGCGCTGTGGGTCGAGTCGCAGTCGCCGCCCGGGCACGTATGGATCCCGATGTTTCTGCGCTCCTCCGCCGTGAACCGGTCGATCACCCGATTGTTCAGCTCGATGAACTGCTGAAGCATTCCGCGGCCCGTCCACGGGTTGCCCGGATCGTTTCTGCAGGCGAGTCTTCCTTCGGTGAAGTCGATCGAGACCCGGCTGGCACCTGCGGCGAAACATTGCCGGATGTCCTTTTCACATTCGTTGCAGAGGTCGTCCAGAAACTGCTCCCGGGAGTACCCTTCGACCTTGCCGTCCAGCGGATAGAGCAGGGAGAGCATCGAAGGGGCGATCACAGCCTGCTTCACGGGCTTCGTGGCCATCTTGACCGCTTCCTTCACATACTCCGACGCGAAGGTCTTGTAACGGAACGGCCCGCCCGTCAGGCGAGGAAGCTGCCGGTGGTGCCCGTCGGCGAACACGGCGAAGTACTGGCCATCGGCGGCCAGATTCGCCGCCAGGCCGGTTCCCCCCAGCGTGTCCGTGAGCGGATACGTGGCGAAGCTCGAGGCGCGCTGCTCCCCGTCAGACACAATCGGAGAACCCGTCGCTTCCATCCGCGCGATCGAATCGCGGCAGGCGGCGTCCTGGAGACGGGTCAGTTCCTCGTGAGCGATTTTCCCGGCATCGTAATCTGCCAGCGCCGCCTGGAGTCTGGCGGGGCGCGGAAGGGATCCTACGTTCTCAGTCAAAATCGGCATTTCCGGTCTCCTCAGTGTCGAGTTTTTCCGCAAAGCGAGCCCGGGCAATCGGGCATCACGTCCGACCGTCCCACGCAGCCGGCTGCCGGCTGCCTGGCACGTCCCCGACTCTCGCCTCAACCCTCTCGGGCCGCTCCCACTTGCCGTACACGAAGTTGCCGCAGCAACGGTTGCAGATGGGGAGCGGCTCTCTGGCCAGCTTCTCGCGGAATCGGGTCGCCTTCTCCCCCGTCCAGATCTCGGAAAAGCCCTGGCTTCGCACGTTCCCGATCACATAGTCGGGAAAATCGCCGCAGAAGGTGACGTCGCCGTCGGGTTCGACCTGCGCGAAGTACCAGGCGACGGGGCAGAGGTTGTGTCCGAAGGTCTGCTGAAAATCCGAGAAGTACTCCGGCACCTTTTCCGCCGGAACGTCGGGAACGAAGGACGTCCACGGCTTCCCCTGCGCCGAGTCGAGAAACCGGCGCCGCTTCAATCCCTTGAGGAGTTTGACGAGGTCGGTCATCTGCCGCGTCTTCGAGCCGTTCATGGCCTTTGTCGCGTCGAACTCGAATCCCTTCCACGAATCGCCCGCGACCCCGAAGGTTTCGCGCATCACGGCCTCGTACTCGCTGCCGGTCTCCTTCGGCACGAACCAGCGCAGGCCGACGTTAATCGTGTCCAGGGGAAGCTCGCGCAGCGCCGCGACGGCTTCTGAAATGTCGCCGATGTTCAGCTCGGTGACCGGAAGGATCGCGATCTGCATCGGCATGGGCCGGCGCAGCTCTTTTCTGATGCGCGCGATCGCTTTAACGCCGTCGGCGACTTTCTGGTACGCGTCGGATTTTCCACGGATCCGGTTATGCACGTCCTCGGGGCCGTCGATCGAAACGGCGATCGAATCGATGCCCGCTTCGACGAGCTCGCGGGCGTAGTGCTCGAGCTTGCCCCCGTTGGTGATGATCGTGCACGTCAGGCCGCGCTTCTTGATCTCGCGGACGAGAGGGAGGATGTCCGGATAGAGGAGCGGCTCTCCCCCGAAGAGGCTGATGATCGGCGAGAACGGGGCGATCTCATCGAGCAGCCGGACGTAATCGGGCAGTGCCATCTGCCGGTTCAATCCGATCAGCTCCCGGATGCGCGCGGCTTCGGTCTGCCCGTCCGTCGCTGACGCCGAGAACCCGTCGCTGCGGTAGATCCCCGTATCGCCCCACTGCCCGCACATCTTGCAGCGCAGGTTGCAGAGGTTCGTGACGCGGAGCTGCACGAAAGTCGGCATCGGAAGATTCGCCGCGGTCGGCGCCTTGAGGTGCCCCATGACCTCGCGGCGGCCGCGGCTCATCCGCCCGAGGTGCTTCCGCGCAAAGCCTGCGAGCTGGAGGCCGCGCTTGTAGCTCATCGAGGAGAGCGCTGGGGGTTCGGCGATGGGCGGGCGACGGTCTGGTTCTCGGTCGATGCCCTGGCGCCCTGCGCCTCTCGACCCGCGCCTATCGCCTTCCCCACGTACAGCTCAATGATCCGCTCGATCGCACGGCGGCACGCCGCACAGAACGGCACGGCGTTTCGCGAGAACATGACGCAGTCGATCTGCGGGCGGTAGTAGCCTTTAGACTCGTAGAGCGAGCCCTCGAACGCGCCGACTTTCCCGGCGTTCCGGTCCGAGGAGAGCAGCCGGCTCTCGGCCGCCTTCTGCTCCTGAAAGAGGCGGTCCATTTCCTCCTCCGGGCGGTTCTCTTTGCGGATCTGCCGGCGGCGTTTCTGGATCTCGAGAGAGTACTTCTCGTACGCCTCCTTGCCCCAGGGAGTGGGAAGCGGCGTGCCGGGCGTGACCAGATCCTTCCACTTGAAGTTGGAGGGGTCCTGCAACGCCGTCGCATTCGGCTCCCAGGGCTCGATCCGATCCGACGCGGGGGCATAGGCGACGTCGGACGTGTAGTACTCGTCGGCGAGCCCGGCAAAGTGGTGTCCGAACTCGTGCACGAAAACGTAAGGAGACCAGAGGCTGTCCGCCGCGACCGTCGAGTAGAGGTTGAAGATGCCGCCGCCGCCG
Source organism: Acidobacteriota bacterium (assembly GCA_040004225.1). Lineage (GTDB taxonomy): Bacteria > Acidobacteriota > Thermoanaerobaculia > UBA5066 > Gp7-AA6 > JALYUA01. Next base: position 12,017 of record JBDUBI010000114.1, read on the forward strand.
TAGGTCTTCGAGTTGGTCAGGATCTCGACGTGATCGTAGGGGGCGAACGAGGCCGCCTCGCGGAACGCCCGGTTCTCGAACGTGAGCACGTAGCGCTCCGAGGAAAAGGCGTCGTACGTGGCCCCGATGGGCGAGCGCCGGTGGACGCCGGTCGACGGGCGGGAGATCCCGGATTCCTCGGCGGGAGGGCAGAGCCCCCAGACGTTGAAATCCGATCGACGCTCCTTGAAGGGCGAGACGGAGAACAGGATGTCCGTCAAACGGCGGGCGTCTTTTTCGAACTTGCCACGCTCGGCGGCGGTGTAGCCGTCCCCCAGAATCAGAAAATCGACTTTTTCGGAGGGCGGTCCGTACTTCTGGATTTCGAGGAGGGGTCCCGGCGACGGCGGCCGAGACGTGTCGACGAACATGTCTTTCGGATCGACGGCCGTGGACCAGACGTCCTGGAACGCGTTCTTCGCGTCTCTCTTGCGGACCACGACCCGGACCGGCGCCCCGGGGGCGGGGAACCGAAGCGATTCGTGAAATGTGCGGAATCGCGCCTTCGCCTCGTCCGTTGTCTCCCACTCGCCGTAAATCGAGGCAAACCCCCGCGAATAGAGGACTCGGCGGCTCGCGGCGTCGCTGACCTCGAAAAAGTACTTGCCGGAATTGGTGTCGTCGATCGGACGCGCCGGGTTGCCGGGCCACTCGAGCGGCTCCAAGACCACGCGATCGAGGCTGAACCGCTCCTCCGTCGCGTTGCCGGTGTGGTGGTAGTCGACGCGCATCGTCCGGGGGGCGGCCGAGAGTGCCAGGGGGAGGGAAAGAGCGGCCACGGTCATGAGGATTCGGATTTTCATACGGATCGCATATCCTACGCCCCTCGAGCAACCAGCCCGTGCAACGACTCCGCCGTCGATTCGCCTTCGCGTCCCGCTCTTTCGGAGCGCAGGGCCGATGTCCAGCCGCGAACCCGCTCCCTTTCCCACTCACGAGTTCCTAACAATTTCCGCGGAGGACTGTTCCATGATGTACGACAGCATTCTCGGCACGATCGGCAACACCCCCGTCGTCCGCATCAACCGGCTGGCCCCGGCCGGGGTCACCATGTACGTGAAGATCGAAGCGTTCAACCCCCTCTCCTCCGTCAAGGACCGCCTCGCGATCGGCATCATCGA
>JBDUBI010000113.1:0-39518 GCA_040004225.1 Acidobacteriota bacterium
CTCGAGAGCCAGCTTCCCAGAAAGTATCCCGCGAGCGGCCCGGCTAAAAAAAGCACCCCCGCGGACGTGCCCTCCGCCACGGCCGACGCGCGGGACCGGCCGGGAGGCTCGCCTTCGCTCATGACACTCGGGCAGGTGAGAAAATGGGGAGACGACCCGAAACCGGGGACGGAGGCCCGGCAGTCTTCCTCAGTATCTGCTCGGAACGCACTGCCGCAGCACGTCTAAGATCCGCTCGGGCGCCACGCCGATCACGAGGGTCCCCACCGCGCAGATGACCACCGCCGCGGTCAGGGCATACGAGACCGGGATCTTCGCGCCGGACCCCTCGGTGAAGAACATCGCGGCGGCGATGCGGAAGTAATAGAAAAGGGAGACTGCCGAGGCCAGCACCGCGATCACGGCCAGCCAGGCGTACCCGGCGTCCATCGCGGCCGTGAACAGGTAGTACTTGCCGATGAAGCCGGCGGTGGGCGGTATCCCCGCGAGGGAGAGCAGGAAGAGGAGCATGACGACCGCCGCGGGCATGTTGCGCTTCGCGAGTCCGTTGAAATCCGAGACCGACTCCGCCGCATAGCCCTTCCCCTCCAGAAAAATGATGAGGCCGAAGGCGCCGAAGTTCATCAGCGTGTACGCAAGCAGGTACACCAGCACGCCCCACATGCCGAACTTCGTCTGAAACCCGAGGACGCCGAGCAGCGCGTATCCCGCGTGCGCGATCGACGAATACGCGAACATGCGCTTGACGTTCGACTGGAGCAGCGCGGCGAGGTTGCCCCAGATCATCGTGGCGGCGGCGACCAGCGCCACGATGAGGCTCCAATCCGCCTGGAACTTCGGGAACGCGACGTAGAAGATGCGCGCGAAAATCGCGTAGGCCGCCACCTTGGGACCCACGGAGAAGAACGCCGTCACGGGAGTCGGCGAGCCCTCGTACACGTCGGGGGTCCAGAGGTGGAATGGGACGGCGGCGATCTTAAAAAGCAGACCGGACAGGATCATCAGGATCCCGAGCACGATCGCGTTCGTCTTCTGCGTGCCCGTATAGAGCTGGGCAAGGTCCGCAAGACCCATCTTCCCGCCGAGGCCGTAAACGAGCGAAAGCCCGTACAGCAGAACGGCGGATGAGAAGGCGCCCAGGATGAAGTACTTGAGCGCGGCTTCCGTGGATTTGAGCTCGCCCTTGAAGTACCCCGCCAGGACGTAGGACGCGAGCGCCATGAGCTCCAGCGCCACGTAGATCGAAATCAGGTTGCTCCCCGAAGCCATGAAGAACATCCCCACGCCCGAAAAAAGAACGAGGGCGTAATACTCCCCGCCCGGGTAGGGCGCCTCGCCGACGAATCGCACCGACGCGAGCACGGTGAGCACCATCGCCAGAAGAACGAGAAACTTGAAAAACAGAGCGAAGTTGTCGACCACGAACATTCCGCCCAGGATCGGCCCGTGCGCGCGCTCGGGCATGGTGGACACGAACACGAGGAGCGCCCCCGTGATGCCGAGCATGACGACCGAGAGGAACCCAAACAGCTCTTCCTTCGCCTTGCCCACGAACACGGAGGTCGCGAGCAGGACCATGCCCGCGAAGGTCAAGAAAAGCTCCGGCGACAGCAGGAGCCAGTCGGTCGCGTTGACCTTCACCGGACCGCCGCTGCCGGAGCCGAAAGCTCACCGGCCGCGGGCGCGCCGGGACCCGGGACGGACGCGTACGCCGGCGGCAGCATCGTTGCCCCTCCGACGGCGCGGACGATGTTTTCCGAGGGAGCGCGCAGCACGTCGAAAAAGGGCTTCGGATAGAGGCCGATCCAGAGGGCGAGCACGACGAGCGGCGCCAGTGTCAGCTGTTCTCGCACCGAAAGGTCCGGCAGCTTCGCGTTGGCCGGGTTCGACAGCTCTCCGAAAAAGACCCGCTGGTAGAGCCACAGCAGGTACGCCGCGCCGAGCACGATTCCGGTGCAGGCAAACAGGGCCCACCAGAAGTTCCGGGCGAAGGCGCCTTGCAGGATCGAGAACTCGCCGATGAAGCCATTCAAGAGAGGAAGACCCATCGACGACAGCGCCATGATGAGGAAGTAGGTGGCGTAGATCGGCATCTGACGCGCGAGTCCGCCGTACTCCGCGATCATGCGGGTGTGCCGGCGCTCGTAGACTACGCCGACTAAAAGGAAGAGCGCGCCCGTTGAGATCCCGTGGTTGATCATCTGCAGCACGCCGCCCTGCACGCCGGCCATGTTCAGCGCGAAGATTCCGAGCATCACGAACCCGAGATGCGACACCGAGGAGTAAGCGATCAGCTTCTTCATGTCCTTCTGCACGAGCGTGACCATGGCGCCGTAGACAATCCCCACGATCGCGAGGGTCACCATCGTCCCGATGACCCACGGGGTCTTCACGGCCTCCGGGAACATCGGCAGGGAGAACCGGACGAACCCGTAGGTGCCCATCTTCAGCAGGACGGCCGCCAGGATCACGGAGCCCGCCGTAGGGGCCTCGGTGTGGGCGTCGGGAAGCCACGTGTGGAACGGGAACATCGGGACCTTGATCGCGAAGCCGAAGAAGAACGCGAAAAAGAGCCAGACCTGGAGCTCGGGCGGCATTGCGGCGGCCACCGCCGTCAGCTTGGGCACGGAGAACGTCGCGGCGTGACCCAGGCCCTTGTATCCCAGAAATCCGGTCGTGTTGTAGAAGTAGAGCGCGATGATTCCGAGGAGCATCAGCACGGATCCCGCCAGCGTGTACAGAAAGAACTTGATCGCCGCGTAGAGCCGCCGCTGGCCGCCCCACACGCCGATTAAGAAATACATCGGCACCAGCATGATTTCCCAGAAGACGTAGAACAGGAAGAAGTCGAGGCAGCAGAACGTCCCGATCATGAAGGTCTGCAGGAGCAGGAGCAGGACGTAGTACTCCTTCTGCCGCTCCGTGATCGCGGAGTAAGAGGAATAAATCGCGATCACTCCGATGAAGGTCGTGAGCAGGAGGAGCAGCAGGGTGATCCCGTCGATCCCGAAGTGGTAGTCGACGCCGAGAGACGGGATCCACGAGGTGCGCTCGACGAACTGATACCCCGCTTTCGAGCGATCGAACGAGAACCAGAGCGGAAGCGAGACCGCGAAGTCGAGGGCCGCGACTCCCGTGGCAAAGGCCTTGATCGCCCCCGTTTTTTCCTTCGGGATGAGGAACATGATGACGAGCGCTCCCGCGAGCGGGATGTACGCGATGATCGACAGAATCGGCAGTTGCTGCAGAGTGTTCATGCTCGGGTTCTCAGTTCTGGGTCTTCAATTTCGGTTGCGAAGTTCGGCTACCGGAAGAGGAGGTACACGGCGACCAGGCAGAAGAGCCCGCCGCCCATCACCAGGGCATAGTTCTGAACGCGTCCCGTCTGGACGCGGCGGAATCCGCGGAAACCCGCCTGCAGTGTGTTCGCGAGGCCGTTGACGAGCCCGTCCACCACGTACTGGTCGAAGAACGACGAGAGCCACGAAAGACCGACCGTCAGGTGCCGGGCTCCGTTGACGGCCCCGTCGACGACGGTCGCGTCGAAGTCCCAGAGGAATCGCCCGCCGCCCTTGGCGAGCCCCTCCACGAAGACGCGGTCGTAAGCCTCGTCCACGAAGTACTTGTTCTCGACGGCGCGGTAAACGCCGGGGAACCTGGCGGCGATCCGGGCCGGCACCGCGCCCTGCCCCTTCGCGTACCAGACATACGCGAGCGCGAGCCCGATCGCCGCGGCCGCGACCGAGGCCGCCATCAACAGGGCCTCGGTCGAAGCCGCCGCCTCGTGCGCCGCGGCGCGGGCGCCGGCGAGCGGCAGCAGGATCGGGTGGAGGAAGTCGCCGATCCGATCGCCCCCGCGGACCATCGGGATGCCCACGTACCCTCCAATGACCGAGAGGATGGCCAGGACGATCAGGGGAATGGTCATGGACCGCGGCGACTCGTGGATCTGAGCCTCCTGCTCCGACCCGCCCCGGAATTTCCCCCAGAAGGTGAGCGCCACCAGCCGGAACATGTAGAACGCAGTCAGCCCCGCCGTGAAGAGCGCCGCCGCCCAGAGCACGCGTCCGAGCCAGGGGGCTCTCTCGAAATGCGCCTCGAACGCGGCCGCCAGGATCGCATCCTTCGAGAAGAAGCCGGCCAGCAGCGGGACGCCCGCGATCGCCAGAGTCGCGACGAGGAACGTCCGGTACGTCGTCGGGATCTTCGATGCGAGGCCGCCCATCTTACGGATGTCCTGCTCTCCTCCGAGGGCGTGGATCACGGATCCCGACCCCAAGAAGAGGCAGGCCTTGAAGAACGCGTGCGTCATCACGTGAAACATGCCCGCCACGAAGGCGCCCACGCCGCAGGCGAGGAACATGTACCCGAGCTGCGAAACGGTCGAGTACGCGAGCACCTTCTTGATGTCGTTCTGCGCCACGCCGATGGTCGCGGCGAAGAGCGCCGTAAAGCCTCCGATGACCGCGACGACGAGCAGGGCGTCCGGGGCGAGGCGGAAGAGGACGTTGCAGCGCGCCACCATGTAGACGCCGGCGGTCACCATCGTGGCCGCGTGGATCAGGGCCGAAACCGGCGTGGGACCCGCCATGGCATCCGGCAGCCAGACGTACAGGGGAAACTGGGCGGACTTGCCGCAGGCTCCCACGAAGAGGCACAGACAGACGAGGGTCAAGTACGGAGCGTATGCGGCGGGATGCGCGGCGGCCGCCGGAAAAACCGTCGCGAAGTCGAGTGAGCCGAAGAGGCAGAAAACCCCGAAGATCCCGAGGATAAAGCCGAAGTCGCCGATCCGGTTGACGACGAACGCCTTCTTGCCGGCGTTGGCCGCGGCGTCCCGGTCGTAGAAATAGCCGATCAGGAGATACGAGCAGAGGCCGACGCCCTCCCAGCCCACGAACAGCAGGAGGAAGTTCGCTCCGAGCACGAGCAGCAGCATCGAGAACATGAAGAGGTTCAGATACGCGAAGTAGCGCCCGTAGCCCTCTTCGTGCCCCATGTAGCCGACCGAATACACGTGGATCAGGAAACCGACGAACGTGACGAACGCGATCATCAGCGCCGAGAGCGAATCGAGCCGGAACGCCGCATCCACGAACCATTCGGCCGCGGGGCCGTGGACCTGGCCGACCGCCTGGTTCACGCCGAGAGGAAGCCAACGGTAGAGGGTCACGACGTGGCTGGCACCCTCCGCGAGGCGGCCGACCCCGACGTCGAAGATGGCCAGAAACGCGAAGACACTGGCGAGGGCGACGGAGACCGTCCCGACGATCGTGTGAGCCGTTTTGAAGGGGATCGGCGAGTGCCCGCCCGGATCGTGCGCGGGGGACGCGGCGTGCGTGTGCGCCGGGTTTTCTCCGTGCACGGACGGCAGGGCGGCTCCCGCGAGAGCCGCTTCGCCATGATGCGCCGCTTCGCCGGTCGTCCGGTGGGACAGCAGGTAGAGCACCCCGTTGACGAGGAACCCCGCCAGCGGGAAGAGAGGAACGAGCCAGAGCAGGTCCTTCAAGGCGTCATCCCCGCATGATGTTCGCCTCCTCCACGTTCAGCGTCTTGCGCTGGCGGAAGAGGGAAATGGTGAGCGCCAGGCCGATGGCGGCCTCGCCGGCGGCGATCGTGATCACGAAAACGGAGAACACCTGGCCTGTCAGGTCCGAAAGCCGGCGGGAAAAGGCGATCAGGTTGATGTTCACCGCATTCAACATCAGTTCGATCGACATCAGCACCGTCAGGAAGTTGCGGCGCACGAGGACCCCGAAGAAGCCCACGGAGAACAGGAGAAACGACAGGATCAGGAAGTGGTTGATCGTTATGCTCATCAGGGAGTCTCCGCGCAATCGTCCGGGCGCCGGTCGCCGGGCGTCGCGCGCCGGGCGTCCCGAGACTCGCGGCAAAGCGGGGCTCCCCCGCCTCTCGCCGCTCTCCCAACCCCCATCGCCCTCTTCACTAGTCCACCTTCTCGAACGACCGCTTGCCGAGCACCACGGCGCCGATCATCGCGACCAGCAGGAACACGGACGCGACCTCGAAGGGCAACAGGTAATCGCGAAACATCAGCCAGGAGACGGCCTCGGTGTTTCCGATCGATCTGCCGGCGACTGAGCGGAAGGCGTCGGGGTTGCGGGCGATATCGGTGAACTTCTCCGTGCCCAGGATGTACAGAAACGGGATCAGGAAAACGGGCAGGAGAAGCAGCGCGACGTCCCACTGGTGCTGGAACGCCGGCGTCCCCGCCGCGGTGCGCTGGTGCACCAGCATGATCACGAAGAGAAACAGCACCATGATCCCGCCCGCGTAGACCAGGATCTGCACCGCGCCGACGAACTCTGCCTCTTCCAGAATGAAAACGCAGGCCACCAGCAAAAAAGACGCCAGGAGAAAGAGGGCGGAGTGCACCGGGTTGCGCGCAGCGACCACCGCGATGGCCGTGCCGAGAATGAGCACGGCAAAGCCGACGAAAAGCCATCCCGCGACTCCCGTCAGGAGAGCGCTGCCCGCCGCCTCCGCCGCTCCCATCAGCCCTGCTCCCTCACGGTGAAGGGCTTGACGTTTGGCGCCTCCTGCCAGTCGGTCAGCTTGCGGATGTCGAGGTAGAGCGAATCATTGCGGTCGTACGACGCCATCTCGTAGGTCTTGGTCGTCAACCAGATCGACTTCGGAGTCGTCGGGCACGCCTCTTCGCAAAGCTGGCAGAACATGCACCGCTTCAGGTCCACGTCGAAGCGGTCGAGCACCTTGATCCCCTTGCCCGCCTCGTTCTTCTCGCTGTGCCAGTCGATGTAGATGATGTTGATCGGGCACTCGATCGCGCAGAGCGTGCACTTGATGCAGCGTTCTTCGTCCAGCCGGAACATCCCGCGGAACCGGTCCGAAGGGATCTTCTTCTGCTCCGGGTACTGGATCGTCACTTTTTTCCCGAACAGGTGCCGTCCGGTGACGCCCAGTCCGTCGAAGAGATCCAGGAGCGTCAGCTTGTCGAGCCACTTCTTGAGAGCCATGGATCCTTTTCTTTATCCGGTCAGACCGACTGCCGGGTTCCGGCAGGCTCCGCCGCCAGCCGGTCGCGCCGGGCGAGGGCCTGGCGGAGCTTCGCGAGGAAGAACATGAACACGAACAGTGCTCCGAAGATCCAGCCGAGACGCACGAGCCCGGTGGTACGCCCGGGGGTCGAGAGGATCGCGAGCGCGACGATCACGATGTTGACCAGGGAGAGCGGAATCATCCATTTCCACCCGAGCGCCATCAACTGGTCGAAGCGGTACCTCGGGAAGGTGGACCGGAACCAGATGTAACAGAAGATGAAGAAGCCCACCTTCGCGAGAAACCAGAGAAACGGCGGAACCAGATGGAGGAACGAGAGGGCCTTCACGTGGCCGAACGGCGGCAGCCATCCGCCGAAAAAGACGGTGACGGCCACGCACGAGATGATGATCATCGCGGCGTATTCGCCCAGAAAGAAGAAGGCGAACTTGACGCCCGAGTATTCGGTGTTGAACCCGGAGACGAGCTCGGACTCCGCTTCCGGCAGGTCGAACGGGTTCCGGTTCGTTTCGGCGACCCCCGACACGAAGTAAAGGAAAAACGAGAGAAGCCCCGGGAAGACGAACCAGAGCTGCATCCGGTCCTGCCGCAGAACGATTTCGACGAGCGACAGAGACCGCGTCATCAGCAGGACGGCGACCAGCGAGAGCCCCATCGGGACCTCGTAGGAGACGAGTTGCGCCGCCGAACGGAGGCCGCCCAGCATCGAGTATTTGTTGTTCGAGGCCCAGCCTCCGAGGATGATCCCGTACACGCCGATCGAGGTGATGGCCAGAAGGAACAGCAGCCCGATGTTGATGTCGGCCACCCACAGCGGCGTCGACACGTGCCGAGCCAGTCGGATCGACGGGCCCATCGGAATCACCGCGAGGGCGGTGAGCGCGGGGATGACGGCGAGAACGGGCGCTAAGAAGTGGACGAACTTCTCGGCGCGGGCGGGCGTCACGTCTTCCTTGGTGACGAGTTTCACCAGGTCGGCGAGGCCCTGGAGCGTCCCCTTGGGTCCGACCCGGTTGGGCCCCAGGCGCACCTGCATGAATCCCATGAGCCGGCGCTCGGCGAGGACGATGACGAACCCGACGATCGCCGGGACGACGGCGACGATCAGGACGACCTTGACGTAGGTCAGGAATGTGGGCGTGAAGATCTTCATCCGCGGCCGCCGGGGCCGGGAAACGTAAAACGGAAAACGGAAAACGGAACGGGAGGAGGGCTGGCGATCCCGTCAGTTCCCGTGTCTCCCGCCTTTCGTTTCCGGTTTTCCGAGCTGACGTAACTCACCGACCTCCCACCGCTTCGCGTTTCTGTGCTGTCGTCTCTTGAGATCAGAGAACGGCTTGCGATCGGACCGTTTCCCGTTTCCCGTCTCCCGTCTCCCGTCTCCATCACCGGTCCACCTCCCCGAGCACGATGTCGATCGTTCCGATCAAGGCGACGAGGTCCGAGATCAGATGCCCCTTCGCCATCTTCGGCAGCGCCTGGAGGTTGATGAAAGACGGCGGGCGACAGTGCATCCGGTAGGGGCGGTTGCTCCCGTTCGAAACGCAGTAGAAGCCGAGCTCCCCCTTGGGCGACTCGATCGACGCGTAGATCTCCTCGGCCGGCGGCTTGATGACGCGCGGGACTTTCCCGCGGATCTCTCCGGGCTCGAGCCTGTCGAGGCACTGACGCAGGATGCGCACGCTCTGCCGCATTTCCTGCACGCGGACGATGTAGCGGTCGTACGTGTCGCCGTTCTGCCGCGTGGGCACGGCGAAGTCGAGCTCGTCGTAGCACTCGTAGGGCTGAGCGCGGCGCAGGTCCCACTCGATCCCGGACGCCCGGATCAGAGGGCCCGTCAGGCCGTATTCGACGCACTCGGCGGCGGTCAACACGCCGATGCCGACGGTCCGCTTCTTCCAGATCCGGTTGTCGGTCAGGAGCTGCTCGTAATCGTCGATCCGCGCCGGGAGATCGTCGATGAATTCCATGAGCCGCTCCACCCACCCGGCGGTCAAGTCGAAGGGGAGTCCGCCGATCCGCATGCAGTTCAGGGTCAATCGGGCGCCGCAGTACTCCTCGAAGAAATCCAGGATCTGCTCGCGCTCCCGAAACGCATACCAGAACGGTGTCACGGCCCCGAGATCGATCCCGGACGTTCCGAGCCACACCAGGTGGCTCGAAAGCCTCTGCAGCTCGTCCAAGATGACCCGGATCAGCTGCGCGCGCCGCGGCACGTCGACGTCCAGAAGCTTCTCGATCGTCAGGCAGAACGCGTGGTTGTTCGTCGCCGCCGCCACGTAATCCATGCGATCGGTGTGCGGGATCCCCATCGGGTAGGTTTCAGTCTCAAAGAGCTTCTCCGTCCCCCGGTGCAGGAAGCCGACGTCGGGAATCGCCTCGAGAATCTTTTCGCCGTCGACTTTCAGGATGATCCGAAGAACGCCGTGCGTGGACGGGTGCTGCGGCCCGAAGTTGAGCTCCATCTCCTGGACGTCGAAGAGAGTCGGAGGCTCGCCCGGCGCCGGAGGAAGATCGCCCGCAGAAAGCGGCCTCGGCACGCCGGCCGCGGCGGCGCGCTCGGCGAAGTACGCCGCCTCGTCGCGCTCGGCCTGGCTGATTCTGTCGTCGTTCATGCGCGGCCCGTAAAACTCGAAACGGGAAACGGAAAACGAACGGCAGCGAGGCGCATGGGCGTTTCCCGTTTTACGTTTTCCGTTTCCCGGCCCTTCATGACACCACCTTCCGGTTGGGGTCGCTCGCTGACGGCCCCCCGCCCTCCGGCCACTCCTCGGGGTAGATCGCCGCGCCCGTGTCGATCCCCTCGAGGGGGAAGTCCTTCCGAAGCGGATAACCGTGGAACCCGTCCCAGGTCAGGATCCGGCGCAGGTCCGGATGGCCGGAGAACCGGATGCCGAACATGTCGAACACTTCCCGCTCGCACCAGTTGGCGGCCAGGAAGACCAGCGCGATCGACGGCACGTCTTCGCCGTCGGCCGCGCCGCATTTGACGCGAATACGGTCGTTCTTGGAGAAGGAGTAGAAGTGGTAGACGACGTCGAAGCGCGGCGCCCGCTCTTTCCAGTCGACCGCCGTCACGTCCACGCAGTATCCGAAGTCCTCTTGAGACTTCAGGTGTCGCGCCACCTCCACGATCTTTTCGCGGGCCACCGTCACGGTCACCTGCCCGGCAAACCGCTTGGAGACGACGACGGCGCCCGGAACGCCGGCGGCGAGCGAGACAACCCAGGGGTGGCTCGCAGCGTCGGTTGCGACGAGCTTCGCCTTCGCAACTTCCTTGGCCCCGGTCGTGGCCGGGGGCGTGGTCTCCTCGGCCATATCTTCTTTTACGAGGCCTTCCGGATGACTTTCATCCGATCGATTTTTTTCTGGAGCGCCATGATTCCGTAGATGAGAGCCTCGGGACGGGGGGGACACCCGGGCACATACACGTCGACAGGAACGATGCGATCCACCCCCTGAGTCACGGCATATGTCCGGTAAGGGCCGCCGCAGGTCGCGCACGATCCCATCGCGATCACCCACTTGGGTTCCGGCATCTGGTCGTAGAGGCGCTTGACGACGGGAGCCATCTTCTCGACGACGGTTCCCGCGACGATCATCAGGTCGGACTGACGGGGCGTTCCCCGGAAAACCTCGGCGCCGAACCGCGCCAGATCATGGCGCGCGTCCATCGTCGCCATCATCTCGATCGCGCAGCAGGCCAGGCCGAACTGCATCGGCCAGATGGAAGAGCGGCGCGCCCAGTTGATGACGGAGTCGACCGTCGTCGTCAGGACGTTTTCTTCGAATCTGTTGTCGACGAGACCCATGGGACGGTTCGCCCTTCTGCTACGCCCAGTCGAGCGCCTGGCGCTTCCAGACGTAGAAATATCCGACGACGAGAATGACCAGGAAAATCACCATTTCGATGAGACCGAACAGTCCGAGCCGGTGAAATAGCACGGCCCAGGGAAAAAGAAAAATCGTCTCGACGTCGAACACCACGAAGAGGACCGCGATTAAGAAATAACGGACCGAAAAGCGCGTGTCGAAGGCGAAAGTCGTTGCCGCGATTCCCGACTCGTAGGGCTCGAGCTTCGCGGGATTCGGCCGCCGCGTCTGGATCGCGCGGGCGAGGAAAATCGTTGCCAGGGGCAGAGCCGCCGCCAGCAGGCCCAGAATCAGAATCGGAAAGTAGTTGGCCACCTGAGCGGCCATTCTATCGGAGCGAAAAAAGGAATCAACCGACTTTCCCCGGCCGCTCCGGCGTGCCGAGTCCGGGAGACGCGACGCCCCGCGATTGAACGAGCACGGAGATCTCGTCTCCCATTCCCTCGGGATCGACGAGCCTGTAGGCGCGCCATCGCGCCGCGTCGTCGGGCGTGAAATCGAAGACGCCCGCTTCCACCAAAAAACGCCCCTGCCGCGATACGCCTTCGGTGGTCAGCCCTTCGGCCTCGCCCGCCTCGATTAAGAGATCCCAGTGCACGTGCGCCGTCAGGTCCACCTGCCCGGGCCTCGAGAGGGGGTCTCCCCTCCGCAGGCCCGCGAAATGCACGGCGAGGGTGCCGTGGCGCCGGGCGGTCGAGTGATAGAGGACGGAGGAGCGATGGCCGTAGTCGAAAGTGACGAGCGAACCGCGCCCGAGGGCGCGGGCCAGGATGCGGTGGAGGGGGCCGGCGCCGAAAGAAATCTCGCCGACCTGTCCGGGCTCCATCGCCACGCCGTACCGCTCGAGGTGCTCCCGGTACGCCTCCGGGGCGGGTGCCGTCCGCCACACGAACGCGTCGTCCTCGAAATCCACTCGAAGCTCCTGGAGTCCGCGGGAGGATCCCGTGACGCGCACCACCGGCAGCGCGTCGTAGAGCTCGTTCGAGAAGATCCAGCCGCAGACGCTCCCTTCGGGGAGCTGCTTCGGGGAGTCGAGCGTCCGAACGGGTTTCGCAAAAGGCCGCCGCAGCAGAGTCTGGCGCGCGCTCGCGCTGCGCTCGATGGCGGTCAGACGAACCCGCTCGAACACGGCCGGGTCGCCGGCCTCCAACGCCGCGGCGAATTCCTCGAGAAACTTTCCCTCCCCCGCCCCGACTTCGACGAAGTCGAGCTCGCCCTCGAACTCCCGCGCCTGGACGGCGAACCGTCGGGCGAGAGACCGCGCGAAGGCGGCCGAGATCCAGGGGGACGTCACGAAATCTCCCCGGTCGCCGATCGAGGCTCCGCGGGAGTAGTAGCCCTCCTCCGCGTCGTACAGAGCGGCGGCCATGAAGTCGCGGAACGAGATCGGGCCCTCCCGGGCGATGCGCTCGCGGAGACGGTCGGTGAGTGACAAGGGACTCTCCATTATATTTTCGGCCGCAATGCAAAGATGTCCGGCGGTCGGGGGCGCGCTTCTGGCCTCGGCCCTCCTTCTGGTCGTTCCGGCGTGCGCCTCGCGCCGAAACGGGCCCCTGCCGACGCTGGAGGACTATTCAGACGGGGTCTCCGTCTGGGCGGCCGACTTCCTGGAAGACTGGAAATCGAGCGCTTCGAACGGCGGCCTGTATGCCGAGGAGTTCCGCTGGCAGGGCCCCCTCCCCGGAGACTCCCTCGTCCGAGCGCCCGCCCGCACTCCCCTGTCCCTCGCCATTTTCCGGGCGGGAGCCGCCGCGATCCCATCTCCCGCCGCCCCGCCCGGCAGTCGGATCCTCCGGCAACGACTCGAGGAGTCGCGCTCCCGGTTCTCCCGTCTCGGGCGGACGGAGTCGATCCTCTTCGATTTTCGCCGGCGCGGGGAGACGCGCGAGATCGTCCTCGGCATCCTCCTGACCGGAACCGGAAGGGCGGGCGAGCTGCGACAGGAGGGCGGGAAACTGCGCCTGCGCCTCAAGCGCGGCGGCGCCGCCGGCCGCTGGCGCGCCGTCACCGGGTCCGTCGGTGAGTGGATGAGCGCCTCGGCGACGGAGCCCCTCTTCGAAGAGCGGGCCGCCGCCTCGGGGCTCGGCCGTTCCCACCGGGCGTACCTTCCAAACGCGGCGCGGAACATCCCGATCCCGGGAGAGCACATGCCTCCCGGGGCGGCGGTTCTCGATTACGACGGAGACGGCCGCGACGACCTGTTCGTACCGGGCGGTGACGGGAACCGGCTCTATCGGAATCTCGGCGACGGGCGCTTCGAGGATGTGGCCGAACGGGCGGGCGTCGCCGGGCAGAAGGGAGAAGCGGTCGGGGCGCTCGCGTTCGACTTCGACAACGACGGATGGCCCGATCTCTACGTCACCTACATCGGCGCTCCGAATCTCCTTTTCCGAAATCGCGGCGACGGCACGTTCGAGGAGGTCGGAAAGAAAGCGGGAGTCGCGTTCTCCGACTACAGCAGCTCGGCCGCCGCTCTCGACTACGATCGCGACGGCCTGCCGGACCTGTACGTGCTGGTCTACGGCCCCCGGGATCGCGGTCCGAACGTCCAGGCCAACAACGCTCCGCCGAACCACCTCTTTCACAACAACGGGGACGGGACCTTCACGGATGTGACGAAGGCTTCCCGGACGGGCGACACGGGATGGGCGCTCGCGCTCGAGTGCGCGGACTTAGACGGCGACGGGTGGCCCGACATCTACGTCGCGAACGACTTCGGGAACAACAGCTATCTGCACAACGAGGGGAACGGCACGTTTCGAAACCGTGCCGGACGCGCGGGACTTCTGGACGCGGGGTTCGGCATGGGCGTCGCGATCGATGACGTCGAGGGGAAGGGCCGACTCGACCTCTATGTCTCGAACTACTCATTCCCGATGAACTGGTTTCTGAAGGACTCGCGCTTCCCGATGCCCGGGTTCCCGTACTCGCTCGGGCGCCCTCTCGTCTGGCGGCGCCTGACCGCCCTCTCGCGCGGGTCGTCTCTCTTTCGCAGGCGCGCCGACGGGACCTTCGAACGTCTGGACGAAGCGGGAGTCGCCGACACCTCGTGGTCCTGGGGCTGCGTGTTCGTCGACGCCGACATGGACGGCCGCCCCGACCTCTTCGTGGTCAACGGCATGGTGACCGGGAAAAACGAACGCGAGCACGAAGTTGACTTCTGGAACACGATGAGCGCGGAGTACAAAAAGTTCGAGAAGGGCATCCCGACGTCGGACTTCGGAGAGGACTCGCTCTGGGGCCACCCCTCGAAGCGCTTCTACCGGAACCTCGACGGCCGCCGGTTCGCGGAGCTTTCCGCGGTCACGGGCCTCGAATCCGACGCAAATCAGCGCGGGCTGGTGCTTCTGGACGTCAATGGCGACGGCGCCCCCGACCTCTTCGCGACGGGCTTCCTGCAGCCGCCGTCGCTCTGGGTGAACCGCAACCCGTCCCACGCGCGGGCGCTCGTCGTGACCGTCCAGGGCGACCCGAGCGGCCCAGGTCCCTACCGCTCGACCCGGGACGGGCTCGGGGCCGTCGTGACCGTCGAGGCTGCGGGAACGAAGCGGGCGCAGGTCGTGGCCGCCGGATCTTCCTATCTCTCGTCGAGCGCGAAGGCGCTCTTTTTCGGCCTGGGGGACGCCACGAAGGCGGACACCGTCACAATTCTCTGGCCGTCCGGAGCCAGGGGGCAGCGCCGGGACGTGCACGCCGGGCGCCTGTTCCTTCGGGAGTCGGACCGATAGTCTCGCCGCCAGCCAAAACCGGCCGGCGTGGGATAGCCTTCCGCGCGTGAAGCCGCTCGCCTTAGTCGCCGGTCTCGCCTTGACGCTCGCCGGCTCCTCGTGCGGCCCGCGAGTGGTCGTCGCGCGGCTCGCTTCGCCCACCCCGGGCGCCGCCGTCGCGGCCCTCCCGACCCCGACTCCGATGCCACGCACCGCCGTCCCGAAGCCGGCCGAGACGACGCCGACCCCCGTGGCCCCGACGCCGCCCGCGACCCCCGCTCCCGCGGCGCCGACACGCGTTCCCTCTCGAGCGCCCGCCCGGGTCGCGACGGCGCTCCCGGCGGCTCCGCCGCCCGCGCCGCCCACGGTCGCGCCGCGGCCGGCCTCCCCATTGCCCCCGACCGTGGCCACGACGAGACCCGCGGCGAAATCCCCGACCGCCGCCCCGCGCGCCACGGCGCCGCCGGAAGTCGTGGCGACCCCGGCACCTCCGACGGCGCGCCCGAGCCCGGCGCCCTCCCCGGTGGCTCCGGCCGCGAGGCCGACGGCACCCTCCGCCGCGGCCCCCGCCCCGACGACCGCGGCGCGCGTTCCGACTCCGCGTCCGACAACTCCCCTCGCGCCCTCGCCCTCCCCGTGGCGTCCGACGCCGCCTCCGACTGAGACCGCCGCTCCGACTTCGATACGCGAGGTCACGGCCGTCGCCCGGGTCCGCCCGACGCCGCCGCCCCTGACACCGCCCGCCGCCAGCGTCCGCCCCGCTCCGACGGAGGGGCCCTCGGCGCCCGCTCCGACTCCCGCGCTCGCCTCACCGCTTCCGGGAAGCTGGGTGTTCCGGGCGCGCTCGGCCGAGCGTGAGATCGGGGGCAGCCTGCGCTTCTTCAACCAGCGCGGCGCGCTCGCCGGAGCCTACGTCGCACCGAACGGGCGGGAGACGCCGCTGACCGACCTGAATGTCCAGGGGGAAAAGATCTCCTTCGGGATTCCGGGCGCGGTCGGCACCTGGCAGCTGGTCGGTGTCGTTGCCGGAGACCGCATCAACGGGAGCTTCGAGACGATCTCGGGGGTCGTTCCGTGGGCCGCCGTCCGGGGAGTGGCCCCGGCCGCCCCGCCCGTCCTGCCAACCCCCCGCTAATCGTCCGCCGCGTCAGACGCCGAAAACCCGGGGGAAGCCGCGCCGCCCGTACTAGACGAGGGCCACGCCCTGAAGCCACCAGATCTCGAAGATCACCGCGACGATCGTCACAAAAATCCCCACGATGGCCAGGGCCGCGCCGGAGAGCTCGACGCCGAGCTCGGAGGGGGCGCGCCCGAACCGCCTCTCCAGCCAGTCGCGCGTGGACGCCGCCCGCATCGAGCCATAGCTTCCGGCGATCGACAGCAGCAGGCCGATGCCCAGAACGAGAGGGATCGCTACCCCCCTGTTCATCTCGAGCCTTCGTTGCCTGGCACGTTCGTTTAAGTCTTCGGATTCCAGGCGGCCGAAGCCTCCTTCGCCGCCGCCGCTTCTTTCTCCTGGGCGTCCACGACCGCGATCGCCGCCATGTTGACGATGTCCGCAACCTCGACTCCGCGCTGGAGGACGTGCACCGACTTCTTCATCCCGAGCAGGATGGGGCCGATCGCCTCGGCTCCGGCGAGCCGCCAGACGAGCTTGTAGGCCGCGTTGGCGCTCTGAAGGTCCGGAAAGATCAGCACGTTCGGGCGCCGCACCGTGGCCCACGGGTAGTCCGCTTCCAGAATCTCGGGCACGACCGCCGTATCGGCCTGCATCTCGCCGTCGATCAAAATGTCCGGGCGCGTCCGCTTCACGATCTCGACGGCGCGCTTCACCTTGAGCGCCCCCTCGTGCTGGTTCGATCCAAAGTTCGAAAACGCGATCATCGCGACGCGCGGCTCGATGTCGAAGCGGCGGACGGCGTCCGCCGTCAGGGCGGCGATTTCGGCGAGGTCCTCGGCGGACGGGTCGATGTTCACCGTCGTGTCGGCGAAGAAGAAGCTGCGGTCTTTCAGCACCAGGATGTAGAGGCCCGACACGCGTGTGACGCCCGGCGCCGTCCCCACGATCTGGAGCGCCGGCCGGATGGTGTCCGGGTAATACTGCGTGAGGCCAGAGATGACGCCGTCCGCTTCGCCCGCGTCGAGCATCAGGGGGCCGAAATAGTTCCGCACGCGGGCGAGCTTTCCGGCATCTTCGACCGTGACGCCCGAACGGCGCCGCAGCTCCTCGAGGCGTTTCGCGTATCGCGGCAGACGGTCCGACGTTTCCGTGTGAATGAAGTCGATCTTGTCCATCGGCAGCTGAAGGTCCCGGGCCGTCTTCTCGATGTGCGCCTCGCGCGCGAGGAGGATCGGGCGGCAGATCCCTTCCTCGGCAAGGATCTTCGCCGCGCGGAGGATCTTGGGGTGCTCCCCCTCGGGAAAGACAATCCGCTTCGGATTCGCGCGCGCCTTCTGGATGACGATGTTCACGACCTCGCGCGACCGCGAGATCATGGCTTCGAGGCGCCGCATGTACGCGCCCATGTCGGTGATCGGCTTGCGCGCGACGCCGGACAGCATCGCCGCTTCCGCGACGGCAGGCGCCACCCAGAGCAGCACCCGGTGGTCGAAGGGTTTGGGAATCAGGTACTCGCGGCCGAAACGGAAGCTCTCCCCGCCGTACGCCTTGGAGACCGAATCCGGGACGTCCATGCGGGCGAGCGCCGCGAGCGCCTTCGACGCCGCTTTCTTCATCTCCTCGTTGATGACCGTCGCGGCCACGTCGAGCGCCCCGCGAAAGATGAAGGGGAATCCGAGCACGTTGTTCACCTGGTTTGGATAGTCGCTGCGGCCGGTCGCCATGATCACGTCCGGCCGGGCGGCACGCGCCTCCTCGGGGGTAATCTCCGGCTCGGGGTTGGCGAGGGCGAACACGATGGGATCGCGGGCCATCGTCTTCAGCATCTCGCCGGTGACGATCCCCTTCGTCGAGAGCCCCACGAAAACGTCGGCGCCGACCAGGGCGTCCTGGAGCGTCCGCTCGGAGGTCTCCACCGCGAATTGCGCCTTGTACTTGTTCATGTCGCCGGTCCGGCCCGCGTGGATGACGCCCGCCTTGTCCACCATGCGCAGGTTTTCGGGGCGCACCCCGTACGAGAGATACAGCTTCGCGCACGCGATCGCAGATGCCCCCGCGCCGACGAAGACGACCTTCGCCTCATGGATCGACTTCCCGGCGATGTCGAGCCCGTTTAAGAGAGCGGCCGCGGAGATGATCGCGGTGCCGTGCTGGTCGTCGTGGAACACGGGGATGTTGAGCCTCTTGCGCAACGCCTCTTCGATCTCGAAGCACTCCGGCGACTTGATGTCCTCGAGGTTGATCCCCCCGAAGGTCGGGGCGATGCGCGCCACGGTGTCGATGAAGGCGGCGGGGTCCTCCTCGTCCACCTCGATGTCGAACACGTCGATGTCCGCGAACCTCTTGAAGAGGATTCCCTTCCCCTCCATGACGGGCTTCGAGGCGAGCGCGCCGATGTTGCCGAGCCCCAGAACCGCGGTTCCGTTGGAGATCACCCCGACGAGGTTGCCCTTCGCCGTGTACTCATAGGCGAGCTCCGGGTCTTTTTCGATCTCGAGGCACGGGATCGCGACCCCGGGGCTGTACGCCAGCGAAAGGTCTTCCTGGGTCCGGCACGGCTTCGTCGGGACGACCTCGATCTTTCCCTTGCGGCCACGCCGGTGATATTCGAGCGCTTCTTCGGGGGTGGTCTTTCTCATCCTGCCGAAAGCTCCCTTCGCACGTCGCCGATGGCGTCGAGCGCCGCGTCCTTCGGGGCGAGCCGCACCTTCTTGTCGCGGCGGGTCACGATCTCGACGTTGCCGTCCTTGAGCGCCCGCCCGCCGACGTTGACGCGGATGGGAAATCCGAGGAGGTCCGCGTCCTTGAACTTCACGCCCGGCCTCTCGTCCCGGTCGTCGTAAAACACTTCGATCCCGGCGGCGGCGAGCGCTTCGTACAGCGCGTCCGCCGCGCCGCGCGCCGCTTCGTCCGTGGGATTCAACGAGACGACTTCGACCTCGAACGGCGCCAGCGCGAGCGGCCACACGATGCCGTCGGCGTCGTGGTGCTGCTCGATGGCGGCCGCCATCGTCCGTCCGACCCCGATTCCGTAGGTCCCCATCACGGCCGGACGCGATTCGCCCTTTTCGTCCGTGAACTCGCATTTCATGAGAGTCGAGTACTTCGTTCCGAGCTTGAAGATGTGGCCGACCTCTATTCCCCGAGCGATCTCCAGAGGCTGACCGCAGCGCACGCAGGGATCGTCCGCGCGCGCCTGGGCGATGACTCCCCACTCGCTCACGCGGGCGTCGCGGTCCATCGCGAATCCCCGGACGTGCCAGTCGCGCCGGCCCGCTCCCGTGACGGCGTTGACGGCGCCCCGCACCGATTCGTCGGCAATGACCCGCATGCCCTCGGGGAGCGTGTGCGCACCGACGAAGCCGACGGGCGCCCCGGTCGCCGGCTGGACCTTCTCCTCGGCCGCCAGGGCGAGATGCTCCACCCCGAGCGCGTTTTTCAACGCGACCTCGTTCGCGTCGAGGTCGCCCCGGACGAGCGCGACGACGAATCCCTTTTCGGTCTCGTAGACGAGACACTTGATCATCCGGGAGGAGGTGATTTTCAAAAACTCCACGACCGAGTCGATCCCTCCCCGGCCGGGAGTCTCGACCTCCTGCAGCCCGGTGACCGTTTCGTCCTCCCAGGGCACCGGCCGCGGGCCGGTGCGGGCCTTCTCGAGATTCGCGCCGTACCCGCAGGAAGCGCACCTCACGACGGCGTCTTCCCCCGTCGCGGCGAGCACCATAAATTCCTGCGAAGCGCTGCCGCCGATCGCTCCGGAATCGGCATCTACGACCGTGAAATCGAGGCCGCACCGCTCGAAGATGCGGCGATAAGCGGCGTCCTGGGCGCGGTAGGAGCGGTCGAGCCCCTCCGCATCCGCGTCGAACGAGTAGCCGTCGTACATCAGAAACTCGCGCCCGCGCATCAGCCCGAACCGCGGGCGGATTTCGTCGCGGAACTTCGTCCGGATCTGGTAGAGCGTCACGGGGAGCTGCCGGTAGGACGTCACCCCCGCCCGCAGCATCGAGGTGACGGCCTCCTCCGCGGTGGGAGCAAGGCAGTACTCGCCGCCCTTGCGGTCGGAGAGGTGAAAGAGGATCTCCTCGGCGGCATACCGGGACCAGCGCCCGCTCTCTTCCCAGAGCTCCCGCGGCTGCAGGATGGGAAGCTCGACCTCGAGGGCTCCGGCCCGGTCCATTTCCTCCCGGACGATGGCTTCGGCTTTCCGGTGCGCCTTCAACCCGAGAGGGGTCAGCGCGTAGATCCCCGCCGTCACGCGGCGGAGCATCCCGGCCCGCGTCAGCAGGACGTGGGAGACGGCCTCCGCGTCCGCCGGCACTTCACGGACGGTCTGCAGAAAGAAACGGGACCAGCGCATTTGGAACTCGGGAAGATATCAGGGGAAAGGAGCGCGCACACCGCGCGGATCCCGGCGGCAGGCCGCCCGCATCACGGCGGCCGAACCGCCTCTTCCAGGTCCGCAAAACCAAGGCGCGGAACCGAAAGAGAACTCCAGACCGCACACCGCGCGGATCCAGGCGGCAGGCCGCCCGCACAACGGCGGCCAAACCGCCTGCTTTGAGGTTTGCAAGACCGAAGCGTGAAACACGAAACCAACTGCAGGATCAGATCGCGGCCTCCGCGATCCGGTTTGCGCATCGCGCCTCACGCCTTCGCGCCTCACGCCCGGGCGCCTCACGCCCGGCGCGCCGCACCCTACGCCTTGCGCCTGACGGCGGCTCCGTTCGCGGCCGCCGTCTCCTTCTTCTTGCTGCCGAACTTCTCGATCAGCCGCATGTTCGAGCGCACCTGCTGGAGCATGCGGTCTTCGAGCGCTCCGCCCCGGGCGACGGTCTTTGCGCGCGTAAAGGCGGCCTTCGCCTCGTCGGGCCGTCCTGCCGCGATGTAGGCCATCCCGAGATGATGAAAGGTCGTGGGTTGCGCGGCGCGCTCGCTCGACTTTCGCAGGCAGTCGATCGCGCGTTCGAATTCGTTGCGCTTGAAGTGGACCCAGCCGAGCGCCGCGAGAGGGTAGGGCTTCAGCTCGTCCGGCGCCGCCGACAGCGCGCGGCCCGCGTAATCGAGGGCCGCGTCGAGGTCTTCTCCCGAATCCGCCAGCGCGGTCGCCAGCTCGTAATACCCGATGGCCTGGGACGTCTTCGACGGATGGCTTTCGAGGAACTCGCGGACGAACTGTGTCGCTTCGGCAGTTTTTCCCTCCGCGCGCAGCGCTTCCGAGAGGGTCGAGCACGCCGCCGCCGCGACAACGTCCTCGGGCTCAGACGCGAGGACCGCGCGGCACGCCGCAATCGCCTCCTCCCAGAGGCCGAGCGACGCGGAGAGAAGCGCGAAGGAGATCCGGATCGTCGAATTTCCGGGCTCCGCTTCGAGGGCCTTGCGGTACAGCGCGTGGGCGGTCCGCAGCGAGCCGACCGTCACGGCCTCTTCGGCCTGGCGATAGGCATCCCCGCCGGGCCCGTTCACCCGGGGAAGCGCGTACCGGCGACGCCGCTCGAGCAGGCGCACCGCCTCCTGATACTCGAGCCGCTTGGGGTTCTTCTCGAGCGCCTGCTGGAAACAGTCGAGGGCGCGCTTGGTCCAGTTCTTCTCCAGGTAGCAGAGCCCCAGCTGGAAGACCGCCTCCTCCGAGTCCGGCTGCTCCCGGTGCGCCTCCTCGAAGGCCTGAATGGCCCGGTTCAACTCGCCTTTCTCCCGCAAAACGGTTCCGAGAAGGACCTGCGCGGAGATGACCGGAGCGGCTTCCAGGGCGCGGCGCAGCTCCCGCTCCGCTTCGTTCCAGCGCGAGCCGTTCGCATAGAGCGCGCCGAGCGCGAAATGTGGAAGGAAGGCGTCCGGCTTGCGCTCGATCGCGCGTTTCAAGAGCGACTCGGCGTTGGCGGTGTCACCGTCTTCCGAAGCCGCGATTCCGGAGTAGACCAGCGACTCGAAATGATTCGAATCGACGGCCAGGATCCGCTTGAAGAACACTGCCGCGCGCTTCAAATCCCCGCCGGAGAAATACGTCTCGGCAAGGTAGAACGCGAGCTCCACGTTCTGCCGATCGGACCTCGAGAGCTCTTCGAGAGCCTTCACGCCACGGTCAGAGTCGAGCGCCAGGATCGCGAACTCCGCTTCCCGGAGCCGACGGAAGAATCCCTCCCTTTCGATCCCCGCGTACCCCGCGACGATCCGGTCGCGCCGCTCGAGGAACCGGTCCTTCTTCTCGACGGCCTGCATACGCTCGTCCATCTTCGTTTCCCAGAGATCCAGGACCTCCTCCGAGCGGACCGCGCCGGAGCGCTCCAGCGTCTCCTGGAGCGCGAGGATTCCGGTGTGCGCGACGAAGAGGTTTTTTTCGAGATTCCCGACCGATTCGAGGAGCGTCTTCAGCGCCTCCGCCGTCCGCTTCACCACGTCCTCGAGGGTCGAGATGCGCTCGAGCAGATGCTCGTCGAAAGGGATCTCTTCGGCGGGCTCGCCGGACTCCTCGACGACGCCGACGCCTGAGAGCACGAGCAGCTTCGAATGGCAGCGCTCGCAGAACTCTTCGTCGTCGCGGTTTTTCAGCCCGCAGACCTGGCAGAACATCAGGGTCGTCCGCTTCCGGTTCTCAGGTGTCAGTTCTTCGCGTATTCGTAGAAACCCTTCCCGGATTTCCGGCCGAGCCAGCCGGCATCGACCATCTTCACCAGGAGCGGGCTCGGACGGTACCGGGGATCGCCAAATCCGTTCTGGAGGACGCGCAGAATCGAGAGACAGGTGTCCAGCCCGATGAAATCCGCCAGCGCGAGCGGGCCCATGGGGTGGTTCATGCCGAGCTTCAGAATCGTGTCGATCGCTTCGCGGGTGGCGACGCCTTCCCTCAGCGCCTCGATCGCCTCGTTGATCATGGGCATCAACACGCGGTTCGAAACGAAGCCCGGGTCGTCATTGCAGAACACCGGAGTCTTTCCCAGGCGCCGGGCGAGCGCCTCGACGGCCGCGGCCGTCTCGTCCGAGGTGGCAATGCCTCGAATGACCTCGACTAACGCCATGACCGGGACGGGATTCATGAAATGCATGCCGATCACGCGATCGGGCCGCCCCGTCACCGCGCCGAGTCGGGTGATCGAGATCGACGACGTGTTCGACGCGAAGATCGTGCGGGGAGGACACAGCCCGTCGAGCTTCCGGAAGAGCTCGGCCTTCGCCGGCTCGTTCTCGACGATCGCCTCGACGACCAGGTCCGCGCCGGCCAGGGAGCCGAGATCCGTCGTCTCCTTCAGCCTGGCCAGGGCCGCCGATTTTTCCTCCGCGCTCCTCTTTCCCTTCGCGATCTCGCGGTCCAAGTTCTTCTCGATGGTCGCCCGCGCGCGCCGGACGAAAGACTCCTCCACGTCCGCCAGCGTGACGTCGAGACCCGCCGCCGCGGCCACGTGAGCAATGCCGCCGCCCATCTGTCCCGCGCCGACGACCGCGAGGGTCCGGATGTCCATGGAAGCCTGACTCTATTGCGGAGGGCGAGGGAGGGTAAAGCGCAAAGGGACGAGCGCGAGCGAAACGTCGCGGGAGCGGGGAGAAGGGGTCGAGACCGTTTCGCCGAGACGTCCCTCAGACCGTCAGAGCGACGCGGATCCGAGGCGTCCCGAAACGCGAGGAGAACGCAATGCCGACGGCGGCGATCGACGCCGCGCTCCACAGCACTCCGCCGACGAGCGGGAGGAGAGACGCGGCGGCGAGAAGGGCGAAACCGCACGCGAGCGCTGCAGGCCTCTTCGCCGGCGACACGTTTTTCAGGAGTTTCTGGCCCAGCAGGAGGAAGAGCGCCGCCATCCCGAACACCTTGGCGACGACGGCCAACGCCGCGAAGAGAAGCGCGATCGGGACCGACACCGACGAGGGCAGGAGGGCCAGAGCCGCCGCAGCCGCCAGAAAAAGCGTCAGCACGCCGAGCGCGCCGGCGAGGAGGGCGTGCGACCAGTCGCGCTCCGCGGCGGCGGCGGCCCGGGCAAACGGGGATCCGAACATCCAGAGCAGAAGGAGAGAAGCCAGGAGCCACGCCGAGAGCGCGACCAGCCGCAATCCGTGTTCAACGATGCCGCGGCCCGCGGGGTCCCAGGGAGCCCGGTGCATCTCCTCGAGATACAGCCGGAGGAGAGAACCCGGCGTCGAGACCCGTCCCGAGACGGGCAGAGCGGACCGGCCTGCCGCGGCGATCTCGCCGCCGAAGACGGAAAGGTTCCCGTCCACGGCGCCCGCGGGGCCAAACCGCACGTCACCGCCCCACACGATCACGTTGCCGGTCACCCGGGAATCGATCGTCACGCGCGAGAAAACGGCCGCGACGTTTCCGGTCACCGGCGACGTGATCGCCAGGTCGCGTCCGACCGACGACCGCGCGCCGGGCGCGGGGGCGGAGGAGATCGCCGCGGTGAAGAGGAGGAGGACGCCGATCATCCGCGCCGCGGCGACCGGACAAGCACGCGCCGGAGGGCGAAACCGGCGGGCGCGAGGAGGAACAGCGCGAGCCATCCGAGCGGCGCCTCGAGCCGAGCGGCGGAGGAGAGCGCTTCCCACGACGCGGGCGCCGCGAAAGAAGCGTCCGAAACCGCGCGAATCAGGGCGCGCGCGAGGCCGGCGAGCGGGGCCACGGCAGACAGGCCGAGCGCCGCCTGGTCTCCAACGGTCAGACGGGGAGCGGCCAGAAGCGCGAAGCCTGCGGTGAGCAGCAGCAGGGCCCCGCCGGCGGGAGGCGCCCAGATCCGGAGATCCCGCCTCTCGCGCGGAGAGAAGGGCCGGATCCGCACCACCCGCGAGGCGAGGTCCAGACCGGCGGCGGAGCCTCCGGTCGCCAGGGGGTCTCCCGGGGTCAGCGACTCGAGGCGCAACAGCAGGGCCCGGGCGCCCTCGACTGCCGCCGCGCAGGGAGCGCAGCCCGCCGCGTGGGCCCGGGCGTCGCCCGCGAGAACCGGCTCCTCGCCGGCGGCAAGCGCTTCTGCGTCCAGCGGATCCAGGGTTCGAGGGCAATCGTTCACGAGAGTTCTCCTGCCAGCCTGTCCTTCAATACGGCCCGGGCGCGAAAGAGTTTGTTTTTCACCGTCCCGAGGGGCATCCCTTTCAACTCCGCTATCTCTTCATACGACAAACCCGTGAAATGCCGCAGTCCGATCAGCTCCCGGAACTCGTCCGGAAGGCTCTCGATCGCCCGGGCGATCGCGTCCCCCCGTTCGCTATTTCGCAGGATCGCGTAGGGGTCCGGTTCCGAGCTCTTGTACTCCGGAGAGGACAGCGACTGCCCGTCCGGATCCCGGACCTCCAGCGGGACCGTCCGGGGACGCCGTTTGCGCAGGTGATCGATGGCAGCGTTCCCCGCGATCCGGAAGAGCCAGGTGGAAAACTTGTACTCGGAGTTGTAACGGTCGAGAGCCTGGAAGACCTTGACGAAGATCTCCTGGGAGAGGTCGAGCGCGTCGTCCCTGTTTCCCACCATACGGGCCACGTGCGAAAGCACGCGCGCCTGATACCGCCGCACGAGCACCTCGAAAAGAGGCTCGTCTCCCGCCAGAATGCGCCGCACGATCTCGCCATCGGCGATCAATCTCTCTTCTTCGGCGGATCTCGTGTTCAAGGAGTTTGGCGGGTCGGCTGGAATCGATGCGCTACAATTCCGCCCCCATTCTATTGAACGGGCAGGCCGCCCGGCGAGGAGTGATCCGCAGTGGACCCAGCGACGATCGAACCGAAGTTTCCAACCATCGGCTCGTCCCCCCAGGGCGTCGACTCCGCCAACCCCTTCGAAGAAATGATGTCCCGGTTCGACCTGGCCGCCCAGAAGCTCGGGCTCGACCCGGGTCTGTACAAGGTGCTCCGGGAGCCTGTCCGGGAGACCAAAGTGTCGATCCCCATTGCGATGGACGACGGCCGCATCGAGGTCTTCATCGGGTACCGGGTCCTCCACAACATCGCGAGGGGGCCGGGCAAGGGCGGGATCCGCTACGACAAAAACGTGAATTTAGACGAGGTCCGGGCGCTCGCGGCCTGGATGACCTGGAAGTGCGCGGTGGTCAACATCCCCTTCGGCGGGGCCAAAGGGGGCGTGATCTGCGACCCGGGCAGCCTCTCCCGCGCCGAGCTCGAAAAGATCACGCGGCGCTACACGGCGGAGTTGATGGACCAGTTCGGGCCCGAGAAGGACGTTCCCGCCCCGGACATGGGAACCAACCCGCAGATGATGGCCTGGATCATGGACACCTACTCCATGCACGCGCGCCACACCGTCACCTCGGTCGTCACGGGAAAACCGCTCTCCCTCGGGGGGTCCCGGGGGCGGGTCGAGGCCACCGGCCGCGGCCTGATGCTCATCTGCCGGGAGGCGGCTCCCCTGCGGGGCCTGACGCTCGCGGGCAGCCGCATCGTCGTTCAGGGATTCGGCAACGTCGGGTCAATTGCCGCGCGCATGTGCCACGAGGCGGGCGCCCGGATCGTCGCCGTATCGGACATCTCGGGCGGGATCGTCAACGAAGCGGGGCTCGACATGCCCGCTCTCGTCGCGCACTACGAAAAGGCGCGCAGCTTCGACGGATTTCCGGGAACGACGCCGATCTCCAATACGGATCTCCTGGAGCTCGACACGGACATTCTGATTCCCGCCGCGAACGAGAACCAGATCCGAGGCAAGAATGCGGTCAACATCAAGGCGAAAATCATCGTCGAGGGCGCCAACGGTCCCACCACCCAGAGAGCCGACGAGATCCTGAATCGCAACGGCATCCTCGTGGTCCCCGACATTCTCGCCAACGCGGGGGGCGTGACGGTGTCGTACTTCGAGTGGGTGCAGGACCGCGCCGGTTTTTTCTGGCGCGAAAGCGAAGTCAATGAGCGGCTCGAGGACATCATGGTCCAGTCGTTCCGGGACGTCGCGTCGATGGCCGAGAAGTACAGCGTCAGCTTTCGGATCGCGGCCTACATGCTGGGGATCTCGCGCGTCGCGCACGACACGATGGTGCGCGGCCTCTACGCCTAGCGCGGGCGAAGCGGGCGCAGCGAAATTCGGGGAGGCGGGGCAAATTTCCGCGTCCGAGCGGAACGGCCTACGGTTTCAGGATGATCTTCGGCTTCAGCTCCGGCATCTCTTCGGCCAGGCGCCGCTCGAGCTCCGGAAGGGTCGCCTCCACGGGCTTTTTCCAGGTCGGGTCGAGGAGGGAGATCGTCAGGCGGCGGCCGGAGAGCCCGGTCGGCTGAATCTTGCGCGCGAGCGGTTCCCCGACGATCCGCCCCCAGCGGGAGCGCAGCCATAAGAGAGCCGTGTCGCCCTTGTTCATCCGGCGCAGCAATCCGTCGGCGAGGCTGTCGAGCCGGACGAAGGTCTCTATCGGAGTGGGCTTCATGACTCCTCCCGGATTCTTTCGCGCGCCGCGCCGGGTCCGCCCACGGGTCTCAACGGTTTCTCGCCGGAGAGCACTCGCCGGACATCCTCCACGACCATGCGGGCCATCTCCCGGCGCGTCTCGAGCGTCGCGCTGCCGGCGTGCGGCATGAGAACGACCCGGTCGTCGTCGACTAACGCGGGCGTGATTCCGGGCTCGTTCTCGTAGACGTCGAGCCCCGCGCCGGCAATGCGGCCCTCGTCGAGCGCGCGGGTCAGTGCGGTCTCGTCCACCAGCGCCCCGCGCGCGGTGTTCAACAGAAAGGCGCCCGGCTTCATGCGGGCGAAGGTCTCCCGCGTGAACAGCCGACGCGTCTCGTCGGAGAGCGGCAGGTGCAGAGAAACGACGTCGGACCTCCGGAGCAGCTCGTCAAACGAGACCCGCGGAGGATCGTCGGGGTCCCCCTCGTCGCGGGGCGACCGCCCGAAAGCGATCACCGTCATTCCAAAGGCCTTCGCCCGGCGCGCCACGGCGCGGCCGATGCGGCCCGGGCCGGCGATCCCGAGGACCTTGTTCTTCAAGTCGGTTCCGAGCAGCAGATCCGGTTTCCATCCGGAATACCCGCCGGCGCGCACGAGGCGGTCCCCCTCGAGCACACGGCGGGCGAGGGTCAGCAGGAGCGCCATCGTCAGGTCCGCGGTCGCGTCGGTCAGGACGTTCGGCGTGTTCGTGATCACGACCCCGCGGGACGCGGCCGCCGCCCGGTCGATGTTGTCGATCCCGACGGCATACTGCGCCACGATCTTCAGCTTCTTCGCGTTTTGAAACACCGCCTCGGTCACGGGGTCGGAGACGATCGAGATCAGAGCGTCGGCATCCGCTGCTTCCGTCGCGAGCTCGAGCTCCGTGGGCGCGTAGCCCATGACCCGGACGTCGAAGTCCGGGGAGAGAGTCGAGAGCGACGGCTCCGGCAGCTCGCGCGTCGAAAGGACCACGGGCCTCATTTTCCGCTGCTCCGGACCTGCAGGATTCGTCCGCCGAAGAAGATCCCGGCGCCCACTCCGAGCAGCGCAAGCTCACCGCGGACGTTCCCGCCGAGCACCCCCGTGAAAAAACCGAAGCCGGTCACGAGAAGTCCCAGAAACTGAAGGGCGCGCGCGACGGAGTACATGCAGACGGGCCCGTCACCGTGCCGCGCCGGAAAAGGACACGGAGACGCGGAGGATCCGCTCCCCCTGTCCGATTCTCTCGAGCGTCGACTGCCCCTCGACGATCTGGCCGAAAACCGTGTAGAGCCCGTTTAAGTGCGGCTGCGGCGAATGTGTCGCGAACCACTGGCTCCCCCCCGTGTCCGGCCCGGAGAGGGCCATGCCGACCGCGCCCCGTCCGTATTCGAGAGGGCTGATCTCGTCGCGGATTTCGTAGCCCGGGCCGCCATTGCCGGTTCCGGTCGGGTCGCCGTCCTGCAGCACGAAGTTCGGGACGACCCGATGAATGCGCACTCCGTCGAAGTACCGCTTCTCGGCGAGACTCACGAAATTTACGACCGTCAGGGGCGCGGCGTCGCCGGCGAGCCGGATGGTGAAGGCGCCGGCGGCGGTCTCGACGCGAGCGTTCCACGACTGGCGGGCGCGCGCCGCCAGCGCCGCGTAGTCAGCGCGCGTCTTGCCGGTGACATATTCCGGCAAGGGCAGCTCCGCGGAAGGTCGATGAAAGGTCCGGACAAGAGTCCGCCGGGCGAGTCTGGCCGGCAGAGTCCTCCCCCGGCGGTAAATCGTATCGACCAGAGCCGCCGCACCCGCGTCCTTCGTCAACTTCTCGCAGGCGCCAATGACCGACACCGTCACGTCCGGCGAGGCGTCCGACGCCGATTTCTCGACGGCTTCCGTGAAGAGCGGGAGGAGTGCGGGGTCTTCCAGCAGACCGAGCGCATCGACCGCGGCCGATCGAACGCCGGGATCCGCATCCGTGAGCGCGGAATTGACGAGGCCGCGATACGCGCGAACTTCTTCCGCCGTTTTGAGCGAGCCGAGGTTCGCGAGCCGGACCGCGACCTCGCGGTCGGCGGCGAACCGCTCGCGCCACGGCCGGGCCTCGGCGGCCGGCAGCGAGGCCGCCGCCTCGGCCGCGGCCGCCCGGAGAGACGGATCTTCGGACGCCGCGGCGGCGTCGAGAGCCGTGGAGGCGCCGCCCTGCAGCGTCGCGGTCAATGAAAGCAGGGCGGCCTGCCGCCGGCGCCCCTCTCCGGAGAGCGCGACGGACCAGAGCCGGCGCGACGCCTCGCGGTCGCCGGCCGCGAAGTGGCGGAGGAGCGTCAAGGCAGGGACGGCCACGTTCGGGTTGGCATCCGCCGCCAGATCGAGCACGCGGGCCCGCCGGTCCGGGGAAAGGCCGGGCTGCTTCGCCTTTTCAAGGATCGTTCCCAGGGCGACCAGGGCGTTGATCACGACGGGAGTCCGCTTCTCGAGAGCGGCGCCGAGCGGTTCAACCGATTCCGCGAGGCCCAGAACGCCGAGCGCGCGTGCCGCTCCGGCGGCCGTGTCCGCGTCGTCGGCGAGAGCGGCCGTTAAAGTCCGGACGGAACCCGGCTGCGGCTTCCGCGAGAGGGCGTAAAGAGCCGCCGCCCGCACCCGCGGATCGGAGTCGCCGGCGAACGGCAGGGCCGCCGCCTCGCTGGCGCCGTTGGCGTAGCGCCAGAGGGAGCGGAGCAGGGAGGCGCGAGGTTCGGGCGTCGCGGCCCCGGGAAGCGCCGCGATCAGCGCCTCCTCGCCGTCGGGACGGGCGGCAAAGCCGATGGCGCGGGCGGCCGCGGCGGCGACGCGGGCGTCGGAGTCGCCGAGGAGCGGGCGAAGGTCCGCGGCGGCCGTCTCGGGGAGATATCCGGATCCGAAGGCGGCGGCCGCGCGGACGTCGGGGTCCGGATCGGCCAGGAGGGTGCGAAGGATCGGCTCCGCGCGATCGTCGCCGATCCGGCCGAGCGCGATCGCCGTCCGCGCCCGCGTCGCACTTTCGCCGCTCCCGGATGCCGCGAGGAGAGTCCCCGCGTCGAACGCCCGGCGGTCCTCGAGCTCCAAAAGGGCCGCCTCCGCCTCGCGTCCGGAAAGGCTCGAGGCCGCGGATGCAGGAGGGCGCGCCGAGGAAGGCGGCTGCGGAAACGAAACGGGCGGCCCGGCCGGATGGCTTCCGCAGCCGGCGGCGAGCGCGAGGGCGGGAACAGACAGGAGAAGGCTCCACCGCCGCAGGGTCATCCGACTCCTCTTCACGTCCGGGTTCTGGAAGGCCGCGAGATTATACGAGAGGAGTCCGCGCCCCGGGCTTCGGCGCGCCTTCCGCCGTGAGAACCTCAGGCTCCGACGAGAAGCCGGTCGCCCAGCATCGCCGGGAGACCCGCCCGGTGGATCTTCTCCCGCGTCTTCTGGACGTCGTAGGGCACGCGGTCGAAATGGACCACTCTCTCGTCGGCGTCGTAGATCGCGTACGCGGCCGCGGGGTTGCGGTCGCGCGGCTGCCCGATCGACCCGGGATTGATGAGATATCTGCGGTCCTTCTCGAGCTTCCAGCGGACGCGCTCCCCCCGGATGACATCGACCTGGATCCCGTGCGGCTCGAGGGTGAATATGGAAGGGATGTGGCTGTGCCCGAAAAAGCAGACTCCGTAGGCAAACTCGCGGAAGTTCATCCAGGCGTCACGGTCCGAGAAGATGTACGCATCCTCGTCCCGGGGTGAACCGTGGCAGATGGCAAACGCCTCCTCGACTTCCAGGGGGCCGATCGGAAGGGATTCGAGGTACTTGAAGTTGCGAGGGGTCAGCTTCTCCGTGGTCCAGCGCGCGGCGGCGAGCGCGATGGGATTGAAAAGCTCCCCCGACTCGAGCCCACACACCACCTTGTCGTGATTCCCCCGGATGGCGAGTTTCTCCCGCCGGATCCGCCGGATCCGGTCGACGACGTGGTTCGGGTTGGCGCCATACCCGACAAAATCGCCCAGGATCACGACACGTTCGTAGCGCTTCCGCCTCACCCGCGCCATCACGGCGGCCAGGGCTTCGTCGTTCGAGTGAATGTCGGACAGGATCAGGTATCGCATGGCCCTTTCGACTCAGATCAAAACAGTGGCGACCGAAGCGCATCGAGCGCCAGGAGGACACGGTCGGCGGCTTCTTCGATGGACTGGTCGCGCAGTGCGACGGGAACGCTCCCCATTCTATAGAAAGGCTCCCGGGCCGCCGCCAGAAGCGCCGCCTGCTCCGGCCCCGTGAAAAGCGGCCGATCTTTCTTCCCTTCGAGCCGGGAGAGCAAAACAGGTATCGGAACATCCAGGAAGACCGCCCGCCCGAGGGACGCAATCGCCCGGCGGTTCTGTTCCTGAACGTAGCAGCCGCCGCCCGTCGCCACGATGGCGTTTGAGAGGCTCCTGGTCGCCTCGAGAAAAACCGTTTCCCGTTCGCGAAACGCCGCCTCCCCGGCGCTCTCGAACACGGCGCGGACGGTCCGACCCGACGTCTTCTCGATCTCCTCGTCTAAATCCACGAACGGAACGGCGAGCCGCTCCGCGACCCGGCGGCCGACCGAAGTCTTCCCGCTACCCATGAATCCCACGAGGTACACGCGCCCGGCAGGGGTGCGCTGGCGCGCGAGATCGAGCAGCCGTCGGGCATTCTCCTCGTAGAGCCCGCCCGCAGAAAATGCAGCCACCATCGCCGCGGAGTCCGCGCCCGCATCGAGGACGCTCCGGAGAGTTTCGTGACCGATGCCTCCGATGGCGACGAGCGGGCGGGTCTTCCAACGAGCGATCTGCGACAGGAGGTCGAGGCCGCGCGGCTCGCGGCTGCTCTTCGTGCCGCTCGCGAACACCGGACCAAAGGCGATGTAATCCGGCTCGGGAGACGAAAAAGCAGCCCTGGCCTCGTCCAGAGAATGCGTGCTCACGCCAATCGGGGAGCCCGGGCCGAGGATCCTGCGAGCGTCCGCTGCGGGAAGATCCTCGGGGCCCAGATGGACCCCCACCCCTGCCATCCGGGCCAGGTCTGTGCGGTCATTGACGAAAACGAGCGCCCCATCCTCGCGTCCCAGCGACGCGCAGGCGTCGACTTCGGGCAGGAGCTCCGCGTCCGAAAGCAACTTTTCCCTCACCTGCACGCAGCGGACGCCGGCAGACAGGAGCCGTCGGACGATCGCGGCATGCCCGGGCCCGGACCGAGCGCGGCTCGTGATCGCATAGATCGCCGGGACGGCGAAGGGCATCCGGCATCCTCGCTTCAGCGGAGCGAGCGGTTCCGGCTCACGAGGCTTCGGTGAACCGGTCCATGAACCGCGTCGAGAGCCGGCCGGCGACGAAATCCGAGTCCTCGAGGATCCTCCGGTGCATGGCGATCGTGGTCTTCACGCCTTCGACGATGAACTGATCGAGCGCGCGGCGGCCGCGGAGGATCGCTTCCGTGCGATCGTGGCCGGTCACGATGAGCTTGGCGATCAGCGAGTCGTAGTGGGGCGGGATCAGGTAGCCCTGGTAGGCCGCGGTGTCCACGCGAACGCCGAGCCCCCCCGGAGGGCTGAATGTGGTGATCCGACCAGGAGAGGGCTTGAACGACACGGGGTCTTCCGCGTTGATTCGGAATTCGATCGCGTGCCCCCGCGGCTTCAAGGCGCACTTCGCAAACGAGAGGGCCTCTCCGGCGGCAACGGCGATCTGCTCCTTCACCATGTCGACGCCGGTGACTTCCTCCGTCACCGGATGCTCCACCTGGAGTCGGGTATTCATCTCCATGAAGTAGAAGCGACCGTGCGGGTCCAGGAGGAACTCGATCGTCCCCGCGTTGGTGTAGTGGACGGCGCGCCCCGCCGCGATCGCGGCGTCTCCCATTTTCGTCCGCAACTCCGGATCGAGGGCCACGCACGGCGCTTCCTCAATGAGCTTCTGGTGACGCCGCTGGATCGAGCACTCTCGCTCCCCCATGTGCCGCAGATTCCCGTGCTGGTCGCCGAAGATCTGGAACTCCACGTGCCGGGGGCTCTCCAGGTACTTCTCCAGGTACACCTCGGCGTTCCCGAATGCCTTCTCGGCCTCGTTCCGCGCGGTCTCCCACGCGCCGGAGAGCTCCCGGTCGTCCCGCGCCACCCGCATCCCCCGCCCCCCCCCGCCCGCCGACGCCTTGAGGATGACCGGATAGCCGGCCTTGCGGGCGAAGTCCAGGGCCTCGTCCGCGGTCTCGACCGGTCCCGGGGAACCGGGAATCGTCGGAACGCCCGCCGCAGCCATGGTTTTGCGGGCGAGCGATTTGTCCCCCATCTTGCGGATGGCGTCGGGCGAGGGCCCGATGAAGGTGATGTTGCAGTCGTGGAGGATCTCGGCGAAGTAGGCGTTCTCCGACAGAAACCCGTAGCCCGGGTGGATGGCGTCGGCTTCGGTGATCTCCGCCGCGGAGACGATGGCCGAAATGTTCAGGTAAGACGCGGCGGAAGGATAGGGCCCGACGCAGACGTCCTCGTCGGCGTAGCGGACGTGAAGAGCGTCCCGGTCGGCTTCGCTGTAAATCGCGACCGTCTTGATCCCGAGCTCCTTGCACGCGGAAATGATGCGAAGCGCGATCTCGCCGCGATTGGCGATCAGGATTTTTTTGAACATGGACGAAAAGGGCGTCAGGCGCTCGGCGCTATACGGGAGACAAGAACCGGAGGGAAGTTTCGAAAGCCATAAAAGTGGCGATCGCCCAGCGCCCCGCGGCCGACCCCCGGCGCCTCGTTATGCCGCCAGCCGGATTGCGAAGAGCTTTTCTCCGTACTCGACCGGCTGACCGTTCTTCGGATAAACCTCGATGATCTCGCCTTCGACGTCGGACTCGATCTCGTTCATCAGCTTCATCGACTCGATGATGCAGAGGATCTTTCCCCGGGCCACTTTCTGCCCGATCTCCGCGAAGGACTCCGATTCCGGCGAAGGAGACCGATAAAACGTTCCGACGATGGGAGAGGTGATGACATGCATGCGGGGGTCCTCGGCCGGAGAGGCCGGCAACGCGGCATCGGAAGGCGGCAGCGCCGCGGCCGCCGAGACGGGAGCGGAATCGCCGTTCGCCGCCGTCCGAACGCCCTCGATCCGGACGCGGAATCCGCCCTGCTCGATCTCGAGCGCCGCCAGTCCCCTTTCGGAGACCAGGTCGATCAGTTCCCGGATTTCCTTGAAGGAGAGCATCTCTACAGAAGTTCCTTTTCGAGAGCGAGGCCGGCCTTTCGCAGCTCGAACCGGCCCCGCCCCGAGTTGCCATCGCGCGACATCAGGAGCAGCAGATAATACTCCGCGGTCACGCGCGACAGGATCGCCGTCGAACGGTCCGTTTCGAGCACGATCTGCTGAACCAACCCCGCTTCCGTCGCGCCGCGCGACTGGGACGTCTTGACGAAGGACCCGAGCTCGGCCGCGATGGATTCGAACGCGTGCCCGTCCGCCGGGCCCCAGGAGTCGATGGGGATCCCGTCCACCCCGAGGAGCGAGACGGCCTGAGATCCCTCCACACGTTCCGCGATACGGCGAAGCGTGTCCTGGAAAACGTTCATGGGCTTCTTCCCGGCGTCGCCCACCGGGCGCGCCAATCAGCCGGCTTGTACCACGGAGAGCCACTGTTTTAAAGCGCGGACCCGCGAGAGCCGGCGGTTCAACGCCGAATCGGCGTCGGCGTGACCCCCCGCCGTCGCCGCGGGCAGGAGCCGGGCTTCGGCGTCGCGGCGCAGGCGCTTCAACTCGCCGTCGAACGGGTTCGCCGCAACCAGCTCATCGTAGATGTCGAGCGCCTCCGCATAGTGACCCTGCGCGAAGTAAAGGTCCGCCAGCGTTCGGCCGGACGGCTCGTCCCGGGCTTCCTGGTCCTGATCCTGGTCGGATTCCGAGACCTCCGCGCGACCTTCCTCTTCGGGCTGGCCGTTTCCAGCCGTAGCCAGAGGAAGGATGTCTGCGATGCGAAAGGCGCGCGTCGAGAGGTCCTCGACTTCGGGCGCCGCTTCCCCCGCGACAGCCTGTCCCACGTCCGGCGAACGGAGCTCTCCCCCGCTCGCCGGCCCGCTTTGCCAGGGGGCGGACACGGGCGTCGGCAGATCCGCACCGACCGCCGCCGGGAGCGGAGAAGGCCAGGCCTCCTGGCGGGTAAGGGCGGGCGCGGGCGCCGCCTCGGCCGGAGAGGTGCCCGCAGGAGTCGGAGGCGAGAAAGAGACAGTCTCCGGATTCGCGTCCTTCCCGGGGGTCGCCTCTGCCGCCGGCGCGGGCCATTGAGGGACCGAGGCCGCCATCAGCGGCAAGGGCGATGTCACGGGAACCGCGTGCGCCGCGGCGCGGCGCGGAGTCGACTGGAGAACAGACGTGTGCGGGTGGTCGGGCGTGTTGTCCCGGGAGGGGACGCCAAACGATTCGGGCGCGCGCGGCGGCCGCCGGGCGGTCGAGTCATCCAGTTCGAACGAAAGGGGCGCGATGGACGACGTGGATTCCCCGATCTCCGAAGCCCGGGTTCGCGGCTGCGCGTCGAAACGGAGCTCGCG
This sequence comes from Acidobacteriota bacterium, assembly GCA_040004225.1. Taxonomy (GTDB): domain Bacteria; phylum Acidobacteriota; class Thermoanaerobaculia; order UBA5066; family Gp7-AA6; genus JALYUA01. The sequence goes on from JBDUBI010000113.1 coordinate 35,598, forward strand.
CGACGTGCGGATCGGACCGATTGGCTTCTGCTCGAAGAATGTCGGCGGGGGCGGCAGGGGCTCCGTGGCTCGCGCCGGCGGAGGGGGGGGCGGGGCGAGCACAGCCTGAAGACGCTCCACGATTTCGTCTACCGTGCGGTCCCCGGAAAGCGCCCGGTAGAGCTTGTATTTCTTGATCGCTTCGACGCCTTCTCCTCGCGAGAGATAGATGTCGGCGAGCGACTTCGCCGAAACGAGATTTCCCGGGTCATTGGAGAGGACCTTGTTGAAGGTCGCGATCGCCTCGGTGATCTGGCCCGCCTCGAGATACGCGCGCCCGAGAGCCACCTGAGCGGAGAGGTAATGGGGATGGGCGAGAAGGCCCTTCTGTAGCGCGGAGAGCGCCTCCGCGAGGAGGCCGCTCTTTCGGTACTCCTCGGCGAGCGTCACGAACAGCCTCGAGCTCGGGTCGAGCTCGAGGCGCCGTTTCAGATCCCGTATCCGGGCGTCGCCGGTGAGCTCAGCCACAGGGAGGCGAAGCGAGGACGCCCCCCCTGCGGAGGGCGGCCGGCTCCCCTGTGAAGCGAAGGCGCGGAATCACGATCTTCGAAGTTACCGATTTCCCGGGGACGCGACACCCGCGGCCGGCGCCACGCACGCCTGCTGATAGATGAAGGCTCCGGTCGAGGTCGTGGTGCATCCAGTCACATTTGCCGTCACGACGATATTGACCGCGCTCCCCGACGAAATCAGCGTTCCCACCGGCGTGCCCGTAGGACAGGTCGGCGGAGCCGTTCCCGGGTCCGGAACGATGGCGGAGATCACGTTGTCGGAGAGCACCGTGAAGGACGCGCCGCGTCCGCCGATCTGAACACTGACGACGCGCCCGGTCCCGGTGGAGAGGCTCCCCTGGAAGTTTCCACCGGTGATGCTGATTACCGAGTTCGGAGTTCCGGAGCCGGGGCTCACCCCCGAGATGATCGGCCCGGTCTGGGCCACCAGGTACCGGAAGGTCCCGTTGGTTGCCTGTTCGCCGGTGTTGATGTTGGTCACGCTCACGGCGCCGGAGAGGTCCACGCAGGAGGTCACCGCCGGACTGCCCGGAAGGACCAGGATTTCGGTGGAAGACACGGAGATGACCGTGGCCGCGATTCCGGCCAGGCTGACGGCGACGGGGCTCTCGAACCCCTGTCCGAAGATCGTGACCTGCTGGAAGGGCGCGTCGACCCGCTGCTCATTCGCGCCAACGGCCGTGATCGCGATGGGGGTGGTGTAACGGTAGCCTCCCGTTGAAACGGCGTCCGTTCCGGAGGTGACCTCGTGAACCCGAACGTCGACCGGGGTCCCCACGACGACGGGGCCGCCCGCGATCACCGGCGGGGTCAGAACGATGAGCTGGTTGTAAGAAACCGAGAGCACCTGGGCTTCGACGCCGCCGAAGAAGACCTGGAGGGGCGACGAGAACCCGGAGCCGACGATCGTCACGCGCGTGTTTCCGGTCTTCGTGCCCGTCGCCGGGAGGATCGCCGTGATGGTCGGAGTATTGCCGGATGCGGTCCCGAACGCGAAGCAGTTGGGGATCGTCAGGGTGACCGGTGACGAGGTGTTCGTCCCGAGGACCAGCGTCATCGTGACCGGCACCGAGGGCGAGATCGCCTCCGGGAAGGCGGGCGTCCGAACGGTGACGGAGGTCGCCGTCACGTCCGTGACCAGCGCTTCGCGAGTGACGCCCGCGGCGGAGAAGGTGACGCGGGTGGTCGCCGGGGTCCCGAAGAACCGGCCGCCATTCAAGGTCACGGTGTCGCCGCCCGCATTCGAGGCGAAGCTCGGCGAGCAGGAGGAGAAGAACGGCGCCGCCTGCGCCGAAGGCTGGAACGAGATGGCGATTGTGGCGCTGCCCGTCTGGCCCGAGACAGTGGCGCTCGCGCGCACGTTCGCGAGCCCCGCGGAGAGGGAGCAGATCGCGGTGACCGCGGCGCTGTTCTGCGTCGTGACCGAAACGACCGCCGCGCCGTTCTGTTGAAAGACGCCGAAGTCGGTGGAGAACGCCACGCCGGTGCCGTCCGGAACATTCGAGCCGTTCAAGGAGACGATGGCCTGTACGAGCGAGCACGTCCCCGCGGTCGGGTTCGCGTTGCTCGTGAAGAGACGGATCTGGAGCGGGGAGGCGCCAGGAGTGACGCGCGGCAGGCCACCGCCGCCGTTGGGCGGGGTGGGCGCCGGCGCGTCCGCCGAGCACGCGAGGGTGAACGCGACGAGCGCGATCCCGAGTAGTCCGATGGCATTGCGGCGCATGTCGTGCCTCCCCTTCATCGAACGGACCTGGAAAGCGGTGTCGCACCGGCGAACCGGAAAAGGAGGATGCCGCTCGCCGTCTCGCTCTGCACCCGCTGGCCGGCCGCGGTGTGGCCGAAGAAGGTGAGGTCGAACGTCATCTGGATTTCGTTGTTGTGCGTCTCGCGGTCGAGCCCGCCGTTGAATGGCAGCAGCTGGTCGAACGGGGACAGCTGGATGTCCGAGCTCGCCAGCACCGGGAAGTTCGAGAGAGTCGCCGTTCCACCCGAGGGGACCAGAACGCCCGCCCCGAACGTCTTATCCGGAGGGACAACGGTGCCCCCGTCCGTGCGGCGGTAGTGCACCCGATAGCTCTCGATCTGTACGTCCGCGAAGTGCTGGGGATCGGACTGAGTCGGGTTCTTCAGGTGGCTCGTCAGGTGAATCGTATTGATCTGGATCGGAGCCACGACGCCCACGTTCACGAACCCCGGCTGGAGCTGGATGTCCGTCGTGAGGAAGACGGGCGATTCCGTCTCGCCCTGTTTGTTGGTGCATCCGCTCGAAAAGAGCGCGCCCAGGACGATGGCTGAAACGCAGAGGACTTTCTTCATGTCGTTCGACCTCTCTAGGACCGGAGAATCCGGGGCGTAATGAAGATCAGCAACTCGTCATGCTTCTCGGTGCGGGTCTTATTCTGAAAAAGATTTCCGAGGATGGGGATCTTCCAGAGGCCGGGGATCATGTTCTCCTGGTCCTGGTCGTTGATCTGGAAGATGCCGCCGATGACGGTGGTTCCCCCGTCGCGGACGAGAATCTGCCCCTTGTACTCGCGGATCGTCAGCGGGACGTTCGTTCCGAGGGAGAGGTTCAGGGCGACGGCCGGCTCTCGCTTGGAGACCTGGACGTCGAGGAGGACCGTCCCTTCGTTGGTGATCTGGGGCGTGACCGTCAGCCGCAGCGTCGCGTCGATGTAGATGACGGTCGTGGTGTTGTTGACGTTGGTCTGGACGGGTATCTGAACGCCCGACTGGATCGAGGCGGCCGTATTGGTCAGAGCGGCGACCTTCGGCGAGGAGATGATCTTGAGAAGCCCCTGGTTCTCCGCGGCCGAAAGCGCCAGATCGAGCGAGAAGGTGTTTAAGATGTTCCCGAGGCGGACGGACGCGACCGTGTTCGGGGTCGCGAGATTGACGCCCGTGCTCCCGGTGATGTTGTTCGGGAATACCAGATTCGTGGCGTTCCCGTGGGCGACGTCGGCGGCGAAGTTCGTTCCCCAGTTGATCCCGAGACTCCGCCCGAGCGATTTCGTCGTTTCGACGATCCGGGCCTCGATCATCACCTGCGGCGTGGCGGTATCGAGCTGGTCGATCAACTGAAGAACGGCGGACAGATAGGTCGGGATCTCGCGGATGATCAGTGTGTTCGTCCGCGTGTCGATCACGATGTCGCCGCGCTTGGACATGACGCTCTTGATCGTGGGGGAGATCTCGCTCGCTCGCGCGTACGAGAGCTTCTTGATCAGGGTGCGGGTCGGCTCGGCGGCTTGCCTCGCTTCCGCCAGCCGCGCGCGGTCCGACTGCTCCGCCTGAAGCTTCGCGGTCGTCGCGATCCGCATGATGTTGTTCTCGAGCACGTAACCGAGCCCGTTCTGCTTCAGGATCAGGT
>JBDUBI010000197.1:0-13046 GCA_040004225.1 Acidobacteriota bacterium
GCAGCTCTGCCCCCTCGCCCCGCGCTCGGGGAGAGGGTTGGGGTGAGGGGCCCCGCAGGCAGGCCTTACATATTCACCGCGGTCGTCCGCAAACCCCGCGCTCGGAGATGCGGTTGGAGGCCCCCGAACGGGGGCTTTCCCCTCGGAGGGGCGAGATCGGGTGCGGGCTGTCCTTACTCGAGCTCGGCGGGAGGTTCGTGCGACAGCTGCGCGCGGCGGGCGTGGCGTTCCAGGGCGAGTCGGACCAGTTCGTCGAGCAGTTGAGGGAGCGGGAGCCCGCTCGCCTCCCACAGCTTCGGGTACATCGAGATGGCGGTGAAACCCGGGAGAGTGTTGATCTCGTTGACGAGCACGCGGTCCGTTCCGCGTTCGACAAAGAAATCGACGCGCGCCATCCCCGAGACCCCCGCCGTCCGGAACACGGCGAGCGCGAGGCGGCGGACCTCCTCCGCGACGCCCCCGGGAAGATCCGCCGGGATCACGAACCTGGCGTTGTCTTCCCGGTACTTGTCGTCGTAGTCGTAGAACTCGCGCCCCGGGATCACCTCTCCCGGAACGGAGGCTCGCGGCTCCTCGTTGCCGAGGACCGCGCACTCGATCTCGCGGGCGTCAATCCCCTCCTCCACGAGAGCGCGGTCGTCGTAACGGAGCGCGAGCGCGATGGCGGCGGGGAGATCTTCCGGGCGCTTGACCTTCGTCACGCCGACCGACGAGCCTCCATTGACCGGCTTCACGAAGACGGGCAGCGGAAACGGGCTCTCGCGACATTCTTCCGGCGCCCGGACAGTCACACCCCTCGTCACCGGGATGCCCGCATCCCGGAGAAGGGCCTTGAACAAAGCCTTGTCCATGCCGGCGGCCGATGCGGCGACGCCGGCGCCGACGTAGGGCAGACCCAGGATCTCGAGAAACCCCTGCAGCGCGCCGTCTTCCCCCGAAGCCCCGTGGATGATCGGAAACACCAGATCGACGCGTCCCGGCTGGACCTCCGCCGGAATGACGGCGCCGGATTCCGCTGACGCGCGTTCGGCGCTCAAAAAACGGTCCGGAATCTTCGCTTCCGCGAGCAGCCGCGCCGAGTCCGGGGCCGAGAGAAACTTCCCGCCCGCGCCGACGGCGAGAGGGATCACCTCGTAGCGGGCGGGGTCGAGCGCTCCCGCGATCGTGCGCGCGGAGATCCGCGAGACCTCTCGTTCCACCGATTTTCCGCCGAACAGAATCAGGACGCGAAGCCGGCTCACCAGCTCACCACGCGCACGTCCTCCACGGCGGGGGCGGCGCGCAGCCGGTCCAGCACCTCGCGCGACGGCGGAGTGTCGACGGCGAGCACGGCCGCCGCGCGTCCGCCCTCGCCTCGCGCGAGAGAGAAGTCCGCGATGTTCACGCCCCCGTCTCCGAGAATCGTCCCGACGCTTCCGACGACACCCGGGACGTCGCGATTGCGCAGGTACACCACCGTGCCCTCCGGCCGAAACTCGAGCGGGAGACCGTCGACGGCGACGACGCGCGCGTCGGTCTCCGAGAAGAGGGTCGCGTCGGCCGTGGTCCCCGCCTCGGAGCCCTCCGAGAGACAAATCCGGATCGAGCGCGCGTACGTTCCGGGCCCCTCGTGCCGCGTTTCGGAAACGGAAACTCCGCGGCCCTGCGCCGCGTGAAAGGCATTGACGTAGTTGACCGTCTCCGGCGCGTGCCCCTGCAAGGCTCCCTTCACCGCCGCGACGGCGACCGGCCGGAGAAGATCCGCCGGAAGCCCCCACGTTTCGACGGACACGCCGGAGATTCGGCTTCCCGAGAGCGCTGCGACGAAGCGCGAGACCCTTTCCGCCAGCCGCATCCACACGGCCGCACCGGAGGGGTCCGCCGGTCCGCGGAACGGCAGGTTCACGGCCGGTACGTAGGAGGCTCCGGACAGCGCTTCCAGGAGAGCCTCGACGGTCTGCAGCGACACCCGTTCCTGGGCTTCCGTCGTCGAGGCGCCCAGGTGCGGCGTGGCCACGACATTGGCAAGCCTCAAAAGCGGATCGTCCGCCGCGGGAGGCTCGGGATCGAAGACGTCCAGGGCGGCCCCGGAGAGCCGCCCGGAGACCAGCGCTTCGTAGAGAGCGGACCGATCCACGAGGCTGCCGCGGGCCACGTTGACGAGGATGGCTCCCGGCCGCATGCGCGCCATCTCTGCCGCGCCGATCAGCGGTTTTCCCTTCTCGCCGGCGGTCGCGTGCAGAGAGACGATGTCCGAGAGTCCCAGGAGCTCGTCGAGCGGCAGGAGGGGCACCCCGAGCTCCCGCGCCCGCGCCTCCGGCAGGAAAGGGTCGAACGCCACGACGCGCGCCTCGAACGCGCGGGCGCGCACGGCGACGCGCGCGCCGACCTGGCCGAGCCCGACGATGCCGAGCGTCTTCCCCGCGAGCTCGGAGCCGACGAATTTCGACTTTTCCCAGCGGCCCTCCGCCATCGTCGCGGCCGCCGCCGGCACCCGCCGCAGCAGGGAGAGCAGCAGCGCGAACGTGTGCTCGGTCGCCGAAACCACGTTGGCCGTGGGGGCATTTAAGATCAGCACCCCGCGGGCGGTCGCCGCCGGCACGTCCACGTTGTCGACGCCGACCCCCGCGCGGCCGACCACGGTCAGGCCGGGCGCCGCGGCGAAAAGAGCGGCATCGACCTTCGTCGCGCTTCGGACCAGCAGCGCGTCCGCGGTGGCGAGCTCCGCCAGAAGGCGTTCGCGCGGCGCGCCGGCGCAATCGACGACTTCGTGGCCCGCCTGGCGCAGCAGGTCGAGCCCGGCAGACGCGACTTTTTCGGCGACGACGACTCTGCTCACCCTGCGGATTCTATGGCGCGCCCGAACAGAGCCGCGGCGCTAAGGATCTGCCCGTTGCCCTTCGTTCTTCGCCCATTCCTTCTCCAGCCACGCGGGCAGGTCCCGCAGGCCTCCGAGGAGCACGTCGGCGTCGACGGACGCGAGCTCGACGGCGGATCGCGAACCGCCGGGCACGAGCGCGACCCGGCATCCCGCTCCGCGAGCGAGGGCGGCGTCGATCTCCATGTCGCCCACGACAAACGCTTCGGACGCCGGGACGCCCGCCGCGACGAGGATCCGGGACAGCATCCGCGGATCCGGCTTGGGCGGCGTCGAGGCGTCGGGCCCCGCTATTTCGAGAAAGTGGTGCGCCACGCCCTTCGCTTCCAGGATCTGCCGGGAGAAAACGGCCGGCTTGTTCGACGCGACGGCCATTCGCCAGCCGCCGCCGGCGAGCTCTTCCAAGACCGCGGTGACGTCGGGAAGGAGATGCGACAGCCGGACGGCGACGTCGGGATACCGCTCGCGAAAGATCCGCAGGCCTTCCTCGGCGCGATCCGGCCCGACCGCCTTTTCGAGGAGCCGGTCGAGCCCTTCGCCCACCATCGCGCGCAGAGCCGCCGGGGTCGGAGGTACCAGTCCGAAATGCGCCATCGCGTGAGACAGCGCGTCGCCTATCGCGGCATATCCGTCCAGAAGAGTCCCGTCGAGGTCGAAGACGATGAGACCTCTCGAGGACGTTTCGCCCGACGCCGACCTCAACGCGACAGCCGGGCGCGCCGCGAGAGTCCGGCGAGGGCAAGCACCGCGTCGGCGATCGCGGCGCCGTCGCCGAAGCGGAGGGTCGGAACGCCGTCCTCCGCGGCATCGCCGTCGCAGATGCGAAGCGCGGGACCGGCCACCGCGGGGCGCGAGGCACCGCGCCGGGTGACTTCGACCCGGGGGAGCGGCAGCGCCTTGTACCCCTCGACTAAGACGAGGTCGCAGTGCGCAAACTCCCGGGCGAGCAGCTCCGCAATCGGTTCCTCTCCGCCGAAACGCCGCGCCGTCGTGCGCTCCGGCGTCACGAACGCCGAGACGGCCGCCCCCGAAGACGCGTGGCGGTGGGAATCCTTCCCCGGGATGTCATCTTCCGCGTCCTTCGACGTGTGCTTGAGAGTTCCGACCACGAGGCCTTTCGCCTGAAGCCTCGGAACGAGGTCGATCACGACGGTCGTCTTCCCGGCGTCGTGGCCGCCAACGAACGCGACGGCCGCCGGCCGCGAGTCGGGATAGAGCAGCCACGGCTCCCTCCGGATGGCGAACGTCCTCGCGCCCTCGTCGTGGCGCGCGATCTCGCCCGCGATGCCGGCCTCGCTGTCGATCGCCGTGCGGAAGCTCGGCGAGCCCGTCAGGAGGTCGATCGCGGGACGGAGGTCGAACTCGTACGCCTCCGTCCGCCACGCGAACTCCTCCGGTGCCACATTCCTGGCGGTTTCGACGATCGACAGACCCGTCGCAAACGACCGGAAGGCCGCCCCGTCCGTGACGTGGAACATCGCACCCCCGCACGTGCGCCCGGCGTGCTTGTCGAACATCGGCCGGAAGTGAATCGGGAGGAAAGAAACGCCGGGCAGCCGCCGCCGGTTCAAGGCCTCCGCGAACGGAACGGCTGCGAGCCAGGGGGCGCCGAAAACTTCGAACGGCCGGGTCGTGCCGCGGCCCTCGGAGAGATTCGTTCCTTCGAGGAGGCACATCCCGGGATAGACGAGGGCCGTCGCGGGAGTCGGAATGTTCGGAGAAGGCGAGACCCAGGGCAGCCCGGTCGCTTCGAACGTCGTGTCGCGCGACCAGCCTTCGACCGGCATCACGGTGAGATCGACGTCCAGCCGCTTCTCCGATCGGAGCAGGAGAGCGAGCTCTCCCGCCGTCATGCCGTGCCTCACCGAAATCGGATGCAGTCCCACGAACGACAGCAGCCCCGTCTCCTGCGGCGCGCCCTCGATCGCACCGCCGATCGGATTTGGCCGGTCGCACACGACAAACGCGAGCCCGGCTTCCGCGGCCGCCTCCATCGCGAGCATCATCGTCCAGACGTAGGTGTAATAGCGGCTGCCGACGTCGGCGACGTCGAAGACGAGCGCGTCGATGCCCTGGAGGTCTTCCGCTTTCGGCTTCAGGCTCTCCCGCGTCGAGCCATACAAAGAGACGGCGGGGAGGCCCGTGGGCGGGTGGACGGCCCCGCTGACCGCTTCCATGTAGATCGCGCCGCCGTCCACGCCGTGCTCGGGGCCGAAGAGCTTCGTCAGCCGGGTGCCGGGGAGATCGAAAAGCGCCTTCCAGGAGGGCACTCCCGCGGAGGTCACTCCCGAGGGATTCGTGACGAGCCCGATCCGCCGGCCGGCAATGGACTCAGGGTTTACGAGAAGCCCGTCGATCCCCGGAGCGGTTCTCCGCTTCACGGGCGAACGCCGTCCTGTTGCGGATGTGGCGGCGCTTCGCCGCGGACGAGCGCCACGGCATGCGGGATCAGGCCGGCAATGGCGCGAAGACAATCCGCGGCACCGCGAGGCGACCCGGGCAGGGCTATGACGATCGTGCGACGGCGAACGCCCGCGACCTGCCGCGAGAGATACGCGGCCGCAAAACTCCCGCCCGTCTCCGAGCGCATTTTCTCGGCGAGTCCGGGGATCTCGAACGCGATGACGTCCCGAACCGCCTCGGGCGTCCGATCCCGCGGAGAGACGCCCGTCCCGCCGGTTACGACCACCAGATCCGCTTCGTTCCGGTCCGCCCGGCCTCGGATGGCGTGCGCCACCCGGCCGCGGTCGTCCGGGAGGACCTCGCGGGAGACGATCGTGTGCTCGATCCCGGAATCGGTCAGGGCCTGCTCGCAGGCGGGTCCCCCCAGGTCCTCCCGCTCCCCGGCGGAGACCCCGTCGGAGACGGTCAGCAGAGAAACTCGAATGGCAGGAGACATTTCGTCCATTATTTCGGACGCAGGAGCCATCTCTCAAGGGGAGATAGGGGCTCTTTTCAGGGCGGGCTTCTTGCAAACGTGCGCACAGGGACCGATTCCTCGGTATTGTGCTCCTGGTACGGCACCCATTTATGAAGCTTTGCCCCGCCTGCCGCCGCTGTTTTCCGGAGACGGCCAGGGCCTGCGTCGAGCCCGGCCATCCGATGTTGATCGAGGGGCCTCCGGTCGCCTCGGAGATCGCGGACACCTGGGTCCTCGAACGGCTCATCACCCCCCATCCCGAGGGCGGATTGTTTGTGGGGAGGAGCCGCAAGACGGGAAGCACCGCGACGGTCTTCGTGCGCCGCGCCCCCGCTCCCGAGGAAGAGACCTCCTTCGACCTGTTCCGAAGAGAATCGGTTGCTCTCGCCACCCTCCAGGAGAGTTCGATTGCCGGAGTCGAAGAGTTCGGTTCTCTCGGGTCCGGGGGGGCGTACGCGGTGCTCGCGCCGCCTGGCGACGAAACCCTTCGCGACGCCCTGCAGCGCGATGGACGTTTCCCGATTCCCGCGGCGCTTTCTGTCGGCCGCCAGGTGGCGGAGGCGGCGGATGCTCTGGCCCGCTCCGGGATTTCACCCGGAGAGTTCGCCCCCGATCGGGTGGGTCTCCGACGCCGGGACTCCGGGCAGCTCACAGTGCGCGTCGTGAGGATCCCCGGAGCCGGCGATGGCATTTCCGCCCCGGGCTCTGAAATTTTCTCGATCGGCGCGCTCCTCTACGAAATGCTTTCGGGCAAGCCGCTCGAAAGCGGGATGCCGGGAAACCCTCCGCCTCCCATTCAACGCGCCCGCCCGGATGTGACCGAACCGCTCGGCTGGCTCGTCATGCAGTGCCTTCACCCGAACCCCAGGGCGAGACCCCGGAGCCTCGGCGAAATCGTCGAGCGGATCCGGGCGCTCGAGGCAACCGATGTCGTGGCGGCGCCGCAGAGCCGTCCTCAACCGTTCGCCTTCCATCAGCCGCTGCCGCCCTCGCGGCCGGCGTTCGCATTCCAGACGCCCGCGGCGTACTCTCCTCCTGCGCCTCCTCCGCCCGATTCGGATACCGAGTCTTCGCCGAGGCTCTCCCCGGCGGAAGACCTTCCAGAGCCGCCCGCCGTCTCCGCCGCCTCACCTCCCGCGCCCCGGGCGGAAAAGGCGGGCCACGACGGGGAGTTGCCCGGGGAAGACCGGCTCGTCGCGGCTTCTCTTCCCGAGGCATCCGAGCCGGAGGTCACCGGGATCGCGTCGGAGCCGGCCGCCGCGGCCCCGCCGCCGCCAGAGCCCCCGCGCGATGAGGAAGAGGCGAGCCCCCCGCCCCGGTTTTCCTCGCCGACTCCGGACGTCGTGTCGGACCCTTCGTCCCCCGCGGATCTTCCGCCCGAAATTCCGGAGGAGACGCCGCCACCCCGGCTCCCGGAGGTTGCCACGCCGGCTCCGCCGTTGGCGCTTCTGGAGGTCGTCGGTCCCGCGACGGAAACTCTTTCCATACCACCGGAGAACCCGGCGGAAATCGACGCCGCTGTCCCGCCGGCGGAAGTGGAAGCGGCTCCAACGACCCCGGGATTCGAACTCCACAAGGAGCCAGAGCCCGTGGCCGTGGCGACGCCGCCGCGCGACACGGCGGTCACGGCGATCACGGCGGAGATACCGATCCTGCGGCCCCGGTACAGCTTCGGGATCCAGCGGCCGGAGGCGCCGGAGCCCAGGGACGATGGAGTCGGTCCCCGTCCGATGTTCTTGGAAGACCCGCCCGAGCCGGAGTCCGCCAGTTCGCCGCTGCCTCCCCCGCCCCCGTCGCGAGGTCTGACGCCCTGGCCCTCGACCTCTCAAAGCGCTGCCCTCGACGGGCGTCACCTCGCAACTCCCAAGCGGCCGCGCCCGCCTGAATCGGTAGCGACTTCGCCCTTCCGGTCACGGCCCCCAGCGGGCCGGCCGTTCACCGCTCCGGCGGCGCCGTGGTCAACGACCAGACCCGCGGCGACTTCTTCGGGCATGCGGGAGAAGCCGGGACCTCCCGCGCGTCAGATCCCGATCTCGGCCGAGCTTCGGCAGCGCGTCTCCGCCGGCGCTCCGTCGCGGATCCCTGCTCCTGCGGAGCCGGAGCTGTCCCGAGTCTCCGGAGGGAAGGAGAAATTGCCGCGAGAGGGAAACGTCAGTCCCGACTCGGGCGTAGGGGAAGTGGCGATCGGGAGCCTCCCCGAGAACACGGCTGAGTTCGAAAAATCGGGCAGGGGGCCCCGAGCCGGTCTGGTCTGGGGAGTGGTGGCCGTCATCGCCGCAGCGGTGCTCGGCGCGTTCTGGCTGGTGATCGAAGCGACGCCCCCGAGACACGGAGCCAGAGTTGCCGCGGGGCCGACGGCGATCCCTCAAACCAGCCAGCCGATGCCGGCGCCGCCGGGTCCGGCCGCGCCACCCTCCGTTCGAGTGCCGGCGGTCGAGCCGCCGGGCGATGTCGTCAGCGCGCCACCTGACTCATCTTCGGGATCTCCCGCCCTGCGCGAGGCCTCCGCGGCGTCGCGGCCAGACCATGCGGCGGGTTCTCCAGGACCCGCGATCGCGGGCCATGAACGCGTCTCGCCGAATCGCCGCGAGCCACCCCGGGTGGCCTCTCCCGGCGCGGAAGGCTTGAGGGACGCGCTGGACGCCTGGATCGCTTCCACCAATACACGCGACCTCTCCGGCCACATGAGGTTCTACCTGCCGCAGGTGCGCACTTTCTACCTGACGCGGAATGTGTCTCGCGAGTTCGTCCGGGGAGAGAAGGCCCGACTCTTCCGGGGCGGTCCGGTGTCCGTCGACGCGGAAGAGCCGGAGATCGACCCCTCACCCGACGGCAGAACCGCCACCGTTCGATTTCGAAAACGCTACGCCGTCAGTGGCGCCCGTGGAGAAAAGCGCGGAGAAGTTCTTCAGGAAATGACGTGGGTCAGGACTCCGCAGGGCTGGCGCATCGCCGGGGAGCGCGACGCGAAGGTTCTGGCGAGCCGCTGAGCGAAACCTTCCGGCGCGGGGATCCCCCGCCGGCTCTGGTCACCTCCCCCGTTTTCTCCGATAGGTCCCCGTCCGGCCCCCCCGTTTCTCGACCAGAAAAATTTCCGCGATTGTGATCGAGCGGTCGAGCGCCTTCGCCATGTCGTAGATCGCGAGGCACGCGCCCGCGACCGCAGTCAGGGCCTCCATCTCGACGCCGGTCCGCGCGGCCGTGGACGTGGTCGCGCTCACCGTGACGCTCGACGAGCGAGGATCGAGGTCGCATTCCACGGAGACGGAGTCGAGGGCAATGGGATGGGCGAGCGGCACGATCTCCGCGGTTTTCTTGGCGGCGAGAATCCCGGCGAGCCGCGCGACCGCCAGGGCGTCGCCCTTCGAGAGCCGCCCGTCGGCCAGGGCGCGGTAGGCCGCGGCGTTCATGCGCACGGTTCCCCGGGCGGTGGCGGTCCGGCGCGTCGTCGGCTTGGCGCCGACGTCGACCATGCGGGCGCGTCCTCGAGCGTCCAGATGCAGCAGGCTTCCCCGCAAGGGTCCGGTCGATCGAGGGCGGCGCGGCCTTTTCGGCCCGCCCTCCCCCGAACCGCCTGAGGGGTTCTCGGGATCGCTCATGCCGACAGCCTCTCCCGCACCGGCAGGAGGATTCTCACGCGCGCTCCCGGGCGAGGGCCCAGTCCTGCACCGTGTTCAAATTCGTGAAGGCATTTCCGGAGGGATCGAGGGCGCGCCAGGACGCTTCGAGAAACGGCTCCGCGCCGATTTCCTCCGCCAGCCCTCGAAGGGAACGCCGACCTTCTCGCGCTCTCCTGGCGGCGGCCGGCAGCGCGGCGCGGCGCCAGATCCCGGCGAGAGGTTCGAGGGCTCCGGCGACTTCCGGCAGCACCGCCGGCGCTTCGCTTCCGAGGCTGGCGGCCGCCATCGCGCGCGCCACGGAGAGCGGCAGGAGGGGAAGGTCGACGGCGAGAACGAAGACGCGGTCCTCCGCCTCTTCGAGCGCGCGAAGGAGCCCGGACAGGGCGGACCTCTCCCGATCCCCGTCAAAAAGCAGCCGGGCGGGGGCGAACGCAAAAGACGGATCCTCTCGCACCACGAGCCAGATCGGGGAAAAGGCTTCGGCGAGCCGGGCCGTCTGATGCTCCGCCAGAGTCCCTGTCCCGTACGGCAGACCGCCTTTGGGAGAGCCCATCCGTCGCGACGCTCCGCCGGCGAGCACGGCGGCGGGCATGGAGAACCGCATCCCCGGGATGCTAGCAGGCCGGCGGGAACGGCGCCTCTCGCGGTCGAACGACCATGTCCGCAAACACCGGCCCGTCACTGCTAGCATCCCGGGCGTGATTTCCGTCATCGTTCCCGTGCGGGGGGAGCTTCCCGAAATCGCGGAACGCTTCCGCGAATTCGCGGCGGATCCGCGCGCGGAGCTTTTAGTCGCCGATGGCGGCGGGAACGCGAAGACCTCGGAGGCCTTCCGGCGGATCGGCGCACGCGTCCTGACGGCCGAGGGAAGCCGCGGGGCCCGGTTGGCCGCCGCGGCGCGAGAGGCGCACGGAGATCAGTTCCTGTTCCTCCACTCCGACTCGCGGCCCCCGGAGGGCGCGCTCGACGCCGTCGCGAGATGCCTTTCGAACGGGCGGTCGGCCGGCGCCTTCTCCCTCGCCTACGAAAACGCGGGGGTCGGTCTCCGCTGGATTGCCGCGTGGGCGAATCTGCGGTCCCGGTGGCTCGAGCTCCCCTTCGGAGACCAGGGCATCTTCTGCCGGAAAGAAGCCTACGAGCTCGCCGGCGGGTTCCGCGATCTGCCGGTCTGCGACGATCTCGACTTCGTGCGCCGGCTCCGTCGGGTCGCGCCGCTCACGATCCTCGCGGACAAGACGACCACTTCCCCGCGGCGGTACCGCGAACGAGGGCAACTCTCGCAGGTTCTGGTGAACTGGCGCGTGCAGGCCGGTTACTTCGCCGGCGTGTCGCCGAGCACCCTCGAGCGCTGGTACAACCGCAGGTAGCCGCCGGCGTTCCCGCTTCCGCTCGGCGAGCCAGCTCTCACTTTGTCGTGTCGTTGCCGAGGATGATGGGAAGCCCGGATTTCGGGTTTCCGATCACCACAACTTTCGTGTTGTTCGACATCGCGAGCTTTTCGGTCGCCTCGATACCCTTCCACTCGAGCAGCTGCGCGCTGATTCCGGCGGCCACGATCTTCTGAAAGTCCGAGATCCCCTGTGCTTCGATGCGCTTGCGCTCCGCTTCCTGCGACTCCTTCTGGAGAACGAACTTCATCTGCTCCGCTTCCTGCTCCCGCTTCAGCTTTTCCTGGATTGCGTTCGCCACGACCGCAGGCAGGCCGATCTTTCGCAGCAGCACGGCGTCCGCGATGATCCCGCGGGGAAGCGACATCTGGTTGAAGAGGGTGTAGATTTCGAGGGCGATCTTCTCCCGTTGCGCCGAATAGAGCGCCTTCGCGTCGTACGAGGCCGTGATCTCGCGGATTGCGGCGCGGATCTGTGGCTCGACGACGCGGCTGGCATATTCGCTTCCGACCGTCTTGTACATCAGCGACGCCTTCGAAGGATCGAGACGCCACAGCAATGACGCTTCGAGGTCCATGATCAGGCCTTCGCGCGAGGGAACGTCGGCCGTCTCCTTCAGCTCCTGCGTCTGGACGGAGAACTTCACGACCCGGGTGAAAGGGATGACGAAGTTGACGCCCGGCGTCAAAATGTCGGGCGAGACCTTGCCGAAGAGGTCCTTGACGCCGACGTGACCCGCCGGGATCACGGTCAGCGGATTCCCGATCAGAAAGAGCACCAGCGCAACGATGCCGATCACCATGATGCGAATGCCGTGACGGCCGCCCGGCATCTCGGGACTCGCGACGCCAAACAATCTGGTAGCCATGGAGCTCCTTGGAAGTTGTCAACTGTCAGTCGTGCGTTCCGGCGCGTGCGAAACGCACGCCCGGGACCTGAAGGGATCCGGGATTTGAAGAGGATTCTAAGGCGAGAAAAGCGCAGAGGCGGAGACGGAAGACCGGGAGCTCAGAACGGAGAGCTCCTCACACCATTTTCAGCAGGTGTCCCATCTTGTTCTTCTTGGCCTCGAGGTACTTGCGCGTGCCGTCCGTTGGCCGGATCTCGAGCGGGACCCGCTCGACGATTTCGAGCCCGAACCCGCGTATGGCGACGTACTTCGACGGGTTGTTCGTCATCAGCCGGATCTTCCGGACGCCGAGATCCCGCAGGATCTGGGAGCCGACGCCGTAATCGCGGATGTCCGGCGGGAAACCGAGCTTTTCGTTCGCCGACACCGTGTCGTGCCCCTGGTCCTGCAGCTCGTACGCCTTCAGCTTGTTGATGAGCCCTATGCCGCGGCCCTCCTGGAGGAGGTAGAGGAAAACTCCCTTGCCTTCGGCGACGATCTTCTCCATCGCGAGCGAAAGCTGGGCGCCGCAGTCGCAGCGCGACGAGCCGAACACGTCTCCCGTCAGGCACTGCGAGTGGACGCGCACCAGAACCGGTTCGTCCTCTCCAATCTCGCCGTAGACGAGCGCGATGTGCTCTTCGTGCGTGACGTCGCTTCGGTACGCGATCAGGCGGAAGTCTCCGAACGACGTGGGCAGGTGCGGGGCGGCGATCCGCTGGACGAGCCGCTCGTTCTCCATGCGGTGGCGGATCAGATCGGCGACGGTCACCATCCGGATTCCGTGCTTCTCGCAGAACGCCGCGAGGTCGGGCACGCGCGCCATCGTGCCGTCCTCGTTCATGATCTCGCAGATCACCGCCGAGGGATCGAGACGGGCGATCCTCATCAGATCGACCGACGCTTCCGTCTGCCCGGCTCGCTTCAACACGCCCCCGGCCCGGGCTCGGAGCGGGAACATGTGCCCTGGCCGGGCGAGGTCCGAAGGCCGCGTCTTGGGGTCGATGGCGGTCAGAACCGTCGCCGCGCGGTCCGCGGCGGAGATCCCCGTGGTCGTCCGGCCCCGGGCCTCGATCGAGACCGTGAAGGCGGTGCCGAAATTGGACGTGTTCTCCTCGACCATCGGGGGCAGTCCGAGGGCATCGCAACGCTCTTCGGTCAGCGCAAGGCAGATCAGTCCCCGTCCTTCGCGGGCCATGAAGTTGATCGCCTGCGGGGTGACCCTCTCGGCGGCGATGACGAGGTCCCCCTCGTTCTCGCGGTCCTCATCGTCGACTACCACCACGAACTTTCCAGCGCGCAGGTCGGCGATCGCGTCCTCGATGGACGAAAACGGGCTCGTGTCGCTCATCTCTTCAATTCTCTCATGGCG
>JBDUBI010000242.1:0-12934 GCA_040004225.1 Acidobacteriota bacterium
GGCCGAGCCGTTCGCCGGTGCCTTCGCCGCGCACGGCGAAGGCACGTCCCGCAGTGAGCGAAGGCGACGGTTTAGTTGCCCCGCCCCGCAGTCGGGGCGTGGCCGTCGGTCTTGTGAACGGCCTCGACCGTGATCTCGACCTCCTCGTCGGAGGCGCCCTGTTCCTTCAGCTTGGCGGCCATCAGCGCTTCGTGCTGGCAGATTCCGCAGCCCGCCGCGTGCTCGCTGGCGAAACAGGTGAGGAGCGTCTTGTGGTGCTCCCGGGGGCTCTCCTTGCACTCGCAGAAGCAGTGGAGCCGGTCCATGGTGTCCGGATATTTTTTCGCGGCCTCGTAGGATTTTTTGACATCCGGATTGTCCCAGGTCGAGAACTTCGCGGGGTCCAGAACGGCGCCCCGCTCGAGACAGGTCGAGCACGAATTCTGCTGGCCGGCCGCCGCGGGCTTGGCTCCGGAAGCCTTCGCGGGCGCCGAATGCTGATGCTGCGCCCCGGCGAACGTCGAAACGGCGATCAGGGACACGATCGACGCCGCGAGAAGCAGGCCAGCCCGGGATGTCTTTTCCGAAGGAATTCGGCTCATGGATCCTCCCCGGGGTCAGAACCCGCCGGTGGGTCGGGTTGTTCCCGCCCCGCGCCGCCGGCCGTTCAGCGGAGACCCTCCATGATTTTCGCCAGGGCTTCCGGGCCGGGGCGGGTCTGCTCGAGCGACATCGAGGCGAGCGGCTGATCGGGAAGGCCGAGCAGCGAGAGGAAATCCTTCTTTTGGGGCTCCACATAAATCAGGCCCGTCAGGAACTCGCCCTTCTCCTTGGCCTCGTGGAGCAGCGCGTACGCCGACGTCTTATTCATGGCGTCGTAGTCCGCCCGCAGCTTTTTTAATCGGATGTGGGAGCCGTCGTGGAGCTCGACGTCCTGGGTTGTTCCGGGGTCGTAGTCCACGTGGATGTCGTCGAAATAGGGGACGAACCCGATCTCCTGGATCGGGATCTCGTGGTCCTTGGCCCATTTGTACGACTTGGTCGAGCTCTCGTGGTTGTTGAAAGTGACGCACGGCGAGATCACGTCGAGGAGCGCGGTCCCGCGGTGGGCGATCGCCCCCTTCAACAGGCCGAGGAGCTGTTTCATGTCTCCCGAAAACGAGCGCGCCACGTACCCGCAGCCGAGCTCGATCGCCATGGCGCAGAGGTCGATCGCCGGGAGGTCGTTGACGACGCCGCTCTTCAGCTTCGAGCCGAAGTCCGCGGTGGCCGAGAACTGACCCTTCGTCAGACCGTACACTCCGTTGTTCTCGACGATGTAGATCATCGGCAGGTTGCGGCGAAGAAGGTGGACGAACTGCCCCGCGCCGATCGAGGCGGTGTCGCCGTCTCCGGACACGCCGATCGTCAGGAGGTTGTGGTTCGCGAGCATGGCGCCCGTCGCCACAGCCGGCATGCGTCCATGGACCGCGTTGAAGCCGTGGCCCCGGTCCACGAAATACGCCGTGGTCTTAGACGAGCATCCGATCCCCGACATTTTCGCGACGTTGTGAGGCGTCACTCCCATCTCGAAAAAAGCCTGGGTGATCTGGCGCGTAATCACGTCGTGACCGCAACCGACGCAGAGTGTGGACTTCCCGCCGCCGTACTCCTTGACGGACAGGCCGAGACGGTTGGCGGGCGGCGCCTTGGGCTCTACGGTCGAGGACATCAGCTCTTCTCCCCGGCTTCGAGAGCCTCGATCACCGTCTCGGCGTCGAGGGGAAAGCCGTCGTAATGCCGAATGGATCGCAGCCGCGCCGCGTCGGGCCCGACTTCGAGAGTCAGCAGCGAGAACATCTGGCCGTCGCGGTTCTGGTCGACGACGTAGACCCGCTCGTGCTGTGAAATGAACAGTCTCGTTTCCGGTGTGAACGGGAGAGCGCGGATTCTCAGGCAGTCCGTCGCGATCCCCTTGCGGGCCAGGATGGTCCGGGCTTCCTGCACGGCGAAGTCGGACGAGCCGTACTGCACGATCCCGATGCGGGAGCCCTCGCCCTCGATGACCGGCTTCGGCACGTGCAGCCGCGCCGTCTCGAACTTGCGCGAGAGCCTGTCCATGTTGTTTTTGTAGTCCTCCGGGCGCTCCGAGTACGTCGCGCGCTCCGTGTGCCCCGACCCGCGGGTGAAGTAGGCAGCGGCCGGGTTGTCGATCGTGCCCGGGAGCGTCCGCCAGGGAATGCCATCCCCGTCCACGTCGCGGTACCGGGCGAATTCCTTGTACTTCTGCGTGTGGGCCGAGAATTCTTCCGCGTTCCGGATCACCTTGCCTCGGTCGATCCCCTTTTCGGGATAGGGAAACGGGTCCGCCATCCAGTTGTTCATCCCGAGGTCGAGATCCATCATCACGAAGACGGGAGTCTGGAACCGCTCCGCGAGGTCAAACGCGTCCATCGACAGGGCGTAGCACTCCTCGACCGAGGCCGGGATCACCAGGATGTGGAACGCGTCGCCCTGGGACAGGCAGTACGTTGAAAGGATGTCCCCCTGCATGGTGCGGGTGGGAAGCCCGGTCGACGGACCCACGCGCTGCACGTCGAAAATGACGGCCGGGATCTCGGCGTAGTAGCCGAGACCCACGAACTCCGCCATGAGCGAGATGCCGGGGCCCGAAGTCGTGGTCATCGAACGGGCCCCCGCCCATCCCGCTCCGAGAATCATCCCCGCCGCGGCGAGCTCGTCCTCCGCCTGCACGATGGCAAACGTGGGCTTTCCGCTGATCGGGTCCTTTCGATACTCGCGGCAGTAGTCGATCAAAGACTCCGCGAGGGAAGACGACGGCGTGATCGGGTACCACGCGACGACGTTGACCCCTGCCAGCATGCAGCCGATCGCGGCGGCGGCGTTGCCGTCGATGATGATCTTCCCGGCGGTCTTGTCCATCCGCTCGAGCCGGAAAGGATCGCTCTTCCTGAGGTTCTTTTCGGCCCAGTCGAAGCCGCCCTGAATGGCGGTCCAGTTGACCTCGATCGCCTTTTCCTTGCCGTGAAATTGCTTCGACAGGGCCTTCTGGATCTCGTCCCGGTCGACGTTCAAGAGCCACGCGGCAACGCCGACGTAAATCATGTTGACGACGAGCCGCCGAAGCTTGCCGTCGTGAACGAGCTCCAGGACCAGCTTCGAGAAGGGGACGGCGTAGAAGTGCACGTCGTTGCGGAGCGTGTCGAGTTTCAGGTTTTCCTCGTAGATCACGGCGGCGCCGGGATGGAGGGTGCGGACGTCCTCGTGCGCCGTCTCCGGGTTCATGCAGATCAGGACCCCGACGTCCCGCCGTCGGGCGATAAATCCCTCCTTGGAGGCGCGAATCGTGAACCAGGTCGGGAGGCCCTGGATGTTGGAGGGGAACAGGTTCTTGCCGGAGACGGGGATTCCCATCTGGAAGATCGCCCGCATGAGGATGCTGTTCGACGACTGGCTGCCGGACCCGTTGGCCGTGGCCACGTGGATGGAGAAGTCATTCACGGTCGAGGGCCCGGGAGGGGCCTCCGAGGGAACCTTTTCTTCGAGGACAGCGCTCACGAAGGACTCCTTTAGCGACATTCCCGCGCGATTTCGGGGAGCCGCGATGATAACAAACCGCACCCGCGAGGCGCTGTGCGGCGTCGGACGCCCGACGCCCGCGGCGCCCGGCCCATAGAATCACGACGGAGGTCCCCGCATGACCAGTCGATCCCTCCCGAGAGCGGTCTCCGGATTTCTCTTCCTGCTTTTCACGGGGGGCGCCGCGCAGGCGCGTCCCTTCCGCTTCGACGATTTCGCGAGAGTGCAGCGGGTTGGGGGATTCAGCCTTTCGCCCGACGGCCGGTGGATCGCCTATGGCGTCGCGACTCCCGACGTCCCGGCGAACCGGTCGCCCTCCGCGATCTGGCTCGTCTCGGCCGAAGGAGGCGTTTCCCGCCGGCTGACCTCGGGAGAGAGTCGAGACTCCGATCCCGCTTTCTCACCGGACGGAAAAACAGTCGCGTTTCTTTCCGATCGCGGCGGCGGGTCTCAGATCTGGCTCGTGGATCTGGCCGGCGGAATCCCTCGGAAGGGGGCGTCCTTTCCGACGGGCGTGAACGGTTTCCGGTGGGCGCCGGACGGCCGCGCGTTCTTAGTGGCGTCCGACGTCTTCCCGGACTGCCGGGAACTGGCGTGCCTCGAAGACAAAATCAAGGCGCGAGAGAGCGCGACGATCAAGGCGCGTGTCGCCGAACGCCTCCTCTTCCGGCACTGGGACGCCTGGCAGGATGGGCTAAGCAGCCACGTCTGGAGAGTCCCGGCGGTTCCCGGCGGTCCCGCGGCGGTAGATCTGACGCCCGGCAACGCGGACGCGCCGACGTTCGCGGTGGGAGGGGGAGAGGACTACGACGTGTCCCCCGACGGGAAGGACTTCGTGTTCGGGTCGAACGCGGACCGCGTCCAGGCCACCTCCACGAACGCGGACCTCTGGCTCACGGCCTTCGGTGGAGGCGGCAAGCCCGCGAACATCACGGCGGCCAACCTGGCCTTCGACGGGTCGCCTCGTTTTTCGCCGGACGGGAAGTGGATCGCCTATCGCGCGCAGAAAAGGCCGGGCGTCGAATCCGACCGATTCACTCTCATGCTCTTCGAGCGCGCCACCGGCCGCGCTCGCGAGCTGACGCCCGGCTTCGACGCCTGGGTCGAGGAGCTCACGTGGGCGCCGGATTCCCGGGCGATCTATTTCGCTTCGACAGTCAAGGCCCACGGAACGCTCTTTCGCATCGGACTCGACTCCGGTACGCCTCGCCTTCTCTGGACGGGCGGGTCTCTCGCGCATCTCCGAGTCGCCCCGGATGGCCGGCGGATTTTCTTTCAGGGGGGCCGCGCCACGCGCGCTCCCGAAATTTATTCGATGGATGCCGGAGGCTCCGGGACCGCGGCCGCCGTGACGCATACGAACGACGCGCTCTGGAGCGAGAGCGCCTTCGGGTTGAACGCCGCGGAACGGTGGGTGACGGCCGCGGACGGCGCGAAGCTGCACGGCTGGCTGGTGCTTCCGCCGGGGTTCGATCCGTCACGCCGGTATCCCGCGGTGCTCCTCATCCACGGGGGCCCGCAGGGCGTGTGGGCCGATAGCTGGTCCACCCGCTGGAACCCGCAGGTCTTCGCCGGCTACGGGTATGTGGTTTACGCGGCCAATCCGCGCGGCTCGACCTCCTTCGGGCAAAAATTCGTCGACGAGATCACGGGCGACTGGGGAGGCAAGGCCTACGACGACCTCATGCGCCAGGCCGACGACCTCGCGGCGTTGCCCTACGTCGACACCGCGAAGATCGGCGCGGCAGGCGCCTCCTACGGCGGGTGGATGGTGAACTGGCTGATGGGCCACACGGTCAGGTTTGCCGCGTACGTCTCGCACGACGGCGTTTTCGACACCGGTGCCATGGCCCTGGAGACCGAGGAGCTCTGGTTCCCTCACGCCGAGTTTGAGGGATGGCCGTGGAGCTCGGCGACGTATCAGAAGTGGAACCCGGCGCGATTCGCCGACAAGTTCTCGACCCCGACCCTCGTCGTGACGAGCGAGAAGGACTTTCGCGTTCCTTTTGGCCAGGGGCTTCAACTCTTCACGGCGCTCCAGCTCAAAAACGTGCCCTCGAAGCTGCTGATGTTTCCGGACGAGGGACACTGGGTCTTGAAACCCGGCAACTCGCGGCTGTGGCACGCCACGGTGATGGACTGGCTGCACCGCTACCTGGGCGGCGCGGAGGCGGACGCGAAGGCTCTCGAGACGGCGTACTCGGTCGCAAGATAAAAAGGGAGGGGGAAGAAGAGGGAGCCCTGTCGAAGCCCCGATCTAGCTCGCCGCCTCGGCCGGGACGCATCTGCCGGACGCCCACTCGCGCAGGGCGGCGATCTGCTCGCCGCGCACGACGGACAGAGGACGGGTGGAACGCAGCGCGACTAAAATGTTCGTGGTGTCGAGCGGCGAGCCCGTGCCCCGGGAATCGTAAAGCGCCGACACGATCACCTGCTCGATCTCGGCGCCGGAGAACCCGTCGGATTCGCCGGCCAGTCTTCCGAGATCGAACTTCCCGGGGTCTTCGCCCCGCGACCCGAGATGCAGCGCGAAGATTTCGACGCGCGCCGCGCGGCCCGGAAGGTCGACGAAGAAGACCTCGTCGAAGCGCCCCTTCCGCATCATCTCGGGAGGCAGCTCCTCCACGGAATTCGCCGTCGCGATCATGAAGACGCGGGCGGTTCTCTCCTGCATCCAGGTGAGCATCGCCGCGACGAGGCGCTTGGACACGCCGCCGTCCGATTCCGAAGAGCGGGAGGAGGAGAAGGCCTTTTCGATCTCGTCGATCCAGAGCACGCAGGGCGCCATCCGTTCGACGCGCTTCAGCGCGTCGCGCAGATTCCTCTCCGATTCGCCGATATAGGGCGCCAGCAGCCGTCCGGCATCCAGGGCCAGGAGAGGGAGTCCCCAGGACGCGGCGACGGCTTTCGCCGCGAGGCTCTTGCCGCACCCCTGCACGCCCAGGATCAGAAGGCCGCGCGGCGGATCGAGCGGTTTCGCTCCCGGCGGCGGAAGGAACCCGACCTTTCGAGATGCAATCCATTTCTTCAGGCGCGCGAGTCCGCCCACGGACTCGAGCCCCTGCGGCGAGGGAAAGAACTCGAGCAGGCCTCCCGTCTCGACGAGGGCCTTCTTGCTCTCGCGGATGCGCGGCCGGTCCGCCGCGGTCAGAGCGTCGTCATCCACGATGGCGCGGGCCAGAGCCCGTTCGGCCTCGAAAAACGTGAGGCCCTGGAGGTCGGTGACCAGACCCTCGACGTCTTCCGGGGTCAGGACGATGCGGACCTGTCTGCCGTGGCGCCGGATGGTCTCGGAGACGAGCCGGCGCAGGTCATCGGGGCCGGGAAGCGCGAAATCGAAGCGGATTCCGAGCTCGTCGAGCTCCGCGCGTGCCGGAAGCGCCGGCCCGACGAGGACCAGCGTGCGTGCCGAGCCCGAGAACTCCTGGGCGGTCTCGCGGAGGGTCCGAAGGGTGGTCGGGTTGTCGAGGTGCGCCTGAGGGTCCTTCAGGATCCAGACGCCGTCTCCCGCGGCCGTCCGGATCTGCCGGAGCGCGGCGGCGAGATCGCAGGTCTTCGGCTGGTCCACGGGATGGCAGGGCGAAAGACCGCTCGCCGCGCTCCACGTCGAGACCGGAAGGGAGAGCTCGGCGGCAACTCCACGCACCAGGGACTCGAAGCGTTTCTCCTCGACCGTCTCGCACAGGACGAGCGGATTCTTCGATCGGAAGAGGGCGGCGAGGTCTCTGGTGGGAAGATCCAAGTCGACAAAGTGTAAGGGAAGTCGGTTCGCGGAAGCGGGGAGGGGACTCGGCTCACCCTGCGGCGAAATGCCCGGCGCGCTGCCCGGCTAGACTTAAGTTCATGGCTCTTCCCAGGCGGATCGTTTCGCTGTGCCCCTCGATCACCGAGACACTCGTCGCGGTCGGCGGGCTGAAGCGACTGGTGGCAGCGACCCGATTCTGCGTCCGCCCGGAAGGGCTTCTGTGGGGCCTCCCGCGCATCGGCGGGACAAAAAACCCGGATGTCGCGAGAATCCTGGATCTCAAACCCGACCTCGTTTTCGCCAATGAGGAGGAGAACCGGCTCGAGGATGTTGAGGCTCTCCGTGCGGGGGGAGTCGAAGTTCTGGTGAGCTTTCCCCGGGCGGTCGAGGAAGTCCCGCGGGAGATCCGCCGCTGGGCCGGCCGCATCGGTGAGTCCGGGGAGGGAGACGCGCTCGCGGCGCGCCTCGAGAGAGAGATCGATGCCCTGCGGTCGGCCCCGCCGCCGCCGCCCTTCCTCTATGCCTACTGGATCTGGAAAGACCCTTGGATGACGGTCTCCGACGACACGTACATCGCGGATCTGATTGCGTTCGCGGGCGGAGTCAACGTGTACGGCCGGGAAAGTGATCGGTATCCGTCTACGACTCCCGACGCCGCGCTCGGGCGGGGCGCAGACGTGCACTTCTTTCCCGACGAGCCCTACCCGTTCAAGCCGGAGAAGCACGCGGCGCAATGCGAAGCGATCTTCGGGTCCGAGAAGGTGCGCCTCTTCGTCCCCGGAGACGACTACTGCTGGCACGGTGCCCGGACGCTCGACGGGCTCGCGCGCGTGCGCGCGCTCCGGGCGGGATTCGGAGAGTCCGGCTAGAGAGGCTGGAGAGGCTGCACGCGTGGAGAGCTCTAGCCGCGCCGGTTGAGCAGGTCCAGGAACTCCTCGCGGACGGGGCGGTTGTAGAAGATCCCGCGGATCGCGGAGGTCACCGTCAGCGCGCCCGGTTTCTTGATTCCGCGCATTTCGACGCAGAGGTGCCGCGCCTCGATGACGACCATCACACCCTGAGGTGTGAGCTTCTCCTCGAGAAAGCCCGCGACCTGTTCGGTGAGCCGCTCCTGCAGCTGGGGCCTCTGCGCGTAGAAATCGACGATGCGGGGCATCTTCGAGAGACCAATGATCTTCTCGTTCGGGATGTACGCCATGTGAGCGTGCCCGTAGAACGGCACGAGATGGTGGGAGCACATCGAGTAGAACGGGATGTCTTTCTCGATGACCATCGCGGCGTAGCGCTCGTCGTTGGGGAAGAGAGTCACTTTCGGCTCGGCTCCCTCTTCGAGCCCGCGGAAAAGCTCCAGGTACATTTTCGCGACGCGCTCCGGCGTTTCCGCCAGATTCGCATCGTTCAGGTCGAGGCCCAGAATCCGGAGGATCGCCTCGACGTGCTTCGCGATCTCCGGCACCCTCTCGGGGCGGGGGAGCCGCGGCGTTTCGGCGGCGTCTTCGATCATGACGGAAACAACCCGTCATGATCGCGGCAGGTTGGCTGTCGCCGCTTCGAGTCGGGGCAGGAAGGGATCGTCATCGCGTTCTCGCGTTCTCCTCGCAAAGAGGGAAAACGGCATTCTAGATCAGCCGCGCCGGCGGTCCCTCGGAACGGACTCTCAGGAAATCGTTTTTTTGAACGCCCTGGTGCTGCCGGCGACCAGGACCACCGCGATTACGGCGAGCGCAGCGACGCTGCGCCAGAGATCCGTGAACGTCGCCCCCCGGATGATGATCCCGCGCGCGATCGCGATGAAGTGGGTTGCGGGGAGAATCTTCGAGACGTACCGGAGCGGCCCGGGGATCGAGGACAGGGGAAAGATATAGCCCGACAGCATGATCGAAGGCAGCAGGAACATCTGCGCGAGCTGCGTGGCTTCCATCTGGGTCTTGGACCACGAAGAGATCAGGAGCCCGAGCGAGAGGAGGGCGAAGAGATAGACGAACGAGAGGGCGATCAGGAGGGGCAGGCTGCCATGAATCGGAACGCGAAAGACGAGCGTCATCAGGAGCAGGATGAAGACGAGCTGCACGAACCCGAGCGCGAGATATGGCAGAAGCTTCCCGAGAATGACCCCGATCGGCGACGCCGGCGTGACCATCAGCTGCTCCAGTGTCCCGCGCTCCCGCTCGCGGACGATCGCGTAGGCGGCGAGGAGAGTGCCGGAGAACGTCAGCAGGATCGCGACCAGGCCAGGGATGAGGAGGTTCGCGCTGCGGGAGTCCGGGTTGAACAGGAAGAGCGGGTGTGCGCGAACGGGCAGGTCCCGCGCGCCGGCGCGGGCGAGGAGCTCGCCGAGCGATTCCGAAAGCGTCAGGCCGTTGGCGGCGGCGAGCGCCTGGCCGGAGATCGAGGCGTCCGACCCGTCAATCAGCACGAGGACGTCGGCTGGCTGCCGGTTCAACCGGCGCCTCGCGTAGTCGGGCGGGATCTCGAGTCCGACGGAAGCCCGGCCCGCGACGATGCGCTCGCGCATCGCGTTGCGAGAGGGGGCGTACTCGATCACGTCGAAGAAGCTCGTGTTGGTCAGGTCGCGCACCAGCGTCCGGCTCTCCTCCGTCCGCGAAAAGTCCAGGACCACCGTGCGGACGTGCTTGACGTTCGTGTCGATCAGTCCGAAAAGCACCAGCTGAAATGCAGGGAGCAGCAGGGTGAATCGCAGCGTCCCTTTGTCGCGGATCATCTGCCGGGCCTCTTTCCTCAGGACGGCGAGAAAGCCCCTCACAGCCGCCGTCCTCCCCGGGCCGGCGCGGCCTCAGGAATGTCCCCCCGCTTCTCGAGCTGCAGCTTCGTCAGGCGCACGAACACGTCCTCCAGCGAGGCGTCGATCGTCCGGATCTGGACGGGTTCGCCGGCGGCGTGCCCGAGATCGCGCGCGATCGTGGAGTCGGGGACGTCGGCTCGGACGAGGAGGTGGAGCGCGTTGCCGAAGATCGTCAGATCGAGCACGTAGGGGAGGGCCCGCGCCTGTCCCATCACGGCGGCGACGCCGCGCTCGCAGGCGGCCTCTACGCGGCGGGTCCCCTGAGGCGTGATGTCTGGGAGTTTCGTGAGCTCGTCGGGCGAGCCTTCGACCAGCATGCGGGAGAGATACAGGTAGGCCACGCGGCCGCAACGCTCCGCTTCGTCCATGTAGTGCGTCGTGACGAAGAGCGTGACCCCTTCCGCGGCCAGCCCGAAAAGGAGGTTCCAGAGCTCGCGCCGGGCCACCGGATCGATGCCGGCCGTCGGCTCGTCCAGGAACACCACGCGGGGCCGGTGCATCAGCGCAGCGGCGAGCGCCAGACGCTGTTTCCAGCCGCCCGAGAGCTGTCCGGCGAGACGAGATCGGTAAGGGCCGATCGCCGTCAGCTCGATGGCCCACTCACGGCGTTCCCGGAGCGCCGCGTTCTTCAAGCCGTACACGGAGGCGAAGAAGTCGAGGTTCTCGAGGACGGTCAGGTCCTCGTAGAGGGAAAACCGCTGGGAGACGTAGCCGATGCGTCCCCGGATCGCCTCGCTCTCCTTCGCGACGTCGAGCCCGTCGACCCATGCCCGGCCCTCCGTCGGAGCGAGGAGGCCGCAGAGGATGCGGATGAGGGTGGATTTTCCGGAACCGTTCGGTCCGAGCAGTCCGTAGATCTCCCCTCGGGGCACGGCGAGAGTGACTCGGTCGAGCGCGCGGACTTTGCCGAAATCGCGCGAGACCCCCTCGACGCGGATGCCGAAGTCGTCGTCGCTCAACGCGCCTCGCCAATCACGACGGAAGCGGCCATACCGGGTTTTAACTCCGGGGCCGGGTCGATCGCAACCTTGACGCCGAAGACCGTATCCATGCGCTGTTCGAGCGTCTGCACGTTGCGCGGGGTGTACTCCGCCGACGTGCGGATCTCGACGACTTTCCCGGGAAAGCTCCGGTTTCGAAAGGTATCGACCCGGACTTGCGCAATCTGGCCGACCCGCACGCGGCCGAGGGAGGGCTCGGGGACGTAGACCCGCACCCAGATCTGTGAAGGCTCGATCAGCTTTGCGACGGGCTGATTGGGCGCGACGAGGTCTCCCGGCCTCAGATCGAGCGACTGGAGGATCCCGTCCGACGGCGCGGTGACGACGGCCTCCTGCTTCTGTCTCTCGAGAAAAGCCAGTTGTGCTTCTTCCCTCTGCACGCCGGCGGCGGCGGCGTCGATGTCCTCGGAGCGGCTCCCGCGCTCCTTCTCGCGAAGGGTCTCGAGCGACGTGCGGGCCGCGGTCGCGGCCGCGTCGTAAGGCTGCTGCGCGATGACGCCCTGATCGAGGAGCGCTCGCTGTCGCCGCCGCTCGCGCTCGGCGTTGTCCGCCTCCGCGCGCGAACGCGCCAGGTCTTCGACGCGCGGTCCGCGCTGGGTCCTGGACAGATTGGCTCGTGCCTCCGCCACGCGGGCCTGCTGCTGCCGGAGCTGAAGATCGATCAGGTCCGTTTCGAAGACGACGAGAGTCTGGCCCCGGGAGACCCGGGCGCCTTCGGCGACCGGTACTGTCGCCACGCGTCCTCCCAGGAGCGATCCCACCTCGACGTCCCGGGCCTCGATCGACCCGGAGAGGACGAGCGGCTTCACGCCGACGCGGGAGCGAAGCGCCCAGAACGCTCCGCCCGCCAGGAGAACGGCCGCGGCCCCGAGAAGGAGAGAACGCTTTGTCATCGTGTTTTCCCTTTCGCGATCGCGCCGCTCTTCCAGATGTCGATCAGCGTGTCGAGGTATTCGTCCAACGGGAGGGGCTCTTCGAGGGCCTGCACGACCTCCTGCAGCATCACGAAGGAATGGAGAGAGGCCGCGAAGGCGACGGAGGCGGCGCGTGGATTCCGAACGCGCACGCGACCCGCGCGCCGGGCACGGCGCAGGTACTCTTCGAGCAACCTCAGATTGCGCTGGGGGGGCGTCGGGTGCGACTCCGGATCGAAGGGCAGCGGCAACCGTCCGAGTCCCGCCACCTTCTTGAAGTGAACCCAGCGGCCGAGGCTTTCGTGCAGCTTTGCCTGGATGAACGGGACGAAAGCGTTGGCTACCTGGCGGAGCACCACGGCCGGATCGGCGTCCCCCGGCACGTCCGCGAGGAATCCGAGCGGCAACATTTCGGGCCCGGGCGTGGCCCCCATCGCGGCCGTGAACAACGCCTGCTTGGTGGGCGCGTGCCGGAGCAGGGCGGCGGGAGAAACCCCGAGCCGCGCGGAAATGTCCGCGAGGGTCGTTCCTTCGTAGCCCCCGCGGACAAACGCATACCGCGCAGCGGCGAGCACCTGGTCCCGTTGCACCTTCGCCGGACGTCCCATATATAAATAACTATTCAGTAATTTACTAACGGAGTCAAGAAGGCTTTCGATAACCTCTTTTCACCGGCCCTCCATCTGCCATGAGAATGAGTTGGCCGCACGAGCTCGCGATGTGCAGGCGCCATCCCGCCAAACCCTCTCGTCGAGTAAGCCAGTTCTCATTTCCGACCGACTTCCACCTGAGTCGTGCCCCTCACCCCAACCCTCTCCCCGAGCCCGGGGCGAGGGGGCAGAGCTGCGCACCACCCAGGATGGTGGCTACGCTCGCAGCGGGAGGAGTCTCCTGACCGAAGGGAAGGAGGAGC
>JBDUBI010000121.1:0-12807 GCA_040004225.1 Acidobacteriota bacterium
CTCACCTGCGACGGAAGAAGCGTGGACTGGACGGGCGGAGGGGGCGGACCGTAGTTGTCCGGGCTCAAAAACAGCGGTGATGCATTCGCGGGGCTGCATAGAAACGCATACCCTCGAACCGAAGCGGAATCCGGGGCGAGGACGAAATTCGCCCCTCGCTGACCCGCGCGCTCCCGAAGCTCGAGCTCCGAGGGCGCCGCCACGCGGCCTCTGGATTCGCACCCGCGCGGAAGGTCCTTTTCGTCGTGAACGACCTGCACCCGGGAGGAAAAGCTCGCGCAGGAAACGGCGAGGAGGGCGAAGACGGCCCCCGCAACGGTCTGCTTCCACGGATGACGACGGATGTGGGACATCGGCGTGCTCCCAGAAACGCGCTCAAGCGCCGGAACAAGCATACCGTCATGGCGGACGGATCCTCACGTACACCTTCTTGTGCCCCGCGGGAGAGGCCCGCCGACGCCCCAATGCGTGATCACGTGCAGGGCGACGACCGCCAGCATGCGTTGCGGGATCTCCGGCGCATGGCCGGCGATCCGAGTCCCGGCCCCGACGGGAACGCGTCAGAGGGACGCACCTGGCGCCTTGCGCGGCTGGAAGGATCTATGGAACCCTGCTCCCGCCGGAATTACAATGCGCTCCTCGAACCCTCGGAAGCCCCGTTTTTCCTGTGCGGACCGGAGACTTGGATGAAACCAGACTCGCTCGCCGTCCTCGCTTCGACCGAGCTCTTCGGGAGCCTCGACGCTTCCGATCTCGAGAAGCTCGGGCCCGAGCTCGAGTGGCTGCGCCTGCCGGGGGGCGAGCTTCTCTTCCAGCAGGGGGAGATCGGAGAGTGCCTGTACGTGGTCGTCAATGGCCGCCTGCGCGTGATGCGCGAACGGCCGAACCAGAGCGACGTGGTTCTCGGCGAGGTCGGCTACGGGGAAACCGTCGGCGAAATGGCGCTCTTGACCGGGGCGCGGCGATCCGCGACGGTGCGCGCGGTTCGGGATGCCGAATTGCTGCGTCTTTCGGAGGAGAGCTTCAACCGGCTTCTCGCGACGCATCCGCAGATGACGATGATGCTGGCGCGGCGGATCATCACGCGATACCAGCATTCCATGCAGGGGTCCCAGATCGCGGGCGCGGGCACCGTCGCCACGATCGCGCTGGTGCCCGCCGGCACCGGAGGCTCCCTCCAGGGTGTCGCGGCGAGGCTCACGGCGGCGCTCGAAGCGGTAGGGCCCGTGCTGCATCTCGACGGCGCGCGCCTCGACCGGGAACTCGGCCCGGGGGCTTCTCAGATTCCAAAGGACCACTCGCGCAACCACGCGATCGTCTCGTGGCTGAACGAGCAGGAAGCGAAATATCGATTTCTGCTGTACGAGGTGGATCCGGTCCCCTCCGCCTGGACGAGCCGGTGCATCCGCCAGGCGGACCGGATTCTCTTAGTCGCCGACGCGGCAGGCTCGCCGGAGCTCGACGCGGTCGAGAGCGCGATGTCTCGCCAGGGAGCGGACCTGACGCGCAAGGAGCTCGTGCTCCTGCACTCGCAACGCGAACCGGTCTACCGGGGGACGTCCCGATGGCTGGCCGAGCGGCGCATCGACCGGATTCATCACGTGGTCGACGACGGGCCCAAAGACTACGATCGAATCGTACGCTTCTTGACGGGCCGGGCGACGGGCGTGGTCCTCGGCGGCGGGGGAGCGCGCTCGTTCGCGCAGATCGGCATGCTGAAGGCGCTGACAGAAGCGGGGATCACCGTGGACCTCGTGGGCGGAACGAGCATGGGGGCTTTTCTCGGCGCGCAGGTCGCGATGGGCTGGACGACAGAGCAGATGCTCGACTACAACAAGAGGACCTGGCGCAACCGGCATCCTCTCCGCGATTACACCTTTCCCTACATTGCGCTGATCGCCGGACGCCGGTTCACGAAAGTCGGCCGGGACCTCTACGGAGAGGCGCAGGTCGAGGACCTCGCGCTCAATTACTTCTGCTGCTCGAGCAACTTGACGCGCGCGACGGTCATGGTGCACCGTCGCGGGACGCTATGGCGCGCGCTCGGCGCCAGTATCGCGGTCCCCGGGCTGGCTCCGCCGCTCTTCGAGAATGGCGATCTGTTCGTCGACGGCGCGATGCTCGAGAACCTGCCGATCGACATCATGCGGGAGGCGTGCGATGGGCCGGTGGTGGCGATGGACGTGAGTCCCGCCGTGGATCTCGCCGTCGACCCGAACCTGCGGGAGGGCCCATCCGCATGGCATATGACCTACCGTCGCTTCCGACCCCTTGCGAGCGACGGCTTTCGCATGCCCTCGATCATGGAAATTCTGTCGCGCGCCTCCTCTCTCGGAAGCGTCGCGCAGGTCGAACGGCTCAAACGTCAGGCCAGTCTCTACCTGCAGCCGCCCCTCGATCAGTACAGCATCTTCAGCTTCAAGTCGATCGACGCCCTGGCAGAGGGCGGATACGAGTACGCCTCGAAGGCGATCGCGGAGTGGAAGGCAGCCAACGAGGCCGCCGCCCATCAGCCGATCCGGGTCCACGCGTGAGAGTCCGTGCTATTCTGCGCTTCCCAATTCCACTGTCTGTCTGATCCCGTCGCCTCCGGTTTGCGGATCGCCTCTGCAAGGAGCGGGATGAACGAAATCGCCCCGGTGCTCGACAGGGCCCCCTCCCATACCGACGAGAGCCTGACCCTCGTGTCGGCGATCGCCCGGCTTCCGTCCGATCCTGCGCGCGGCTTTCGATTCATCGGGTTCGGGCCGGAAGAGCGCGCGTTCTCGTGGGACGAGATTCGGCGAGAAGCCGGAAGACGGGCCGCGCACCTGGCCGGCCGCGGACTTCGGCCGGGAGATCGCCTCGGCCTCGTGCTGGCGGACGGACCGGAGTTCGTCCTGACGTTTTTAGGCGCGGTGTTCGCCGGGGTCGTGCCCGTGCCTGCCTTTCCGCCGGGCACGGCGAAGGGCCTCGGCCCGTATGGGGACGCCCTCGCGCGCATCCTCGAAGCGGCAGGCGCCAGCGCGCTCATTTCGTCGGGCCCGACCGCGAAGACCCTGGCCTCCTGCTTCGCCGGCAAGAGAGGCCACCTCCCGATCTGGGATGTCGAGACGCTTTTCGCCGGCGAGCCGCCGCCCTTCTCGCCCCCGGCGGTGTCCCCGTCCGACCTCTGCTTCCTGCAATTCACCTCCGGGAGCACGTCGTCGCCAAAAGGCGTGATGATCACGCACGCGAATTTAGTCGCCAACGCTTGCGCGTTCCTCGGGAGGGACGGCCTCGACATCCAGAAGGGCGACGTCGGGGTGAGCTGGCTCCCCCTGTTTCATGACATGGGGCTGATCGGCTTCGTGCTCGCGCCGCTGGTAGGCGATGTGCCCGTGTCGATCATTTCGACCGGCGCGTTTGGCCGGGATCCGCGGATCTGGCTGCGCGAGATTCACCGGCGCCGCGCCACCATCACGTACGCCCCGAATTTCGCCTACGCGCACGTCACGCGGCGCGTTCGCGCAGAAGATCTCGCCAGCCTCGACCTGACCTGCCTCCGCGTGGCCGGCTGTGGCGCGGAGCCGATTCACGCTCCCACGCTTCGGGCCTTCGCGGAGCGGCTGGCGCCGACCGGTTTTCGTCCCGAAGCGTTCCTGCCCAGTTACGGTCTCGCCGAATCGACGCTGGCCGTCAGTTTTCATCGGCTCGGGGCGGGAGTCCGGACGGAATCCGTCGACCCCGACGGCTTGAAACGGGGGCACGCCGTGCCGGCCGGAGCGGGCCCGTCCGCCGCGGAGCTCGTCTCGTGCGGTCCCGCGTTTCCGGGTCACGAGATCGGAGTGTTTCAGGAGGGCGGCGGGCGGCTGCCGGAACGTTCGGTCGGCGAGATCGGACTCCGTGGACCGAGCGTGGCGGCGGGGTATTTCAACGCGCCGGAGGCCACCGCCGCGTCCTGGCGGGACGGGTGGTTCTTTACGGGGGACCTCGGATACCTCTCCGCCGGAGAGCTCTTCGTCTGCGGCCGCCGGAAAGACCTGATCATCCTGCGCGGGGCGAACTACTACCCGCAGGACATCGAGTGGGCGGTTCGCGATCTTCCCGGGGTGCGGCGCGGAAACGTCGCCGCTTTTTCGATCGCGGAGGAAGGGGTCGAACGCCTCGCCGTGGTCGCGGAAGGGGAGCCCAGGGAAGCGGCGGAGCTGCCCGGCGCGATCGCGGTCCGGATCATGGAATCGATCGGCATCGAGGCCGACTTCATCGCGGTTGTTCCCTCGGGCACTCTCCCGAGGACGTCGAGCGGCAAGCTGCAGCGGGGCCGCACACGGCAGCTTCTCCTCGAGGGAGCGCTGCCCGTGCTCTCCGGAAGGGGACTCGAGTCTTTCGCGGCGGACGCTTCCCTGATTTCCGTTGCGCCTGGCCCGCCCGGCGACGCGGGGCAGACCGGCCTTCCCGGTTAGGAGAGAACCATGTCGACCCAGGAAGACATCGCCGTTTCCTACGACGTCTCGAATGAATTCTTCGCGCTCTGGCTCGACCGGCGCATGAACTATTCCTGCGCTCTCTACGAGGGAACAGACGATCTCGAGCAGGCGCAGGTCAACAAGCTTCGCTACTTCCACGACGGGACGAGGGTGAATCCGGGCAAGCGGGTCCTGGACGTGGGATGCGGTTGGGGGGCGAACCTCGAATTTCTGGCGCGCGACATGGGAGTCGAAGATTTGACGGGGATCACCCTGTCACGGGCCCAGTTTGCCGCGATCCAGGAAAAACGGATTCCCGGCGTGAAAGTCGAATGCATCTCCTACAAGGATTACGAGCCGGAGCGCCCATTTGACGCGGCGATCTCGATCGGCATGTTCGAGCACATCGCGACGCCGGAGGAGGCCCGGGCGGGAAAGCACATCGCGATCTACCGCGACTACTTCCGGAGGGTCTGGAACTGGACGACGCCCGGCTCCTGGTTCGGGCTCCAGAGCGTGATCGGCGACCGCGTCCCGCGCAATGCAACGGATCTCCGGGAGATCGCGCACGCCACCTACACGATCTTTCCGGGAGCCATCACGCCGCGGCTCGAGGCGGTCATCGCCTCTACGAACCCTTACTGGGAGGTCCTCGAGGTAAAAACCCGTCGGGAACACTACGAGAAGACCGCCGCGGAGTGGCTTCGCCGTTTAAGATCCCATGAACCGGAGATTCGCGCGCGCTGGGGCGACAGATACGAAGAGTACGAGCGATACCTCGCGGCGTGCGTCATGGCATTTGCGAAGGGATACCAATCCCTCGTGCAGATGCTCCTGCGGAGAGTCGATGGATAGTCGCGAGGAGGCCTGATGAACGACGCGGAAATCAAGACCCTGATTGGGGAGGCGGTGGCGTTTGCGGACCCGCGCCTGGTGGGCAAGCCGCTGTCTGAGAACGACACGATCGCGGAGCTCGGCATCACCTCGATTGCGGTTCTCGAGATCGTCGGATATCTCGAGGACAAGCTCGGGGTCCGCTTTCCGGACGATGAGCTCGCTCAACTCAATACGATCGGCGGGCTGTCGAACCTGATCCGCGGACACGATCTCGCCTCCCAACCGGCGCAGAAGGCATAGGAGACCGCCATGAGCATTTCCATAGCGCAGCGGGAACGCGCGTATCGCGCCTACAACGAGTTCTTTGACCTCGCCGAACGCAAGCGGCGCTGGCATCCATTCAACGACGTTCCCTGGGAGAAGATGGACAAGGACAAGAACTCCGAGGAAGTCGCGATCTGCCTCGAGACGTTTTGCGGGGTGGAGCTCTACGTGCCGGACTACACGGCCAACGGTTTCAACCTCACGCGCAACATTTTTGGCCACGCCTGGTTCCAGGCGAACTGGGGATACGAGGAGTCCAAGCACGGCCTCGTCTTCCGCGAGTACCTGATCCAGTCCGGCCTGAGGACCCTCGAGCAGTACTACGCGTTCGAGGACAAGATCTTCGGCCAGGTCTGGAACCTGCCGTTCCATACGCGGCGCCAGATGACCTGCTATGGAGCGCTCC
This sequence comes from Acidobacteriota bacterium, assembly GCA_040004225.1. Taxonomy (GTDB): domain Bacteria; phylum Acidobacteriota; class Thermoanaerobaculia; order UBA5066; family Gp7-AA6; genus JALYUA01. Next base: position 5,995 of record JBDUBI010000121.1, read on the forward strand.
AGGAATCGGCGACGTACCTGATTTACCAGGCGCAGAAGGAGAAGGCCAGGCGCGAGGGTGCGGAGCTCCTCGAGAAAATCTTCTTCTTCATCAGCCGGGACGAGGCGGCCCATCACGGCTTCTACCGAAAGGTTCTGCAGCTCGAGATGGAGGACGACCGCGAGGGGACGATCTCGGATCTCTCTCACGTGGTGGCGAATTTTCAGATGCCCGGCGTGGGTCTCATCCCGGAGTACGACGAGCGACTGAAGGTGGCTGGAGTCGGGATCAGCTCGGATCACTTCCTGCAGCAGGGCGTCTTCCCGCTGCTGAAGGTGCTCGGGACCGATCGCCGGGAGCTCATCGCTTCGCTTCAGAAGAGCCGGATCGCCGCGGCGGCCCAGCGCGCGGACGGGGAGCCCGCGGAGGAAACGGCCGAACTCGCGCCCGCCCGGGCCTAGCAGACTGCTGAAAAATGGATGCGGGCGTCGTGTCTGGCCTTTTGCAGATTTGCGATGAATGTGGAGTTGAGTTGAAGCGAGCCTTTTCATTGTGAGGACGAGGGGGCAAAAGGCCAGCCACCGCAAGCGGTTGCGGCGGCGCGGGGCCGTCTGCGGCGTCGCCGCTCCTCCCCGATGCAGCGGCATCGCCTTCGTCGCGGCTCCTTGCATCCGGCTGCGCGGCGCCCGCAACGCCGCCTCGCACCCTTTTTCAGCAGCCTGCTAGACGTCTTACGAATGCCGGCCGTCGCGGGCGAGCCGATCGAGTTCGCGGCTGCGGACGGACGGCGCCTCGCAGGGCGCTGGTGGCCAGGGTCGGACTCCGCCCGCCGAACGGTCGTGTTTCTCCCGGGCATCGCGGCCCCGCAGCAATACCTCCGCTGGTTCGGGGGCTACCTCGCCGGACGGGGATGGGGCGTCCTGACGTTCGACTACCGCAGCGTGGGTTCGTCCCGGGGACGCGGCGACGAATCCGCGACCCTCGACGACTGGGCGAACCTCGACATCCCCGCGGCGGCCGCGGAGGCGCTTCGCCGGTCCGGCGCGGCGGATCTGGTGGCGGTCGCGCACAGCATCGGGGGACAGCTCCTGGGACAGAGCTCCGCGCTCGGCCGCTTTCGCGCGGCTCTCCTCCTCTCCGCTCAGCGCGGCATGCCCCGGCTGTATTCGAAATCGTCGTACTGGCGGGTCCTCTACGCGTACATCCTGTTCCCGCTCCTGATCCGGGCAACCGGGTCGCTTCCCGTTTCGCGCTTCACCCTGCCCGAGCACTGCTCCGGAGCGGCCCTGCTTCAATGGGTGCGGTGGGGCAAAACCGGAATCTTCACGAACCAGCAGGGAGAAAACGTCGAATCGCGTTACGGCCGCTTCACCGGGCCCCTCACCGCGGTCACGGTTTCAGACGATGAAGACTTCGCGCCCGCCCCCGCCGTGGAGGCTCTCACGCGGCTGTACACGGCAGCGCGCCTGAGGCGGGAGACCCTCCATCCCGCGGACTTCGGTCTCCCGAGCCTCCGACACTTCGGATTTTTTCACCCTCGGGCGCCAAAGGCCCTGTGGGAGAAGGCCGAGATGTGGCTCACGGAGCTCGATCGGCCCGATTGACGGAATACGGTTCCCGCATCCGGGGGAGCGGGAGGCCGAAACCGGAGACCCGGGGCCGGCCGTCGGCGGTGGGATCGTTTCCGACTGTCCGTTTGCCCTCGTCTGGCCCCGAAGCGCTTGCGCGAGCTAGATCGAGCTCACCGGCTCCGGAACGAGGGACTGGGATTTGAGCGCGGGGTGCTCGTGGTGGCGTTCGCTGTGAATCTGCCCGGAAGCGATCTGCTCGAGGAAACCGGCCAGCTCGGGGATGTTCCCCCGGAAGTGCTGCGGCTGAAAGCGGAGAAACGTATCGAACACGCGCAGGGGATCGTGCGTCGCCTTCAACCTCGCGATCTCTCCCTTCAGGTCGTCGTGGCTGTTGCCGTACACCACAAAATTCGGCGAGAGCCTTCCGGGACCGGGAGCTCTCGGGTCTTCCTTCAACCAGTGCGACGGCGCCCAGGCCGCATGAGGCGTCAGGACGTAACTGCCGCAGGCCTGGAGCTCGCAGATGGGCAGGCCAAAGCTCTCGCGTCCCGCGAGAAAGTAGATGCTGGTCTGGCGGTAGATCTTTCGGATCTCCTCCATCTCGTAGCGACCCTGCAGCGCGGTGTAGGGGGTCCCCGTCTCCTCGCACGCCCGGATCTGCCTGGCCCGCTCCTCGGCGTAGGGCGGCTGCTCGAAGTCGATGAGCGCCCGGAACTCCCGCTTTCGCTCGGGCCAGAGGCTGAGATCGTCGAGGTCGACGCCGATGACGGAGCAAGGCTGAGGTTCCGCCGGAAGACCGATTTCGGTGACCAGAGACGCACAGAGATACCAGTCGAATCGTTCCAGCCCGAAGCCACCCGGCGGGAGTCCCCTCGCGGGATTTCCATCTCGGAGCCAGCGGGGCATGGAGGGCCGCGTTCCCAGGTAGGAGAGGTCGTAGAGGACGATCGGTTTCTCCGGGAGAAGGCGGCGAAGCTCCTCGATTTCCCAGACCCCTCGCAGGTAGGGGCGGGGAGCGCAGTCAACGACGACGATCACCTGGCAGGACCGAAGCCGGTCGACAAACCGGCGCTCCGACGGCACTTCCCGAATCAGCTTGCGAAGCTCAGTCCGGACGTCCTGCCGGCCGAGGCGGCGCAGGGCCTCGAGCCCGCCATCGAGCAACATGGGCTCGCCGCCCGCCCGGGTCACCATGCGCTCGAGACCCTCCGCCATGGGGCGGACGAGAGTGTCCTCGCGATTGCCCAGGATGGCGACCCGCACGGGGTTCATGAAGATCCCTGTTCCGTGGACGCCCTCTGGACAGCGCCAAACGCGCTCTCCACGGGGCGGCCGTGATCCGAAGCCCGACACGATTCGCAGATCGAAGGTCCGGAGCCGGTGCCGCGACTCGAACTGGGGATTCTAGCCCAGGAGCCTCGAATCACCAATCCGTTCTCGCCCGAAGGCCTTTCGGGATCGAACCACTTCGAACGTCACGCGCCGCGGGCGGTCCGGGTTCTTTCCCGCGGCGCCTCGCGGCAAAGAAGCGGTCCGTCACGGTTCCCACGAGCGCGCGCGGCCACGTCGCCTCCGAAATGTCGGGCGCGATGAGCCGCCGACGATCGCGCAACGCAGAAAGCAGCGACGGCACGGGAGGTCCACCCGCCCGGCATTCCGACGGTGAGCCACGGGAACGTGCCGGCAAGGCCGTCAGCGGGCGGGTGAGAAGATCCGACGCGCGAGCATCGCTGCGGCCGCGCCGCCTCCAAGCTGGGCGGCCAGAAATCCGGGGGTATCCGCCGGGCGGATCCCGGAAAAGGAATCCGTCAGGCTCCGCGCCAGAGTGACGGCGGGGTTTGCGAACGAGGTCGACGACGTGAACCAGTAAGCGGCCGCTATGTAACCGCCGACCGCGAGGGCCACCGGAAACGTGCCGAGCCGGGAGGCTCCCCGAATGACGAGCACGAGGCCGGCGGTGGCGACTGCCTCCGCGAAAAGCTGCGGCGTGCCGGTCCGGACGTGCCGGGAGGGCGTGAACAGGGCGAGGCCGAACATGAGGTGCGCGGCCCCGGCTCCGGCGAACGCGCCGCAGACCTGCGCGGCGATGTAGACGGGAACCTCGCGCCAGGGGAGCTCGCCGAATGCTGCCTCGACGACGCTGACCACCGGATTGAAGTGTCCACCCGAGACCGGGCCGAACGCGAGGATGAGCGCGACGAGACCGGCGCCCGTCGCGGCCGAGTTCGCGAGGAGAGCGATCGCGACGTTTCCTCCGGAAAGCTGCTCTCCGGAGATTCCGGATCCGACGACGGCGATCAGCAGGAAAAGTGTCCCCATCCCCTCGGCGAGACCTCGGGACAGAATCGAATGCGAGGGGGCCGGCCGCGGGACGCCCCGGGCGGGGTCCGGCGGAGAGGTTTCAGGGCGCATGTTCGGGGCTGGCGGCGCCCTTGAGGACGATCGCCTCGGATCGGAGCCACGCCCCGATCCGGCCGTGGAGGTCTCGGGCCGTCCTCCGGAACGCCTCCTTCTTCTCCTCGTCGTTGCCCGTGACCTCCGCAGGGTCCTCGAGGCTCCACCGCATCGGTTCTCCCGCCGCCGGAGCGAGAGGGCAGGAATCCGCCGCCCGGTCGCAGACCGAGATGATCCAGTCGAAGCTCGCGGGGACCTGGTCCATGCCCTTCGGGTGGTGCCCCGCGAGATCCAGTCCGTACAGCTCTCGAAGGACCTCTCCCGCCAGAGGATGAACGAACGGGCGTGGTTGGCTCCCGGCGCTGAACACGTCGAACGCGTCGCCTCCCAGGTCGCGCAGGAGCGCCTCGCCGATTTGCGAGCGGGCCGAGTTGCCGGTGCAGAGGAAGAGAACCCGCTGCCGCGTCCTGCCGTCCTGACTCAAAGGCTGCAGCACGCGGCGGCCGGCAATTCGAAGTCCCGGTCCTCGATCACCGTGTAAACCTCCCAGCGGTTTCCGTCCGGGTCGGTGAGCCAGAACTTGTCCTGGAGCGCGTAGCAGCAGTCCTCCCGTTTCTCCTCTTCGGAGACGACGCCGCGCCGGCGGATATCCTCGCGCCAGCGGCGGACCTCGTCCGTCGAGTCCACGCGGATCCCGAGGTGGTTGAGCGCGCCGACTCCGGCGGGCCCGGAGAGGCCGGGCCGAAGTGCGAGATGGAGCTCCGGATCCGCGTTGACGAACTTGGCGTAGTCCGATTTCTCCTTCTTTGGCTCTCCGAAAACACCCCGGTAAAACTCGACTGACTTCTCCAGATCGGACACCGTCAGGGAGACGTGGACGGAAGAACCCATGATTCACCTCCTGGAGGATGCATCGAAAAATGTCGATGCATGCAGACAACGTTTTCAGACCGCCCGCGTTCAGACCGCCCGCGCCAGAGCTTCCGCCACGCCCGCGATGGCGGCGTCGTCCCGGGAGTAGTACATCCACCGTCCGCGTTTCTCGGCCCGGACGAGACCGGCGCGCCGCAAGAGCGCCATGTGGTGGGAGACCGCTGCCTGCGAGAGGCCCACGGCTCCCTCGATGTCGCACGCGCACAGGCCGCGCTCCTCGCGGCCGATGAGGTCGCAGCAGGAACGTCCCTTCGACTTCAAGAGCTCCAGAATCTTCAGGCGGGTCGAGTCGCCGAGAGCCTTGCAGACCAGCACGATGTCGACGTCCTGTTTCACGCCGGCGCCGCCGCGTGCATGAGAATGGCGGTCGAGGGGCAGACGGACCGGAACTCCACGGAGTCCTGTATCGGAGCGGGCGCCTGGCTGCGCTCTTCCCGCACGAAGCCGAATCGCGGGAAGAACCCCGCTGCCGTTTCCGTCAGGAGGTACACGTCACTCGCGCCGGTCGCGGCGGCGAGCCTCAGAGCCTCCGCCGTGAGCCTTTCGCCGAGGCCCTGGCCGCGCCGCTCGCTGGCGACCGCGAGCGAACGCAGGAGGGCGGCCGGGCCGTAAAACTCGAGAGCCACGCAGCCCGCGAGCCGGCCGTCCGGCGCCACGGCGACCAGCGCTCCGGGGAGAGTCGAGGAAAGCCCCTGAACGGGGAGGCGTGCGGCCGTGAGAAGCGCGACCACGGCATCGAAGTCGGCCGGGCCTGCGGAGCGAATCGCGAAGCATCGGTTCATACATCGAAATATATCGAACTATAATCGGCACTGTCAAATCCTCTTCGTGACGCCGATGGGTTCGGGGACCGTCCCGCGGCGACGGGATCTGCCGGAAACTACGGGGGGACCGGTGTCCTCGCGGTGTCACCGGATACGATTCCTCGCTGGCGTCAGATTTGCGAGGGGGCGATTCCATGAAAGAGGAAACGGGCGCGATTTCTTCTCGCCGGCCGGACCGGGAGCGGTTGCTGGGGGAGAAATCGCGCATCGAACGCCGCGGCCGCATCCGGCAGTTTGTCTTCGGGTCCATGGACGGGCTTCTCGTTCCCCTCGGGGTCGTGAGCGGGGTGGCCGGCGGGACGGGCAGCACCAAGGCGGTCGTCATCGCGGGCCTCGCGGAGGCCTTCGCGGGCGCGCTCTCCATGGGCGCCGGCGAATACCTTTCGGGGAAAGCGGAAGCGCAGGTGCAGCAGGCGGAGATTTCAGACGAGCGCCGCAGCATCCGGGAGAATCCGGCTTACGAGCTTCAGGAGATGGTGCTGCTCCTCGAACACGAGGGCATCCAGCCGGCGGACGCGCTGCTCATCGCGGAAAGACTTCAGACCAGCTCCCGCGCCTTTTCGACGACGATGGTCCAGAAGGAGCTCGGCATCGATCCCGAGCCGAAGACCGTCCGGATCGGGGAGGGCGTCACGATCGGGGTCTCCTACCTCGCGGGATCAATCATCCCCCTGCTGCCGTACTTCTTCGAGCCGATCCGGACGGCTCTTCCCGTGTCCATCGGGCTGACGTTCGTAACCCTGATCGGAGTCGGAGTCGCCCGCGGAAGGGTTGCGCGCATCAACGTGGTGAGCAGCGCGCTCGAGGTCCTCGCCGTCGGTGTCCTGACGGGTGGCGGGGGGTACCTGCTGGGGACGTACCTGCCGCGGCTGTTCGGGTATTAAACCGTCGCCTTCGCTCACTACGCGACGCGCTCACGCGCCGGCGAGCGGCTCGCCTGAAGGCTCGACCGCTCGCCTCGTCGCTTCGTTCGCTACGGCTCCCGCCCCGAGAGGCTCCTCCCTCCCTCTGGTCGGGAGACTCCTCTCGGGGCGAGCTTAGCCACCATGGTGGTCGTGGCGCAGCTCTGCCCCCTCGCCCCGCGCTCGGGGAGAGGGTTGGGGTGAGGGGGA